>JBBSVE010000007.1:0-39953 GCA_038233815.1 Rhodobacterales bacterium
GGTCACAAAGAAAGCTCGGCGGGGATGTGGCGCCCATCGTGGTGAATGTCTGCAATTTCGCCAAGGGCGATCCGGCGCTGCTGTCTTGGGACGACGCGCGGACCCTGTTCCACGAGTTCGGCCATGCGCTCCACCAGATGCTGTCGGACGTGACCTATGGGTTCATTTCCGGCACGTCCGTCGCGCGGGATTTCGTGGAGCTGCCGAGCCAGCTCTTCGAGCATTGGCTGGAGGTGCCGGAGGTTCTGGCCAAACACGCGCGGCATTGGAAGACGGGGGAGGCGATGCCTGCAGAGATGGCGGAGCGCTTGCTGGCGGCGAAGACCTACGGGCAGGCCTTCGCAACGGTGGAGTTCGTGGCCTCGGCGCTGGTCGATCTGGCGTTTCACGATGGCGTGGCGCCCGCCGAACCGATGGCGGAACAGGCCCGTGTGCTGGCGGAGATCGGCATGCCGCATGCGATCCGTATGCGGCATGCAAGCCCGCATTTCGCGCACATCTTCTCCGGCGACGGCTATTCGGCAGGCTATTACAGCTACATGTGGTCCGAGGTGATGGATGCCGACGCCTTCGCGGCCTTCGAGGAGGCGGGCGACGCGTTCGACCCTGAGGTGGCGGCCCGGCTGGAGCGGTTCATCCTGTCGGCGGGCGGGTCGCAGGAGGCGGAAGCGCTTTATACCGCGTTCCGGGGGCGGATGCCGGGGGTTGAGCCTTTGCTGAAGGGGCGGGGATTGCTGGAGGTGGCGTAGGGGGCGTTGCCCCCGCGCGTTCCGCGCTCCCCCAGGATATTTTTGGACAGAAAAAGGGTCAGGATTTGCGGAGGGTTCCGGGGGCTGCGCCGTAAGCGCGGCGAAAGGCGCGGCTGAGGCTGCTGGGGGAGGAAAAGCCGGTGCGCAGGGCGATCTCGGCCAGCGGATGGTGGGTATCCTCAACCATGCGGCGGGCGGCGGCTATGCGGAGCGAGAGGGCGTAGGCGCCGGGGGTTGTGCCGAGGGCACGGCGGAACAGCGTTTCCATATGGCGGGGAGAGAGGCCGACGGCGGCGGCGGTGCGGGCGGCGGGTTCGGGCGCATCGAGCAGCCGTTCCATCCGGGCCACGGCGGCGGCGGTCCGGGGATCGAGGCGGCGCGGCGTGGCTGTGGTCTGCGGCTCCGACCCGGCCTGCGGGGTCGTCAGGAAGGATGCCGCGACCTGACGGGCAAGGACCGGGCCGTGGCGCGTTCCGATCAGGTGGTGCATCAGGTCGGCGGCCGGGCCCGCACCCGCGGCAGTGAAACGGGAGCGGTCGATCACGTAGCGGTTGGGCAGCACCTCGATGGCGGGGTGGCGGGCGGCGAAATCCTCCGCATCCTCCCAGTGGATGGTGGCGCGGTGACCGTTCAGAAGACCTGCGCGGGCCATCACCCAAGGGCCCGCGTCGATCCCGCCGATGGCGCGGAACCCAGGCGCCATGTGGGCCAGGGTCCGGATCAGCGCAGGCGTCGCGCCGGTGGTCTGCTCGTAGCCCGCGATCACGATCAGCGCGTCGGCGTCGCGGGCTGCCGCGAGCCCGCCGCCGGAGGGCAGTTCGATGCCACAGGTGAGGGGAACGGCCGCGCCTTCGGGCGACACGATCCGCCAGTGGAACGCCTCCGTCCCCAGATGCCGGTTCGCGGCGCGCATCGGGTCCAGGATGCCCGCGACCTCGAGGATCGAGGCGCGGGGCAGCACGAGGACGGCGATGGTCAAGGGCCCGGTCGCGGGTGCGAAAATTGTTGCGGGAATCGTCATCATTCCTTCGTAGATCGACAGGCGTCCGTCGTCCATGGTGCTATCGTGCGACCTGTCCGAGGGAGATTGCCATGCCGCTAGCCATGAACCGTGAGGTCTTCATCACCTGTGCCGTGACCGGATCGGGCGGGACGCAGGATCGCAGCCCGCATGTCCCCCGCTCCCCCCAGCAGATCGCCGAGAGCGCCATCGCGGCCGCCAAGGCCGGGGCGGCGGTCGTCCATTGCCATGTGCGCGACCCTGAGACGGGGGCTCCGTCGCGGGACCTGCGGCTTTACCGCGAGGTGACGGAGCGGGTGCGGGATGCGGCGACCGACGTGGTCCTGAACCTCACCGCCGGGATGGGCGGGGATCTGCTTTTTGACGGGACGGCGCGGATGGCAGCGTCCCCGCGCTCCGACATGGCGGGGGCAGAGGAGCGGGTGGCCCATGTGGTCGAGTGCCGACCGGAGATCTGCACGCTCGACTGCGGCACGATGAACTTCGCCGAGGCCGATTACGTGATGGTCAACACGCCGGGGATGCTGCGCGACATGGGCGCGCGGATAACGGAAAGCGGCGTGCGGATTGAGATCGAGGCGTTCGACACCGGGCATCTGTGGTTCGCCAAGGAACTCGTGCGCGAGGGCGTGATCCCCGCGCCGGTTCTGGTGCAGCTTTGCATGGGGGTGCCGTGGGGGGCGCCGGACGACCTCAACACCTTCATGGCGATGGTGAACAACGTGCCGCCGGACTGGCACTTCTCCGGCTTCGGGCTAGGCCGGAACCAGATGGCCTATGTCGCGGCCAGCGTTCTGGCCGGGGGCAACGTGCGGGTGGGGCTGGAGGACAACCTCTGGCTCGGGAAGGGTGCGCTTGCCACCAATGCGCAGCTGGTGGAGCGGGCCGTGGGCATCGTCGAGGCGATCGGCGCGCGGGTCATCACGCCCGCGGAGGTGCGCGAGCGGCTGAAACTGGACAAGAGGGCCCCGGTATGAAGGCGGCAATCATCGGCGGCGGCGTCATCGGTGGCGGCTGGGCCGCGCGCTTCCTGCTGAACGGCTGGGACGTCGCGGTGTTCGATCCCGACCCTGAGGCGGAGCGGAAGATGGGCGAGGTGATGGCCAACGCGCGGCGTTCTCTGCCGGCGCTGTCGGATCTGCCGATGCCGGACGAGGGGCGGTTGACCTTTGCCGATACGATCACCGAAGCTGTGGAGGGTGCCGACTACATTCAGGAGTCGGTGTCGGAGCGGCTCGACCTCAAGCACCGCGTTCTGGCGCAGATCCAGCAATCTTGTCCCGACACGCCGATCGGCTCCTCCACCTCTGGTTTCAAGCCCTCGCAGTTGCAGGAGGGGGCGGCGAACCCGGCGGTGATCTTCGTGGCGCATCCGTTCAACCCGGTCTACCTGCTGCCGCTGGCAGAGGTCGTGCCGTCGCCCGTGTCGGACCCTGCGGTTATCGAGGGCGTGAAGGACACGCTGCGCGCGATCGGGATGTTCCCGCTACATGTGCGCAAGGAGATCGACGCCCATATCGCGGACCGTTTCCTCGAGGCGGTCTGGCGCGAGGCTTTGTGGCTTGTGAAGGACGGCGTGGCCACGACGGAGGAGATCGACGAGGCGATCCGTATGGGCTTCGGTCTGCGCTGGGGTCAGATGGGTCTGTTCGAGACTTACCGCGTGGCGGGCGGCGAGGCGGGGATGAAGCATTTCATGGCGCAGTTCGGCCCCGCGCTGAAATGGCCGTGGACGAAGCTCATGGATGTGCCGGAGTTCAATGACGAGCTGGTCGATCTGATCGCGGGCCAGTCCGACGCCCAGTCCGGCCACCATTCGATCCGGGAGCTGGAGCGGATCCGCGACGGCAACCTCGTGGGCTTCCTGCGGGTGCTGAAGGACCGCGACTGGGGTGCGGGACGGGTGCTGCGGGAGCATGACGCGCGAAGGCGCAAGGTCGTGGCCGATGCCATGCCCGACACCGCAGGCCCGATGGCGCTGGCGCGGATGCAGGTGTTGCCGGGCTGGATCGACTACAACGGCCACATGACGGAGAGCCGCTATCTCTTTGCCTCGTCTGAAACGGTCGATGCGTTCCTGCGGTTAATCGGTGCGGACGTGGATTATGTGCGGGGCGGCTTCAGCTATTATACGGCGGAGACGCATATCCTCCACAAGGGCGAGGCGAAAGCGGGCGACGCGCTGACCGGGACGGTGCAGATCCTGTCTGCGGACGAAAAGCGGCTGCACGTCTTCGTCCGCATCCTGAAGGACGAGGTGCCGGTGGCGACGGTGGAACAGATGCTCCTGCATGTGGAGATGGGTCCGGGCAAGGTCTGCGCGGCGCCCGGAACCATTCTGGACCGGCTGATGCCGATCGCGCGGGGTCATGCGCAATTGCCTGTGCCCGAAGGCGCGGGCCGCCATGTCGGACGGGGGAAAGCGTGATGGATTTCGGGCTGAGCGATGAGCAGCGCATGATCGTGGAGACCACCCGCGCCTTCGTGGAGGCGGAGCTCTATCCGCACGAGGCGGAGGTCGAGCGCACCGGCGTCCTGCGCATGGATCTGGTCCGCGAGATCCAGGCCAAGGCAATGGAGGCCGGGCTCTACGCCGCCAACATGCCCGAGGAGGTCGGCGGTGCGGGCCTCGATACGCTGACATGGCTGCTCTATGAGCGCGAACTCGGGCGCGCAAACTATGCGTTGCACTGGACCTGCGTGGCACGTCCCTCCAACATCCTTCTGGCCGGAACGCCCGAGCAGCGGGAGCGATACCTCTACCCCTGCATCCGGGGCGAGAAATGGGATTGCCTCGCCATGACCGAGCCGGGCGCGGGTTCGGACCTGCGCGGCATGACCGCCTCGGCGCGAAAGGACGGCAGCGACTGGGTGCTGAACGGCACCAAGCATTTCATCTCCCACGCCGACCTCGCCGATTTCACCATCGCTTTCATGGCGACCGGCGAGGAGGAAACACCGCGCGGTCCGAAGAAACGGATCACCGCCTTCTTCGTGGACAAGGGCACCAAGGGCTTCACGATCCGCGACGGCTACCGCAACGTGAGTCACCGCGGCTACACCAATTCAGTGCTCGAGTTCGACGACTGCCGCATCCCCGCGAGCCAGATTCTGGGCGAGCCGCACAAGGGTTTCGAGGTTGCCAACACGTGGCTGGGCGCGACCCGCCTGCAGGTCGCAGCCACTTGCATTGGTCGGGCGGACCGCGCACTGGGGCTGGCTGTGGACTACGCCGCCGAACGGCGCCAGTTCGGCCAGACCATCGGCAAGTTCCAGGGCGTATCCTTCAAGCTGGCCGATATGGCGACGGAGCTGAAGGCAGCCGAACTGCTAACCTGGGAGGCGGCCTGGCGGTTCGATCAGGGCACGGTGACCGAAGCGGACATGTCGATGGCCAAGCTCAAGGCAAGCGAGGTTCTGGCGATGGTGGCGGATGAAGCGATCCAGATCCACGGCGGAATGGGCTTGATGGACGATCTTCCGCTGGAGCGCATCTGGCGCGATGCCCGCGTGGAACGGATCTGGGAAGGCACGTCGGAGATCCAGCGGCATATCATCTCGCGCCAACTTCTGCGCGCGCGCGGCGGCTGATGGAGGCAGGGGGGCCTTCTGCCCCCCACAGCGCGTCCCGCGCCTCCCCCCCGAGGATACTTTCGGACAGAAAAAAGGGAACGAAGTGTTAACCTCGATATGCCACGATGCGAGAACGGTACAGGCGGGGACGCCGATGACCGTGACGGGAAAAGGCGCCTCGTTCTTCTTTGTGGAACGAGGCGCTGACCTCCTGATCATCGCTTTCTTTTTCTGTCTCCAAATATCCTCGGGGGGGACTGGGGGGGCAGACGCCCCCCCACGGCGTGTGGATCTGCGAGAGCTCGGATGATGAGAGATCTGAGCCGTTTATTGCGTCCTACGTCGATAGCCGTTCTAGGCTCGGGTTGGGCTACCAATCTCATAGATCAAGCGTCCAAGATGCAATATCGCGGGAGCCTGTGGCCCGTTCATCCAACACGATCCGAGATTGCGGGCGTGCAGACCTATCGGTCTCTCGATGAGCTGCCCGCGCCGCCCGATGCGACATTCATCGGGGTCAATCGCCATGCGACCCTTGATATAGTGGCTGAACTTGCCGCGATGGGGGCGGGGGGGGCCATCTGCTTTGCCGCCGGGTGGGGAGAGACCGGCGATACCGGATTGCAGGCGCGGCTCGTGGCGGCGGCGGGTGCGATGCCGATCCTCGGGCCGAATTGTTATGGTGTCATCAACTATCTCGACGGGGCGTTGCTATGGCCGGATCAGCATGGTGGGCGCCGGGTGGACCGTGGCGTGGCGATCGTCTCGCAGTCTTCGAACGTCGTGATCAATCTCTCGATGCAGGCACGGGGGTTGCCGGTCGCTTACGTGGCCTGTCTTGGCAATGCGGCGCAGGTCGGGCTGGCCGAGCTTTCGAGCGCGCTGCTGGAGGATGAGCGGGTCACGGCGATCGGGCTCTATGTCGAGGGGTTCGACGACGCCGTTGCTTTTGCCGATTTCGCTGAACGTGCGCGGCAGGCGGGGAAGGGCGTGGTCTGTCTGAAATCGGGCAAGACGGAGGCCTCCCGCAGTGCCGCCGTGTCGCATACCGCGTCGATGGCAGGCAGTGGCGTCGCCTCCTCGGCCTATCTGCGCCGGATCGGCGTGGCGGAGGTAGCGACCCTGCCGGAGCTTCTTGAAACGCTGAAGATCTTTCATGTTCATGGGCCGGGTCTGGGGCGGAGGCTCTGTTCGCTGTCCTGTTCGGGGGGGGAGGCGGGGCTTGCAGCCGATCTCGGGGCGGCGCTGGGTCTCGACTTTCCGCCACCGACCGAGGCCCAGCGTTCGGGGCTGGGCGCGGTGCTCGGTCCCCTGGTGGCGATTGCCAATCCGCTCGACTATCACACGTTCATCTGGGGCGACGGGCCGCGTACCACGGATGTCTTCGCGAAGATGCTGGCAGGCTATGACGCGGGCCTCTTCATCATCGATCCGCCCCGCTCCGACCGATGCGAGACGGCCTCCTACCAGCCCGCCCTCGATGCGATCGAGGCGGCCGCGCGGATGACCGGCAAGCCCGCGTTTCCCGTGTCATCGCTGCCGGAGAATTTTGACGAGACGACGGCCATTGCCATGCTGGATCGCGGGATCGTGCCTCTCATGGGGATCGAAGCCGCATTCGGAGCGATCCGGGCGGCGCAGACGGGCTCCGCAGATCCGGGATGGCGGCCGCTCGCGCGAGGGTCGGTGCGTGCGGTTTCGGACGGCAGTGTCATCGACGAGGCGGCGGCCAAGGCGATGCTGGCCGCGCGCGGGATCTCCCTTCCCAGAGGGGTGTCGGCGCCGACGCTTCTCGCGTTGCGCGAGCGGGCGGGCGATCTTTCGGCGCCGCTCGTGCTCAAGGGGCTCGGGTTCGCGCACAAGACCGAGGCGGGGGCGGTGCGGTTGGGGCTTGCCACGCTTGACGGGCAGGCGGAAATGCCGGGAGCGACGGGCTATCTGGCCGAGGAGATGGTGCGCGGCGCTGTGGCGGAGGTCATCGTGGGGCTGTCGCGCGATCCGATATATGGGGTGACGCTGACGCTGGGCACGGGCGGGGTGATGGCGGAGCTTCTGGACGATACGGTGACGCTGATCCTGCCGGTGACTGCTTCGGAGGTCGAGGCGGGACTGCGGCGGCTCAGGCTCTGGCCGCTGCTGGACGGGTTCCGGGGCCGGCCGGTGGCGGATGTGGCGGCCCTCGTCTCGATGGTCGTAGAGCTTGCGGACTGGATCGTCGAAGATCCAACGCTGCTGGAGGTCGAGATCAACCCGGTGCTGGTGTGCGAGACGGGGGCGGTCGCGGTGGATGCGCTGATACGAAAGGACAGGACATGAAGATGCTGACCGAGGGGCCGATCCGCACGCGGGTCGAGGGGGCCGTGCTGGAGGTGACGCTGGACCGGCCGAAGGCCAACGCGATCGACCTCGCGACCAGCCGGATCATGGGCGAGGTGTTCCGCGATTTCCGCGACGACGAGGGCTTGCGCGTGGCGATCCTGCGGGCGGAGGGCGAGAAATTCTTCTGCCCCGGGTGGGATCTGAAGGCGGCGGCCACCGGGGATGCGGTCGATGGCGACTACGGTGTCGGTGGGTTCGGCGGATTGCAGGAACTTCCGAACCTTCTGAAGCCGGTGATCGCGGCGGTGAACGGGATCTGCTGCGGCGGGGGGCTGGAACTGGCGCTGTCGTGCGACCTGATCCTCGCGTCGGACACTGCGACCTTCGCGCTGCCGGAGATCCGGTCGGGGACGGTCGCGGATGCGGCCTCGATCAAACTGCCCAAGCGCATTCCCTATCATGTGGCGATGGACCTGCTGCTTACCGGGCGCTGGTTCGACGCGGAGGAGGCATTGCGCTTGGGGTTGCTGCGCGAGATCTGCGCGCCGGGGGAGCTGCTGGAGAAAGCGTGGGATCTGGCACGGATGCTGGAGGACGGACCGCCGCTCGTTTATGCCGCAATCAAGGAGGTCGTGCGCGAGGCAGAGGCAATGCGGTTTCAGGATGCGCTGAACCGGGTCACCAAGCGGCAGATGCCGTCGGTGGACCGGCTGTATTCATCCGAGGATCAGCTGGAGGGTGCGCGGGCCTTCGCTGAGACGCGCGTTCCGGGCTGGCGGGGGGGGTGTGGGGCAGGGGGGGCGCTGCCCCCCTCTGAGCCTCGCGGCTCATTCACCCCCCGGGATATTTGAGGGACGGAAAAAGCGGTTTCGGGTCAGGTCGTGAGGAACGATCCCGCGGTCATGGTATCGGGCACGGGGATGCCGAGCCGGGTCAGGATCGTTGGGGCGAGGGCGAGCTGGTCGAGGAGGTCGTCAGGCTCGGGGCCGGTCGCGTCGCCGAAATAGTAGAGTGCGAAATCCTGCTGATCCTCGCCTGCGCCGCCGTGGTGGCCGCGCGCGGATTGACCGTGATCGGCGGTCACGATCACCTCGTAGCCCGTATTCCGCCAGCGGTTGATATAGGGGGCGAGCTGCGCGTCCATTACGGCGCAGGCGTGGTCCATCTCCTGGCACTCATGGCCGAAGCGGTGGCCCATGCTGTCGAGCGTGCAGGTGTGGAGCATGCCGTAGGTGAGATCGAAGCGTTCGGTCAGCATCGTGAGGGTCGCAAAGAGGTCTGGGTCTGCGGGCGTCGTCTGGTTGATCAGGTTGTAGCCGGTCATGGTGTGGAAGCGGCCATGGTTGATCGCGGCGCTGTCGGGCTCGTCATACTCAACGTCGCGGACCGGATCGAAGGGGGTGCGGTTGAAAAATTCCGACCAGAAGCTGTGCGCCACGGCGCCGGTGGTGCCACCGGCCCGGCGGGTTTCGGAGAAGATGTCGGGGGAGTCGATGCGGTGGACGGCCTCGTTGCCCCAGGTGCGGTGGGTCTGGGGCGGGGTGCCGGTGTGGATCGAGGCGTAGCAGGAGGCGGAGGTGGAGGGCAGGACGGCGCGCATCTTCCAGACCTGCGCCTCGCCGCGCGCGACCCAGCCTTCGAGATTGCCGAAGAGGCGGCGCCAGTTGGCGTAGGGGACGCCGTCGAGGATGATGAGCAGGAGTTTTGTCATGTCGGGGCCGCGCCTTTGGCCGGAGTTGGAGCCTCCGGCGGGGATATTTCCAGACAGAAAAAGTGGGGCATCAGTTGCCGGCGGCTTCCATTGTGCGGTGGGCGAGGGTGTCTTCGAGCCAGCCTATCTTCATTTCCGGCACGGAGGACAGCAGGAGGTCGGTGTAATCGTCGAAAGGGGGGGTCAGAACCTCGGACTTGGGGCCGTAGCGGACGACGCGGCCGCGATACATCACGGCGATGCTGTCGGCGATGGCTTTCACCGTCGCCAAGTCGTGGGTGATGAAGAGGTAGGCCACCTTCTCCACCTTCTGGAGGTTGAGGAGGAGCTTCAGGATGCCGTCGGCGACAAGCGGGTCGAGAGCGGAGGTGACCTCGTCGCAGATGATGAGCTTCGGTTTCGCGGCCAGCGCGCGGGCGATGCAGACGCGCTGCTTCTGGCCGCCGGACAGCTCGGCAGGGTAGCGGTCGAGGAAGCCCTTGCCCATTTCTATCTCGTCGAGAAGCTGCTGTATGCGCTGCTTCTTCTCGGCGCCGCGCAGGCCGAAGTAGAAATCCAGCGGGCGGCCGATGATGGTGCCGACGGTCTGTCGTGGATTCATCGCCACGTCGGCCATTTGGTAGATCATCTGCAACTCGCGCAGGTCGTCGCGCTTGCGGTTGTTGAAATCGGGCGCGAGGGTGCGGCCCGCAAAGGTAATTTCTCCCCCTGAAGGGGGCAAGAGGCCTGTGATGACGCGTGCCAGGGTGGATTTGCCCGACCCGCTTTCGCCCACGATGGCAAGGGTCTGAGCCTCCGGCAGATCGACGGTGACGTTGCTCAGCACGTCGAAATCGGTGCCCCGGTAACGGGCGGTGATGTCTTTCACCGACAGGACCGGGGGAGCCGCGCCCTTCTCCTCATGCTCGATGGAGCGGACGGAGACGAGCGCCTTGGTGTAGGCCTGTCGCGGGGCGTTGATGATCTGGTCGGTGGTGCCGTATTCGACCCGCGCGCCGTTTTGCAGGACGAGGATGTGGTCGGCGACCTGTGCCACGACGGCCAGATCGTGGGTGATGTAGAGGGCGGCTACGCCGGTGTCGATGATGGCTTCCTTGATCGCCGCCAGAACCTCGATCTGGGTGGTCACGTCGAGCGCGGTGGTGGGTTCGTCGAAGACCACGAGGTCGGGCTTGGGGCAGAGCGCCATCACTGTCATCACGCGCTGCAACTGGCCGCCGGACACCTGATGCGGATAGCGCCCGCCAATCGTTTCGGGATCAGGCAGGCCGAGTCGGCGAAAGAGGGTGACGGCGCGGGCCTCGGCCTCCGCCTTTGACATCAGACCGTGATGGAGCGTGGTTTCGATCACCTGCTCCATCAGCTTTTTCGCCGGGTTGAAGGCCGCGGCCGCGGATTGCGCGACGTACGTGACCTCACGCCCGCGCAGCTTTCTGAGCCCGCCGGTGCCTTCCTTCAGGATGTCGCGGCCGTTGAGCATGACTTGCCCTTGCGTGATCCGCACCCCGCCGCGGCCGTAAGCCATGGAGGACAGCCCGATGGTCGACTTGCCCGCCCCGGATTCGCCGATCAGCCCCAGCACCTTACCCGCCTCGACGGAGACCGACACGCCCTCCACGATGGTGATGTCGACGGGCGCCTCGCCGGGCGGATAGGCGGTGGCTTCGATCTTCAGGCCCTTGATCTCCAGCAGCATCAGCCGCGCCCTCCCTTGAGGCTGGTGGTGCGATTGAGCACCCAGTCCGCGACGAGGTTCACGGAGATGGCGAGCGTGGCGATGGCGACCGCGGGGACGAGCGCTGCGGGGATGCCGTAGACGATGCCCTCCTTGTTCTCCTTCACGATGCCGCCCCAGTCGGCGAGGGGGGGTTGCACGCCGAGGCCGAGGAACGACAGCGTGGAGATGAAGAGCACCGCGAAGATGAAGCGCAGGCCCATTTCCGCGACGAGCGGCGACAGCGCGTTGGGCAGGATCTCGCGGAAGATGATCCAGATGAGCTTCTCGCCCCGCAGGCGGGCGGCCTCCACATAGTCCATCACGGTAATATCCACGGCCACGGCGCGGCTGAGGCGGAAGACGCGGGTACTGTCGAGAATGCCCATCACCACGATCAGGACCGGGATCGACACCGGCATCACCGACAGCACCACAAGGGCGGAAATCAGCGACGGGATCGACATCATCAGGTCGATGATACGGCTCAGCACCTGATCGATCCAGCCGCCGGAGACGGCCGCCGTGAAGCCGAGGATGGAGCCGAGGCCGAACGACAGCACCGTCGAGGCGGCGGCGATGAAGATCGTGGTCTGCCCGCCGTAGATCATCCGGCTCAGGAGGTCGCGCCCGATGCTGTCGGTGCCCAGAAGGTGCGCGTTGCTCCACGGCTCCCAGCTGTCGCCGACGATCTGCGCCATGCCGTAGGGGGCGATCCACGAGGCGAAGATCGCGGCGCCGAAATAGAGCGCGGTGAAGAAGAGCCCGATCAGGGCGGAGGGCGGGATGCGCATCATTTCGGGTGCCTCAGCCGGGGGTTGGCGAGGATCGACACCACGTCGGCGATCAGGTTCAACCCGATGTAGACGGCGGCGAACACCAGCCCGCAGGCCTGCACCACCGGCACGTCGCGTTTCGCCACATGGTCCACCAGATACTGCCCCATGCCGGGATAGACGAACACCACCTCCACCACCACCACGCCGACGACCAGATAGGCGAGGTTGATCATCACCACGTTGACGACCGGCGCGATTGCGTTCGGAAAGGCGTGGCGGGCGATGATGGTGAAGGGGCGCAGGCCCTTCAGCTCCGCCGTCTCCACATAAGCCGATTGCATCACGTTCAGGATCGCCGCACGCGTCATCCGCATCATGTGGCCG
Source organism: Rhodobacterales bacterium (assembly GCA_038233815.1). Classification (GTDB taxonomy): domain Bacteria; phylum Pseudomonadota; class Alphaproteobacteria; order Rhodobacterales; family Rhodobacteraceae; genus JBBSVE01. Next base: position 12,251 of record JBBSVE010000007.1, read on the forward strand.
AGCACCACGAGCACGAGGACAAGCACCGGCATCGAGATGGCATAAAGCTTCTCGCCGAAGCTCATCGAATCGTAGACCGTTGCGAGCGACGGAAAGAGGCGGAACTTCACCGACAGGAAATAGACCGCGATGTAGCCCAGCAGGAACTCCGGCACCGAAACGGTGGCGAGCGTCACGGTGGAGATCAGCCGGTCCGGCCAGCGCCCCTGATAGCGCACCGCGAGGAGGCCGAGCAGGATCGCCAGCGGCACCGCGATCACCGCCGCCGTAACGGCGAGGAACAGCGTGTTGCCAAGCCGCTTGCCCATCGCCTCCGCGATGTCTTGACCGTTCGTCAGCGCCACGCCCAGATCGCCGTGCAGCGCGGCCCAGAGCCAGTGCAGATAACGCAGGGGTGCAGGTACATCGAGCCCCAGCTCGGCGCGCAGATTGGCGAGGCTTTGCGGCGTCGCGGACTGGCCGAGGATGCTTTGCGCCACGTCGCCTGGCAGGATCTGCGTGCCGATGAAGATCAGCACCGACGCGGCGAGCAGCAGGAGCACGCCCAGCGCGAGCCGCTGGGCCACGAGTTTTACGACCGGGTGCATCAACCGATCACGCGAACCATGTCTTTTGCGACAGGTATCCGCCCATCAGCTCGCCGTTCGCATCTTCGAGCCAGCCCATCACCTTTACGGACTGCGCGTCGATGAAATCGTTGAACATCGGGCAGATCAGGCCGCCATCCTCGTTCACGATCTCGCCGATCTGGTGGTAGAGATCCTTGCGCTTTTCGGTATCCGTCTCCGACCGCGCGTCTAGGATCAGCTTGTCCAGTTCGGGATTCTTGTACTTCGTGTCGTTCCAGTCGGCGGTGGAGAGATAGGCCGTGGACCACATCTGATCCTGCACCGGCCGCCCGCCCCAATAGCTGGCGCAGAAGGGCTTGATGTTCCATACGTCGGACCAGTAGCCGTCATCGGGTACGCGCTTGATCTTGAGGGGAATGCCTGCGTTCTTGGCCGATTGCTGGAACAGGGACGCCGCATCGACAGCGCCCGGAAAGGCCACGTCGGCCACTAGCAGTTCAATCGGGGATCCGTCATGGCCCGAGGCCTTGTAGTGCTCGGCGGCCTTCGCGGTGTCATACTCGCGCTGCTCCATCGGCGTGAAGAGCGGATAGGCCGAGTTGATCGGCGAGTCGTTCCCGATCGTGCCGTAGCCGTTGAGGATCTTGTCCACCAGCTCCTGCCGCTTGATCGCGTATTTCAGCGCGAGCCGCAGATCCTTGTTGTCGAAGGGCGCGGTGTTCGTGTGCATTATGAAGATATACTGCCCGCGTCCCGGCACGTCGGTCACGGTGATCGCGGGGGCGCGGCTCAGCAGCTTGGCCACCTTCGGGTCGACACGATTGATGACATCGACCTGACCCGACTGCAGCGCAGAGGTCCGGGCGGTGGCGTCGTTGATGACGATGGTCTCCACCTTGTCGTAGTAGCCGCGGTCCTTCCTCCAGTCGTCGGGGTTCTTGTCGTAGGCATAGCGCACGCCGGCCTCGAAGCTCGTGACCTTGTAGGGGCCGGTGCCGATCCCGGCGGTGGGATTGTCCTTGCCGCCATTGGGCTGGATGACGAGATGATAGTCGGCCAGCAGGTAGGGCAGGTCGGCATTCCCGGTCTTCAGCGCCATCACCAGCGTGTCGCCGTCGACGGTGAGATCCTTGATCCCCTCCATGATTCCCAGCGCGCCAGACTTCGAATCCTTGTCGGAATGGCGCTGGTAGGTCGCTACCACGTCGGCGGGCGTCATATCGCTCCCGTCGTGGAACTTCACGCCCTTGCGGATCTTGAAGGTCCAGACCGAGCCGTCCTGGTTGGGGGAGAAATCCTCGGCCAGACGCCCGGCAACGTCCCCGTCCGGCGTGATCTCCGTAAGCGTGTCGCCCCAGGTGTAGGTCGCGGCGTTGGGAACCGGGCTGTCCGACAGCGCGGGATCGAGCGTGTCTGTCGTCTCCCCCCCGCCGAGGCCCATGCGCAGAGTGCCGCCCTGCTTGGGCGCGCCCTCCGCCCGGGCCTGCGTGCCGAGGGCTGCCACAGCACCCGCCGCGACGCTGGTGCCTAGAAAGCCTCGGCGCGTCAGACCCGCGTCGATCCGAGCGAGTAGTCTGGAAAGGTCGTCGTTCATGGCATTCTCCCCTGTGAGTTCCGCCGTCACGACAAGCCCGAACCGAGCAGTACTATGCGGCTTTTTTATTGATTCGAGGATCAATAAACCTCGCTTTATGGCGTGGAGCAACACTTATCGCGCGCGGCTCGCCCTTTCTTGGGTGCCGCTGCTCCACAACGGTCGCCCGCAGATGCCGCCCTTTCCGACGCTGCGGAAGCGTCGGAAAGGGCAGATTGATGCAGGTGGCTGGTGTCGATCAGGCGAACCAGGTTCGCGCCGACAAGAGACCGCCCATCTGTTCGTAGTTCGGATCCTCGACCCAGCCCATGATCTTGTCCGTATGTGCATCGACAAAGTCATTGAACATCGGGCAGATCGTGCCGCCCTCGTCATGCACCAGCTTGCCGATCTGATAGTAAAGCTCGGTGCGTTTTGCGATATCGGTTTCGCCGCGCGCCTCGAGGATCAGCTTGTCAAGCTCCGGCCGCTTGAAGCGTGTGTCGTTCCAGTCAGCGGTCGACAGATAGGCCGTGGACCACATCTGATCCTGCACCGGACGCCCGCCCCAGTAGCTCGCGCAGAACGGCTTCACGTTCCACACATCGGAAAAATATCCATCATTCGGCACCCGTTTGATCGACAGCGGAATACCCGCTTCCTTGGCGGATTGCTGGAACAGCGACGCCGCATCGACCGCGCTCGGAAACGACACGTCCGCAACCAGAAGTTCGATCGGCGACCCATCGTGACCGGACGCCTTGTAATGTTCCGCCGCCTTCTTCGCGTCGAACTCGTACTGTTGTTCCAGCGGTGTGAACAGCGGATAGGCCGCGTTGATCGGTGTGTCGTTCCCGATCGTGCCGAAGCCATCGAGGATCTTGTCCACCATCTCCTGCCGCTTGATCGCGTATTTCAGCGCGAGGCGAAGATCGTTGTTGTCGAAAGGTGCCGTGTCGCAATGCATGAGGAAGACGTATTGTCCGCGCCCCGCTACATGCGTCACCATAACGCCCGGCACACGGTCGAGAAGCTTCGCCACCTTGGGGTCGATTGCGTTGATCGCATCGACCTGACCCGATTGCAGCGCCGAGGTGCGCGCGGTCGCGTCGTTGATGACGATGATCTCCACCTTGTCGTAATGGCCGCGCGTCTTGTCCCAGTCGTCGGGGTTCTTCTCGAAGGCATAGCGCACACCGGGTTCGGCGCTGACGATCTTGTAGGTGCCGGTGCCGATGCCTGCGTTCGGCGCATCCTTGCCGCCGTTGGGCTGGATCATCAGGTGATAGTCCGACAGCAGGAAGGGCAGGTCGGCATTCGCATCCTTCAGCGTGACGACAACCGACTCGCCGTCCTGCCGGATCGCCTTGATCCCCTGCATCACGCCGAGCGCGCCGGACTTCGAATCCTTGTCGGAATGGCGCTCGAAGGTAGCGACCACGTCCTTGGCGCTCATGTCGCTGCCGTCATGGAACTTGACGCCCTGACGGATCGGAAACGTCCAATCCGTGCCTTCTTCGTTCGAGGAATAGGACGTGGCCAGACGCGGTTCGATCTTGCCGTCTGGCGTCACATAGACCAGCGGATCGCCCCACTCGTAGTTGACCGCGAACGACACCTGGTTTGCTGCGAGCGCCGGGTCGAGCGTGTCGGTCGTTGCGCCGCCGCCCATGCCCATGCGCAGCGTGCCGCCCTGCTTTGGCGTGCCTTGCGCCAGCGCCATTGTCGCCGTGCCGCCGAATGCTGCGACGGCCCCGGCAGCGGCGGTGCGGTTGAGGAAAGACCGGCGGCTCATGCCTTCGTCGCGCGCGGTGTCGATTGCGTCGATCAGTCGGGAAAGGTCGTCGTTCATCATCGTCTCCTGCTGGTCTGGCCCGGTCCTTGCGACCGTTATCGAGGGCCTTGCGCGCAATAGACCCCTTCTTTCCCCTCGCGACAACCTTTGAATCCATCGCCGCGTCCGACCCGGTCAGACGAAGTCGCGCGGAACCACTTCCCGCCATGTGCGCCGACTGATCTCATGGCTGCCCTCATGCGCCACCACCTCTCCGGTCATCACGAAATGGTCGTCCTCGCCCCACATCTCGGCAAAGCCTTCGGTGCGGACCGCCCAGCCCTCGCGCGCCAGCCGTTGCTCCCAGGTGATCCGCACATGGGCGCTGGCGGGATCGTCGGGATGGATCGTCCAGCGTTCGTCCATGCGCTCCTGCGTCACCAACCCGTGCTCCTCGTTCTCCACCAACGCGCTGCGGTCCTCTACCACAAGCGTTACCCGGCCGGTCAGCAGATCCCGCTCGATCCGCCGTTCGGCGTGGCCCGGCTCGATCTGGGCCTGCTTCAGGGGCATTGAGGCGACGGCCTCCGGCGGCACCCACTCGTCCGCCCCCGGCCCCTCGTGGACGGGCAAGGACAGGCGGCCACCGCTGAGCGAAAGCACGCCGGCCTCGGGCGAGGGCCAGATCAGTGGCCAGTAAGCGTTCGAAAGCGCCAGCCGCAGCCTGTGACCGGCGGCCAGCCGGTAGGCCATCTGGTCGAGGTCGAACGCCACCTCCATCACCGCCCCCGGGGTGAGCCTGCAAGGGTCCGCCCGGTCCGCGGCATGGCAAAGGTTGAGCACACCGTGCGCGATCCGCACCGAACTGCCGTCCGGCCCGACATCGCAAAGCCGCGCCGCGACGAACCCCAGAGGCCGGTCGGAGGACAGCCGCAGGTGCAGCCGCGCCGCCCCCAGCAGCGCCAGAGGCGTCTCCAGCACGTCGCCGTCGAAACAGACCGACAGCGCATCCTCTCCGCGCTGGTCTCCCGGCAGTTCGGCGTTGAGGCCCATCGGGAAATATTCCCCCGCCATCAACCCCATGTGCTGCGGCGTGGCGATCCGCGCTTCCGCTACCCCGGCACCGCCCAGCCGCCCGCCTGCGCCGAGTGCCAACTCCCGCCGCGCCACCCGTGGGGAGGGGAGGGCCGCCTCGGCGATCCACGCCCCCGGCCGGTGCGCCGCACTGGCGTCGGGCGGGGCGGAGTCCATCATCCAGACCCGGTAGGCCGGATCGCCCTCCGCCCCATTGGCCTCGCCTTTCAGCCACCGATCCCACCAGCGCCGCGCCACCTGCAGAAACCCGATCGCAGGCCCCGGCACCGCCATGTGCGGATATTGGTGAACCCACGGCCCCACGATCCCCTGCGCGCCCTGCACATGGGACACGATCGCCGCTGGCGTGTTCATATAGCCGTCCGCCCAGCCCCCGAAGGACAGCACCTTGGCACCAATCGCCGACCAGTTCTCGCAGACCGATCCGTGCCGCCAGTAGGCTCCGCGCGCCTGCGCGCGCGCCCAGACCGGGGCAAGGAACGGCTCCGCCGCCAGCCGCTCCAGCCAGACCGTCTTCCAGTCGGCACGCAGCACCGGGTCCGGCGGGCGGGAGGAGAAGGACAGCATCACCGCCCCCCAGCCCAGATTCTCCCCCAGCAGACACCCGCCCTTGAAATGTACGTCGTCGGCGAACCGGTCGGTCGTCGAACAGACCGTCACCACCGCGCGCAAGGCCTCCGGTCGCAGCGCCGCCACCTGCAGACAGTTAAAGCCGCCCCAGCTCTTGCCCATCATGCCCACGGCGCCCGAACACCAGTCCTGCGCGGCGATCCAGTCGATCACCGCCACCGCATCCGACAGCTCCTGCGGCGTATATTCATCCGCCATCAAACCGTCGCTCTCGCCGTTACCGCGCATGTCGACGCGCAGGACCGCATAGCCCTGACCCGCCATCCACGGATGCATCAGCGCATCGCGCACCGCGGTCCCGTCCCTCTTGCGGTAGGGGATATATTCGAGGATCGCCGGCACCCGCCCCGCCCCTTCGGCCCGCCAGACCCGCGCCGACAGCCGGCACCCGTCCGGCATAACGATCCCGACGTTCGGTTCGTCCGTCACGGCATAAGGAAACTCCGTCTCGATCCGCATGCCCCGCACCCCTTTTTCTGTCCTCAAATATCCCCGCCGGAGGCTCCGCCATTTCCGCCCGCGGGGAGTCGCAAAGGGAACAGACCACATCCGCCGCCGGCGCAAAAGTCCCCGCCATCAGAAGTGAGGAGAGCCTACCGTGCCGCAACCGAACATCCTGATCCTGATGGTCGACCAGCTCAACGGCACGCTCTTTCCCGACGGCCCGGCGGACTGGCTCCACGCCCCGAACCTCAAGGTCCTCGCTGCCCGTTCGCTGCGCTTTGCCAACGCCTACACCGGCTCACCGCTCTGTGCGCCGGGCCGGGCGAGCTTCATGTCTGGCCAACTCCCGTCCCGCACCCGCGTCTACGACAATGCAGCCGAGTTCCAGTCCGACATCCCCTGCTTCACCCATCACCTGAGGCGCGCCGGCTATCATGCCGTCCTGTCAGGAAAAATGCACTTCGTGGGCCCCGATCAATTGCACGGATTCGAGGATCGGCTGACTACCGATATCTACCCCGCCGACTTCGGCTGGACCCCGGATTACCGCAAACCGGGGGAGCGGATCGACTGGTGGTATCACAATCTCGGCTCTGTGACCGGCGCGGGCGTGGCGGAGATTACCAACCAGCTCGAATATGACGACGACGTGGCGCACCGCGCGGTCCAAAAGCTCTATGACCTCAGCCGCGGCGCCGATCCCCGCCCCTGGTGCCTGACAGCGAGCTTCACGCATCCCCACGACCCCTACGTGGCGCGCCGCAGATACTGGGACCTCTATGAGGATTGCGCCCATCTCGATCCGCCCCCCGCGATCCCCTACGAGGATCAGGACCCGCATTCCCGACGCCTGATTGACGCCTGCGACACCGCGAAATTCGACATCACGCCGGATCACATCCGCCGCGCCCGTCAGGGCTATTTCGCCAACATTTCCTACGTCGACGACAAGATCGGGGAGATCCTGGCGGCGCTGGAGGCTTCGCGACAGGAGGCGATCGTGCTCTTCGTGTCGGACCACGGCGACATGCTGGGCGACCGGGGGCTCTGGTTCAAGATGAACTTCTTCGAAGGCTCCGCTCGCGTCCCCCTGATGATCTGCGCTCCCGGCATGGCACCCCGCCTGGAGCCGACGCCCGTCTCCACCATCGACGTGACGCCCACGCTCTGTGATCTGGCCGGGATCTCGATGGAGGAGATCATGCCCTGGACCGACGGCCAGTCCCTCCTCCCCCTTGCGGGCGGCACGCCGCGCGACGCGCCGGTGGCAATCGAATATGCCGCCGAAGGCTCGATCACGCCGCTCGTGTGCCTGCGCACCCATCGCTGGAAATACATCCGCTGCCTCGCCGATCCCGAACAGCTCTTCGACATGCAGGCCGATCCGGGAGAGCGGGACAACCTCGCCCCCGACCCCGCCCACGCCGACACGCTGGAGACGTTCCGCGAGATGGCCGACTCCCGCTGGAACCTCCACACCTATGATGCCGCGGTGCGCGAAAGCCAGGCCCGCCGCTGGATCGTCTACGAGGCGCTGCGTCAGGGTGGATTTTACCCATGGGACTACCAACCGTTACAAAGGGCCTCCGAACGCTACATGCGCAACCACATGGATCTGAACGTCCTGGAGGAGAACAAACGGTTTCCGAGGGGGGAGTGAACGACGCTGTCCCGCCCCCAAACGACGCACTGGAGAACCCGATGACCCTCGATCCCGACCTCGACCTGACCTTCACCCGCATCATCGACGCGCCGCGGTCCGTGCTCTGGGACTGCTGGACATCGCCGGACCATCTCCGGCAGTTCTTCATCCCCAAGCCTCACCGGGTCACCGACTGCAAGATCGACCTCCGCCCCGGCGGTCGATTCAATACCGTCTTCGATGTTGACGGCACCGAAATGCGCAACGAGGGCGTCTTTCTCGAGGTGACGGACGGGCAACGGCTGGTCTTTACTGACGCCTATACCGAAGGGTGGCGACCCGCGCCCGAACCCTTCATGACCGCCATCGTCGCGTTCGAGGACGAATGCCCCGGCGCCACGCGCTACACCGCAACCGCCCGCCACCGTTCCGCCGCATCCCGCAAACGCCACGAGGAGATGGGTTTCATCGAAGGCTGGGGCACCGTGGCCTCCCAACTCGAAAGCTATGCAAAGTCGCTCTGATTCCTGCGGCGAGGGGCGGAGTTACCCTGCGTGATCCGCCAGAATGACCTCCGCCCCCGTCCATCCCATCAGGATCGACGGCGCATTCGTGTTGCCCGCGATGATATTCGGAAACGCGCTGGCATCGCAGACCCGCAGCCCGTCGACGCCCCTCACCCGCAGCCGCGCATCGACCACGTCGCCCATCCGGCAGGTGCAGGAGGGGTGGTAGACCGTCCCCGACCGCGCGCGGAAATCCGTGATCAGATCGGCGTCGGACGTGACCTTGGGCCCCGGCCGCAATTCCTCCGCGATCAGGCCCGACAGGGACGGCTGAGCGGCCAGATGGCGGAGGAATTTGACCGCCGTCAGCATCTCCTCGACATCGTGGTTGGTGGAGAAGGCGTTGGCCACAATTCTGGGGTGCCGCGTCGCATCGGGCGAGGCGATCCGCACTTCACCGCGTGAGGTCGGGCGGCAGTTCGACAGCCCCAGCGAGAAGCCCGAGAACGGGTCCGGGGTCAGCACCGGCCGCTCCCCCTCCCGCGGCAGGAGGGTGGAGAAGGCCTGCATGTAGAGCTGCATGTTCGGCCGGGAGAGATCCTCTGACGTGCGGAAGAACCCGCCGCCGTGGTTGATCGACTTTGCCAACGGCCCGCGCCGGGTCGCCAGATACTGCGCCCCCACCCGCAGCTTGCCCCACCACGGGCGGAGCACGTCGTTGTAGGTCGGAACTCTCATGCGGAAGGTATAGTTGATCCCCTGATGATCGCTCAGATGATCGCCGACATGGGCGTTGTCGGCCACGACGCCGATTCCCATGCCCTGCAGCAATGCCCCCGGCCCGATCCCTGAGAGCTGCAAAAGCTGGGGCGAGTTGATCGCGCCGCCGGAAAGGATCACCTCCCGGTTGGCCATCAGCGTGCGATCCTCGCCCCGGTTCCGGTATGCGACGCCGACCGCGCGCCGGCCCTCGAAGATCACGCGGAGGACCTGGGCCCCGGTCACGACCCGCAGGTTCGCGCGCCCCATCGCTGGCCTCAGGAACGCCCGCGCGGCGGAGTTGCGCCGCCCGTTCCGGATCGTCATCTGATAGCTTCCCACCCCCTCCTGTCGGGCGCCGTTGAAATCGGGGTTGGCCGCCAACCCCGCCTCGCCGCAGGCGGCGATGAAATTGTCATAGAGCGGATGCAGCCCGTCGCGGTTGGCCGAGATGAACAGAGGACCGCCCGCGCCGCGAAACTCGTCCGCGCCCGCCTCGGTGTCCTCGATCGCGCGGTAGCCCGCGAGCGCCGCGTCCCAACCCCACGCGGCCCCGCCGATCCGGCCCCAATCCTCGTAATCCGCCCGGTGTCCCCGGATCCACACCATCGCGTTGATCGAGGACGACCCGCCCAGCAGCTTTCCGCGCGGCCAGTGATCGCGCGCGCCCGCGAGCCCCGGGTCGGCCTCCGCCCGGTAGAGCCAGTTCACCGCCCGGTCATAGAACAGCTTGCCGTAACCGAGCGGCATCTGGACGTAGAAGCGGCGGTCGGTGCCGCCCGCCTCCAGCACCGTGACGCGGTGTTTGCCGGAGGCCGAGAGCCGGTCCGCCAGCACCGATCCCGCCGATCCAGCCCCCACGATGATGAAATCCGTCGCATCATTCACGGTCATGCCCCGCCGTTCCAATGGCACCCGATCGTGACGGCCGCATGTCAGAGCCGCGCCAGCGTCACGCCCGCCCGGGTCAGGTGATCGCGCAAGGCGACAGCCATCGTCACCGCCTCCGGGCTGTCGCCATGCAGGCAGACCGTGTCGATGCGGCAGGGAATATGCTTTCCGCTGTCCGCGATGATCGCGCCCGCGCGCAGCATCGCCTCGATCCGCGGCCCGACCGCGCCCGCGTCATGGAGCACCGCGCCGGGCTTCTTGCGGTCCACCAGCGTCGCATCATCGTTGTAGGCGCGGTCGGCGAATATCTCCCCCGCGTAGGGACCGCCCAGCTCGCGGGCCACATGCTCCTGCGCGGTGGCGGCGAGAACGACGAGCACGATCTCGGGATCGACAGCGCGCGCCGCCCGGTAGCAGGCGCCCGCGATCTCCGCGTTCTCGGAGGCCATGTTGGACAGCGCGCCATGCAGCTTCAGGTGCCGGACCTGCCCGCCCGCGAGCGCAGCCATGCCCCGCGCGGCGCCGAGCTGGTAGGCGATAAGCGTGCCCAGCTCCTCCTCCGACAGATCGATCCGGCGGCGGCCGAAACCCTGCAGGTCGCCAAAGCCCGGATGCGCGCCGATCCCGACGCCCGCCGCCACCGCCATCCGCATCGTCCGCGCCATGGTGCCGGGATCGCCCGCGTGAAAGCCGCAGGCGATGTTGGCGGAGGTCACGATGCCCAGAAGGCCTGCGTCGTCGCCCATCGTCCAGGGGCCGAAACCCTCACCCATATCGGCGTTGAGATCGGTTTTCATGGCACTCCTCAGGTCTCGTGGCCGGCTGTCACGCCGCCGATCAGCTGGTAAGAGCCAAGGTCGCGCATGTCGCGGGGATCGCGCACGAGGGGGCGCACCAGACGGCGCAATGTTTCAAGGGTCCGGGCCTCGGACGGAAGAGCGCAAGCCTCCTCCGCCGAAAGCATGCGGAAGCGGAGCGGCGCACCGGGCGGGGCCTGCGCCACGCGGGGCAGGTCGGCGGGCAACACGGTTCCGATCCGGGGGTATCCGCCGATGGTCTGGCATTCCGCCGACAGCACGAAGGGCAGGCCCGCGCCGCTCATCTGGATGTCGCCCGGCACGATGAAGTCCGACAGCAGGTCCAGCTGCGCGTTCGTGGCGAAAGGGGCCCCGTCGTGATCCAGCCTCACCCCCTGCCGGTTCGCTTGCGGACTGCGCGCGAAGGCGGTGTCCAGAAACCGCGCCAGAACTTCGGGGGCGAAAAACCCGGTCTGCGGTCCCGCCATGATCCGCACCGTTCCGCCATGCAGGCGGTCGGCCACGTCCATCGTCACGTCGCCGTCGTCCTCGCCCTCGTGCCCGCCGGTGGTCAAGGTGTCGCCCGCCTCCAGCCGCCGGCCGAGGCCCGCGCTGCCATGCGCTGACCGGCTTCCCAGCAACAGCCCGGTCGCAATGCCGCCCCGGGGGGTGAGGTAGCCGTAGGTCCCGGAAGTCGCAGGCCCGATCTCCAGCCGCTGACCGGGATCCAGCCGCAGGGTGCGGTTCCACCCCAGCGCCGCCCCGTCGAGCGAGGCCCGCATCACAGCCCCGGTCAGGCACAGCCGCTCCGGCACGTCGGTGGTGATGAGGCCGCCGGTCCCCGCCATCTCCACCGCCGCCAGCGGCCCGGGCGCGCCGAGGAGCGCCGCCGCCTCCAGCAGCGCCAGCCGGTCCGCCGCACCCCCGCGCGCGAGGCCTGCGCCCAGATGGCCCGCGCGGCCCATGTCCTGCACGCTCACCCCCGGCCCGGCGCGGTGGACGGTCAGCGTCATGCCAGATCCTCGCAGGTGGCGCCGCCGTCGGGATCGCCGGACTGCAACAGCCGCTCGAACGCATCAGGCTCCACTGGGCGCAGCCGCACCTCATCGCCCGCGCGCAGCACGAACGGCAACTCCGTCCCCATCCGCGCGGGACGGAAGGCGACGCGCCCGACCTGCCGCCAGCCCGTGGGCGAGGCGTTGGCAAAAAGCACGACCTGACGGATCGCCACCACCAGCGCGCCCGCCGGAACCTGCGGTGTCAGCGCGGTCTGGCGCGGGATATCCCACGCGGGTCCGAGCGGGCCGAGATACGGCTGACCGGGCGCGAATCCGATCGCGAGCACGCCAAGCGGGCGGGCGCAGAGATCGCGGACAGCCTCCGCCGCATCCATCCCCGCAGCCGCCGCCGCGTCCTCCAGCTGCGGGCCGTGATCACCGCCAAAAGCCGCGGGAACGGTCCAGCGCTTGCGCTCTTCGGGCAGCGCTGCATCGTGCCAGTCCCGCGCGCCCAGCATCAGGCCGAGACTGTCGGCAAGGTCCGCCCGCGCCACAAGATCCGGGTCGAACCGCACAAGGACCGAGGCCAACGCCGTCGCCACCTCCACCGCGCCGTCGGGCGGATCCGCCCGGAGCGCGCCCGCGAACCCGAGCGCCGCACGGTTCGCACATGCCTCCAGCGTCAGCCCGAACCGCACGAGCAAAGCGTCGGGGCCGAGGGGATGCACCCCCACTCCATCGGTCGCCATCGGTTCCTGCTTCGCCATGACTGCGCTCCGATGGCCCGGGGGGTGTCAGCTGTCGATCCGTTTGCCCATGATTGCGATGGCCTGTTGATAGACCGTGGCCGCGTTCCATTCCCGGATCACGGCAAAGTTCGGTTCACCCTCCTGATAGCCCGCGCCCGGACGCCAGCCCTTCTGGCGCAGGTAGTTGGCGGTGGAGGCCAGCGCGTCGGCGAGATCGTTCAGATCTACCTTCCCGTCGCCGTCGCCGTCGACGCCGTAGGCCAGCGCGTTGCCCGGCAGGAACTGCGTGTGCCCCCATTCGCCATGCCTCGCCCCGATGGAGGCGGAGGTGATCGCCCCGCGGTCTACCAGCTTCAGCGCGGCGATCAAGTGCGGGCGAAAATAGTCCGACCTGCGGCAATCGTAGACCAGCGTGGAGATCGCCGAGAGGATGTTGGTATCCCCCATGTAATTGCCGAACCCCGTCTCCATCCCGTGGATCGCGAGCAGGACGCCGGCGGGCACGCCGTAGCGCGCTTCGAGCGCCTGATAGAATCCGGGGTTCTTGCGTTCCCGCGCGCGGCCCTGTTTCACGATCGTATCGGCGCCGCGGACCTGAAGGAACTTCGAGAGCGTGTGTTTGAAGCTCTTCTGGTTGCGGTCCGCGCTGATCGTCGCGGTCGAATAGCGCGTCTGCATGAGAGCGGCGATCCCGCGGGCACCCACGCCCTCGGCCTGCGCCTCGGCCGCCATCTGAGGCTTCCAGGCGTCATATCCGCCGCCGGTGCTGGAACAGGGCGCAGCGAGAGCCGGTGATCCGGCCAGAAGGGCCACCAGTCCGAACACCCCAAGTCGCGCCATCCGCCGTCTCCCCCGTCCGCATTCGGGGCCACCTTAGCGAAGCCCCCGGCGCATGCAAGAAGGCCCGGGCGCGCGCGTCAACTGGCCCGGGTCGCGTCCGTCATCGGATCGCCCGCCTCGCGCCCGCCTGGCACATGGTCGGACGCGGTGGAGCCCACGGGACGCTCGATCATGCGGTGGACGCGGGGCGGATGGCCATCCTTGTGCAGCGCGCGGATGCGGTCGAAATTATCCTGATCCGCGCGGGTCCGGCGCTGGTTGTCGCGCAGATACTCAAGCCATGTCGCCATGTGGTAACGCTCGATCCACAGGTCCGGTTCGGCCAGATCGCGCAGCAGCGTCCAGCCCCGCATGCCGTCGCGCAGGCAGATCCGGCGCCGCTCGTTCATCGCGGCGATAAAGGGCCGGATATTGCCCTCCGCCACCCGGTGCTCGATGGTGATGACGATGGGGCCCGACCGGGCGCTGACCGGGACCGCGGTATCCGGCTCCCGAAAGCGGTCGAGGGGCTCCAGATCGTCCTCCCCGCTCCCCGGCAGCGGAAGGACGAGGCCGAGAACCCCGCCCGCCGCCTGCAAGGCCGCGGCACTGAGCAGCGCCATTGCCACGCCCGCACTTTCGGCCACCGATCCGAAACCCCAGGCCCCCGCGACCATGCCCCCGAACGTCGCCATCTGATAGAGAGACAGCGCCCGCCCGACGACCCAGCGCGGCGAGGACAGCTGCACCGTGACGTTGAATGTCGAAAGCGCCAGCACCCATCCCGATCCTGCGAGCATCAGCGCGGGCACGCTCACCACGAGCGTGCCGCCGAGTGCTGTCCCAACCGCCCCGACGGTCAGCGCGAAGGAGCCCAGGCGCACAATGCTCTCCGTCGTGACGCGGGAGCGGAGGAACCCGCTCGCCAGCGCGCCCCCGACAGCGCCGATCCCGAAGCCGCCGAGCAGGATACCGTAGATCAGCGGCCCCCCCGCGATGAGGTCCCGCGCGACCAGTGGCATCAGCGCGGGCAGGGCGGCGGCGGCGGCCCCGAAGATGCAGCTCCGGATCAGCACGGTCCGGATGTTGGGCGACATCGCAACGTAGCGCAGCCCGGCGGACATCGCGGTTCCGATCCGCTCCCGCGGGAGGGGGCGGGGCTTCACGTCGGGCTGCCAGCGCAACAGGACGACGATCAGGCCGACGTAGCTCACCGCGTTGGTGAGGAACGCGCCCGCAGCACCCGCCGCCGCGACGATGGCACCGCCGATAGCCGGGCCGACCGACCGCGCGATGTTGAAGCCCATCGAGTTCAACGCCACAGCCCCGGGCAGGGCAGAGCGCGGCACCATGTCCCCCACGGACGCCTGCCACGACGGGTTGTTGAGCGCGGTGCCGCAACCGATGGCGAAGGTGAAGGCCAGCAGTCGCCACGGCGTCAGCCATCCGTGCCACGCGAACCAAGCCAGCAGCACCGAGACCGCCAGCATGAAGCCCTGCGCGCACAGCATCACGATCCGCCGGTCGAGATTGTCGGCCACCGCCCCCGCCATCAGCGAGAAAAGCATGATCGGCAGCGCAGTCGATGCCTGCACGAGCGCCACATCCTGCGGCGAGGAGGACAGCGACGTCATCAGCCACGACGCCCCGACCGCTTGCACAAGCCCGCCGAAGTTCGACGACATCGACGCAAACCAGATCGCCCGGAAGATCGGGACCGAGAAGGCCGAGGTGGGGGAAATCCGCAGGGCGATGCTCCCGTCCGGGGGTTTGAGGCGTCCCGCGCAGACACGCATTCAAGGCCCCGAGGGTCAAGATCGTTCTGTCCGCGGGGCGAAAGTTTCGCGCCCTCACGGCATGTCGGAGGGCAAGATCCCCTTGCGGGCGCACTTGCGCGCATACTCCCGCGCCCAATGCGTGTATTTCCCGAGTTGCGCCTGCTGATGGCGCAGCATCGCCACGAAGGCCCTGCGGTGCGAGGATTTGCCCAGCGTCTTGAACAGCGCCTTCTGGTCGCGCGTCATGGAGCAGCCGATGCAATGCCCCTCCCTGCGGAACTTGCAGACATCGATGCAGGGGGAAGGAACCTTGGTCACGACAAGACCCGAATGGCAGGCGCGCGCCGGCGATGAGCGTAAGAACGATGGCAGCCCGTAGGGGAGTCGAACCCCTCTTTACAGGTTGAAAACCTGGTGTCCTAACCGATAGACGAACGGGCCGCAGTTTGCGTGGGGCGTGTTTAGTCAGCCGGCGTTCGGCCTGCAAGGGGAAATATCCGCGCATACGCGCCGCGGCGGGGTCAGGCGCGTGCCGCATCCTCGAGCCGGAGCTGGACCTTGGTGCGCCCGCCGTAGCTGTCGAGTTCCAGCCGTCCGGCCAGATGGAAGCGGGCGGTGCCGGGCGTCTCGAGAGCGGGGCCGAGCGCGCTGTCGAAGGCGCCGAACGCGATGGCGTCCAGACGGGTGCCGATGCCGTCGCCGAAGGACAGCCGCAGGTGGCTCTCCCCGATGCGGCGGGCGCTGACGGCCTGACCCGCGAAGGCAAAGCGCGGCGCGGGGCTCCCGGCGCCGTAGGGGCCTGCAGCCTCCACCCGCTCGATCAGATCCGGCGTGGCGGCGGAGGGCATCAGGAGGCCCTCGATGCGAAGATCCCCGGCCGCGCCGGTGCCCGCACCCTGCCGCGCCAGCAGCTCGCCCAACCGCGCCATCGCCGCCTCGATCCGGTCCTCCGCGAGGGTCAGACCCGCCGCCATCCGGTGGCCGCCGCCGCGCAGGAACAGTCCCTCCTCCGTCACGCGCTGCACGGCGCTGCCCAGATCCACCCCCGCGACCGACCGGGCGGAGCCCTTGCCGATGCCGTCCTCGATCCCGATCACCACGGCGGGGCGGCCCGTCGCCTCCTTCAGGCGGGCGGCGACAATGCCCACGACGCCCGGGTGCCAGCCCGCGCCCGCCGCCCAGACGAGCGGTCCCGCCACGCCCCGCGCGGTGGCCTGCGAAAGCGCCGCCTCGCGCACCGCGCCCTCGATCTCGCGCCGTTCTGTGTTGAGCGCGTCGAGCCGTTGCGCCAGCCGCTCTGCCTCGCCCGCGTCGGCGGTGGACAGAAGCCGCGCGCCCAGATCGGCCTGCCCGATCCGCCCGCCCGCATTGATCCGGGGGCCGAGCAGGAACCCCAGCGCGTGCGTGTTGGGCGCACGGTCCATCCGGGCCGCGTCCGCCAGCGCCCGAAGGCCCACCCGGTTGCGCCGCGTCATCACCCGCAGACCCTGCCGCACGAAGGCCCGGTTGACCCCGATGAGCGGCGCCACATCGGCTACCGTCGCCAGCGCCACGAGGTCCAGAAGCGCCATCAGGTCCGGCCCCGCGATATCCGTGGCGCGCAGCTGCCGGTTCGCCTCCACCAGCATCAGGAACACCACGGACGCGGCGCAGAGATGGGCCAGCGCGCCATCTTCGTCCTGCCGGTTCGGGTTCACCACGGCGTAGGCCGGGGGCAGGGTGTCCGTGCCCAGATGGTGGTCGAGCACGACGACATCGCAGCCTGCCGCCCGCACCGGATCATGGCTGAGCGTGCCGCAATCGACGCAGAGGATCAGATCGTGCACGGCCCCCAGTGCCTGCATCGCCGGCACGTTGGGGCCGTAGCCCTCCTCGATCCGGTCGGGGATGTAGAGCGTCGCATCGTGGCCCAGCGCGCGCAGCCATACGAGGAGAAGCGCCGCCGACGTGGCCCCGTCCACGTCATAGTCGGCAAAGACCGCGATCCGCTGGCGCGACGACAGGGCGGTGACAAGCCGCGCCGCCGCCTTGCCCATGTCGCGCAGCGTCAGCGGGTCGGGCAGAAGGTCGCGGAGCGAGGGGGCCAGATGCCGCTCCACCTCCGCCGGGGCGACGCCGCGCCGCACCAGCGTGACACACAGCGCCATCGGCAGACCGCTCGCCTGCATCATCGCCTCGGCGGCGCGCGTCTCCGCCTCCGCCGGACCCACCCAGCGGCGCCCCGTGGCGGAGCGTTCGACATCGAGAAAGGCGCGCGTCATCGGGCGGGGCTGGCGGCGATCAGGAGGCGTCGTCCTTTGCCGGGCTGCGGTAGGTCATCCGGCGCAGCGATCCGGTCTTGGACCGCATCAGCAGCGTCTCCGTCGTGACCCAACCCGGTTCGCGCTTGATCCCTGCGAGGATGGAGCCGGAGGTGACGCCGGTGGCCGCGAAGATCACGTCGGCCGTCACCATCTCGTCGCGGGTGTAGATGCGGTCGAAATCCTCGATCCCCGCCTTGCGCGCGCGGGCCTTCTCGTCCTCGTTGCGAAAGAGGAGCCGGCCGTAGATCTGCCCGCCCATGCATTTCAACGCCGATGCAGCGAGCACGCCTTCGGGCGCACCGCCCGAGCCCATATACATGTCGATGCCGGTGACCTCGGCCTCCGCGCAGTGGATGACGCCCGCCACATCGCCGTCGGTGATGAGCCGGATCGCCGCCCCGGTGGCGCGCACTTCCTCGATCAGCGCCTCATGGCGGGGACGCTCCAGAATGCAGACGGTGATGTCGTGCGCCTTGCAGCCCTTGGCCTTTGCCAGCGCCGCCACACGCTCGGACGGCGACATGTGGAGCGTCACGGTGTCGGGCGCAAACCCGGGACCGATCGCGAGCTTTTCCATATAGACGTCGGGGGCATGGAGCAGCGTGCCGCGCGGTGCCATCGCGATTACGGTCAGCGCGTTCGGCATGTCCTTGGCGGTCAGCGTCGTCCCCTCCAGCGGGTCGAGCGCGATGTCCACAGCGGGGCCGCGCCCGGTGCCGACCTCCTCGCCGATGAAGAGCATCGGAGCCTCGTCGCGCTCCCCCTCGCCGATCACCACGACGCCGGCGATATCCAGCAGGTTCAGCTGGTCGCGCATCGCGTTGACGGCCGCCTGATCCGCAGCCTTTTCGTCGCCGCGCCCGATCTGGCGGGCGGAGGCGAGGGCCGCCGCCTCCGACACTCGGGCGAGGCCGAGGGAGAGGAGGCGGTCTTGAAAGTCTTGGGCATCGGCCATGGGGGGATCCTTCGGGTCTGAAAATGGACGGGTGTGAAACGGGCGTGAGGCGGTCACGACGGGCTTAGCGGGCGGAAGGGGCAAGCGGCAAGCCCCTGTGCGCGCCGACGACGCGGTCGGCTCAGATCTCCTCGATCCGCAGGGCAACGGGGATGCCGACGAGAACGCCGGTGCGGGCGAAATGCGCCATCGCTGCGGTCACGTCGTCGCGCGTGGCCTTGTGGGTCACAATCAGGACCGGCGCGTGGGCGCCCTGATGGCCATACTGGCGCATCCGGTCGATGGAGATGCCCGCCTCCCCCAGTGCGGTGGCGATCCGGGCCAGCGCGCCGGGCTTGTCCAGAAGCACCATGCGCAGATACCACGGCGCGGGCGTGGCCACCGCCGCGGCCACAGGCGTCGTGAGGCTGGCTGCGGGCTGGCCGAACACCGGGCCGCGGATCCCGCGGGCGAGGTCGATCACGTCGCCCATCACGGCGCTCGCCGTCGGACCCGCGCCTGCGCCCGGTCCGCTCAGCACCACCCGTCCCACCGCGTCGCCCTCCAGCATCACCATGTTGGTGCCGCCCGGAAGCTGGCCCACGGGGCTGTCCATCGGCACGAGGCAGGGCGTCATGCGTTGTTCCAGCCCGCGCCCGGTCATCTGCGCCACACCCAGCAGCTTGATCCGGTAGCCCATGTCGGCGGCCAGCCGGATATCGTCGATGGAAACCGCGCCGATCCCCTCCATCTCCACCGCGCCGAAGCTGACGCGGGTGCCGAACGCGATGGCGGCGAGGAGGGAGAGCTTGTGCGCGGCGTCGATCCCGCCCACGTCAAGCTCGGGATCGGCCTCGAGATAGCCCAGCGCGCGGGCCTCCTCGAACACCGTGTCGTAGGGCAGGCCCGCACTTTCCATCCGGGTCAGGATGTAGTTGCAGGTGCCGTTCATCACACCGATCACGCGGCCCGCCCGGTTGGCCGCAAGCCCCTCGGTCAGCGCCTTCACGACCGGGATGCCGCCCGCGACCGCCGCCTCGAACCGGATCGTGCGGCCGCGCGCCTCCGCCATCTCCGCCAACGCCTGCCCGTGGTGGGCAAGGAGCGCCTTGTTCGCCGTGACGACGTCCTTGTCAGCCCCGAGGGCGGCCTCGGTCGCAGCGCGGGCGGCACCGTCCGCACCGCCCATGACCTCGACCAGCACATCCACGTCATCGCGCCGGGCGAGGGCTGCGGCATCATCCTCCCACGCGTAGGCCGACAGATCGGCATCTCGGTTGCGGGTGCGGTCGCGGGCGCAGACGGCGGTGATCGTCACCTCCCGCCCGGCCCGGGCGGCGATGAGGGCGGTGTTGCGGGTCAGCAGTTGCACCACGCCGATGCCGACGGTGCCGAGGCCGGCCAGACCGAGGCGCAGGGGTTCGGACACGGGGCATCCTCCGTCGGTGGGGTTGGGGCGATCGGCGGGAGGCCGGGCCGGGTGCCTGTTAGCGCGCCGCAACGGCGCTTGCAACGAGAGCGGGGCGTCAGCGCGCAGCGCGCAGCGCGTCGGCCTTGCGGCGCAGGTCATCCAGCCGGGCCGGATCTTCGACAGGGGTTTCGTCTGCATCGCGGCGGATCAGGGCTGCGGCGCGCAGGTCGTCCGCCCGCGTGGCCACGGCATCGCTCGCGGTCTGAGGCGCGAGCCCGCCCGCCGCTTTCGCGCGGAGCGTATCGGCCGCAGCCATTGCCCCCGCGCGGCCCGCATCGGCGCCGGGGTCGTCTGCGGCCTCGGCCACCAACGTCTCGATCGGCGCGAGCGGGGGTGCGGATTGGCCGCGAAACGCCACCTGCCGCTGCGTGATCTCGGGAAAGCGCGTGCAGGCCGCCGCCGCGAGAAGGAGGATCACCCTGACCGGGAGGCGGAGGGACAGGGCAGCCATGGTCGGGTCCGATCGGGATTGGTTTGCGCGTCAAGCCTAGCCGTGCGTCGCCACGCGGACAAGCGGCACCGCCAGGCGGGGAGGTTCCCTTTGCGATCGGCCTGTCGCCGGGGTAGGCGGAGGGCCCGAGGCGGGCGGCGGGGATGGGAGGATGGCGATGCAGGACGGGAACGCGGACGGGCCGGTTCTGGCCACGCTGGGGGCCTCGCCCCTTCGGCGCATGACGGGGGTGGCGGTGGTCGGGTGCCTCGGCCTCTTTCTGGTCTGGCTCGCGATGACCGTGCCCGATGCGGGAGCGGGCTTCCGCGCGTTCATGATCGCGGGCGGGGGTCTGGCACTTTACTGTGCGTTGCGGCTCTGGCACGCAACGGCAGCGCGGCTGGAGCTGACACCCGACATGCTGGGCGCATCGGACGGGCGCTGCCTTGCGCACACAGATGATATCCAGGCCGTATCGCGCGGCACCTTCGCCTTCAAGCCGTCGAACGGGTTCGTGCTGACACTGTCGGACCCGGGGGCGTTCGCGTGGGCGCCGGGCCTTTGGTGGCGAATCGGCCGGCGGGTCGGCGTGGGCGGCGTCACCGATCCCGCCTCGGGGCGCGCGCTGGCGGAACGGATCGCGCTTATCGTCGCGGAGCGGTGACGCTCACGGACAGGGCAGGGACGTCAGGCAGACCTTCGGGATGAAGCGCGGCCGCATGACCTGAAACTCGTCGAACGTGCGCGGCGCAAAGCCGACCGGGATCGAGCCGACCATGCCCTCCCGGATCGGCGGCTGGTAGTCGAGCGACGTCTCCACCAACAGGATGGATTCGAACGGCGACAGGATCGGCAGGCGGTCCTTTACGGCCGCGAGGCTCGCCGTGTCGCGTCCGGGCATCCGCCCGTTCGGAGAGTAGGACCATGATACTGCATAGGTCTTGGCACTGTCGTTCCAGGTGATGCTGGTCACGCGCAGACGGCTGTCGGCGGTGGGACCGATCAGGTAATTCTCGTAATCCGCCAGACCGTCGATATAGCTCTGGTCCACCGACCCCGGCGTGCGCGCCAGCGTGTCGGCCACGACGAAGGTCGCCTTCTGGACGACGTTCATCCGGGCGTAGATGTCCCAGTAGGAGAACATCGCGAGAAACGCCCAGATCAGGAGAGGGAAGGTCAGCACGAACTCGGTCGTGACGGTGCCGTCCTGGGACGAGGCAAAGGCGCGCAGATGCCGCCTCATGGCTCGTTCACGAAGCCGGAGGTGGCGGTCACGAAATAGCCCCCGTCCGGGTCCTTCGGCAGGCCGAGCCCGATGCCCGTCGACGGAAACATCGCATCGAGCGTGACGCAAGCGCGGATCAGCATGACTTGATTCTTTGCGCCCACGAACGGGTCCTGATCGGGCTTGATGGGCGCGGACCGGTCCACGCACCCGACCTCCGTTTCGGGAAATGTCCATCGGGCCATGTCGACCGGCGTCAGCTCGATCCGCAGAACGCCCGCGCAATCCTTGAACAGGATCGTGCGGCGGCAGACCTCGTCCTTCAGCGCCGCCATCGTGGGCTGGTGGATCAGGCCCACGCGCAGGTCGCGCACCATCATGTCGAGCCCGCGTTCCAGCGCCACCTTGCGGATCATGAATAGCCCGCTCTCGAACGACGCGAGGAAGGTGGCGATCAGCACCGGCACCACCAGCACGAACTCCAGCGACGCGGTGCCGCTGTCGGCCCGGCAGAACCGGCGCACGCTGCGGCGCACGCTCACTGCGTCAGCCTAAGCTGGCGGATGTTGCGCGCGATCACGGCAAAGGCGTCCCGGATCTGGTTGTCGGACTGGTCGACGGAAAAGAACATTGCAGGATCGCTCGCGCAGTCGCGCATCTGGCCCTGCGCCGTCGCGTTGGCGTTGAAGGCGATGGTGAAAACGATCACGCCCTTGGCCTTGGCGAGGTTGCACTGTTTCTTGAAATTGCCCACATTAATCGCGGCATTGCTCAGCGTCGTCTGCCCGTTGCCGGAGGGCTGGTTGTCCAGCTCCTTCACTCCGTTCCAGTTGTCGTAGTCGATCCCGTCCTTCGTGTCCGGATCCTCGACCTCGACCATCACCGTCTCGTTCTTGCCGGTCTTGGGGTTCTTCCGCGTGGTGGCGTTCGGCACCGTCTCGTTGTCGAGCGCGTCAGGGTCGGGATCGACGAGCCCGGTATGTTTCGGGCGGACCTGTTCGGTGATCGCCCCGTCGGTCATCACCACCATGTATTTCTTCACGTCCGAACCGGGGGTGATGGACCAGTCCAGCGGGCGGTTGGCGAACTGGGACGGAACCTGGTTGCCCGACAGGGCCCCGAACGTGGCTCGCGTCGCGGGGTTCAGGAGCATCAGGCCGTATTTCACTCCTGTCTGCGTGCCGGTCCCGTCATGGAGGCGAATGCCGTCGACGAACGCGTTGAGCTTGGCGGGATCGTTCTGCGCGATCAGGATCGCGCTGTTGTCCGTGGGGCACCAGCCCCAGTTCATCGTCGCCTTGTCGATCGTCCATTTCATGAAATGCGGCACCTGATCGTGGGCGCTCGACGGCTCCGCCACGGTCTGGTAGTCAGCGCCCGAAAGCTCGATGCACGACGACTGGTCCTGCACCCGCACACCGCCGTAGCGCGTGAAGAGCAGCGGCCCCACATTCACCATGCCGGCATAGGGCACGATGTTGATCGAGGTGGTCGTGGCCGCATCGCCGTCCAGAACGGTCGCGAAGAATTCCTTCGCCGCGACCCGCAGCTTGCCGATCTGGTTGCCCTCGCGCATCGAGCCGGAGATGTCGAGCACGAGGCTGATCTCGATGTTGCTGACGCTCTCCTCGGCCGAGCCGCCGACGGAGGCCGAAAGATCGTCGATCCCGAACATCTTCATGAAGATCGTCTTCACGTCCGTCGCGGCGGTGCCCTGCACGCGTCGGCTGCTGAGCGTGGATTGCCATGTCACGTCGACAAGACTGCTCTGCAGGCCTGCCTTCTGAAAATAGTCGTTCACCACGGCATCGGCGGGGCGGGTCTGCTTAAGGCTTGCCGCCGCGATGAGGGATCGGTCCATCGTCTGCTGGATCCGGGTGCGGGACTGTTCGAACCGCATGAAGTCGACGGCCATGCCGCCGATCATCACCATCAGGACAAACATGAAGAGAGTCAGCGCGATCGCTCCGCCCTCCTCGCCCCGCCAGAACCGAACAAGCGTCGGCGGCGCGCGCCGCACGGATCGGAGGAGGAAAGCACCAGGCATGAGATGTCCTTCACGCGGCCCCGCGGGCCTGCCGCCGGAGGAGTCCGGGCCGCACCCACTTTCTAGTCCGCCAATGCGCCCGATTTGTGGCGCGACCTTGCAAAAACGGTCGGTCGGTCCCCAAGCACACATTCTGTGGTGAAAGATCGCGCAAGCCGCGCTACGGTCGCCCGACACGGGGGGCGGACAGGCCCGCCCCGGCCAACACGAGAGGACTACAGATGCACGCCGCCGGTGAACCGAGCTTTCGCGATTCCGTCGATCTCATGTTCGATCGCGCCACGGCGCTGATGGATCTGGGCCCTGGCCTCCAGCAGAAGATCAAGGTCTGTAACTCCACCTACACGGTGCGCTTCGGGGTGCGCCTGCGTGGCAAGATCGAAACCTTCACCGGCTACCGCTCCGTTCATTCCGAACATATGGAACCGGTGAAGGGCGGCATCCGCTACGCCCTCTCGGTGAGCCAGAACGAGGTCGAGGCGCTGGCCGCGCTCATGTCCTACAAATGTGCGTTGGTGGAGACCCCGTTTGGCGGCTCGAAGGGCGGGCTCTGCATCGACCCGCGCGCATGGGACGCGTCCGAGCTGGAGGCGATCACCCGGCGCTTCGCCTACGAGCTCATCAAGCGCGACCTGATTCACCCCGCGCAGAACGTCCCCGCCCCGGACATGGGCACCGGAGAGCGCGAGATGGCCTGGATCGCCGACCAGTATGCGCGGATGAACACCAGTGACATCAACGCAAAGGCCTGCGTCACCGGAAAGCCGCCCCACGCGGGCGGCATCCAGGGCCGGGTGGAGGCGACCGGCCGCGGCGTGCAATATGCTCTGCGCGAGTTCTTCCGCTACCCCGAGGACGTGGCGCGCGCGGGCCTTTCGGGCGGCCTCGACGGCAAACGGATCGTCGTCCAGGGGCTTGGCAACGTGGGCTATCACGCAGCGAAGTTCCTGTCGGAGGAGGACGGTGCCAAAGTCACCGCCGTGATCGAATGGAATGGGGCGGTCGAGGACGATACCGGCATCGACATCGAGGCTCTGCGCCAACACATCACCAAGACCGGATCGTGCGAAGGTTTCGGCAAGGGTACGTTCCATGCCAACGGTGCCGCGCTTCTGGAAAAGGCCTGCGACGTGCTGATCCCCGCCGCGATGGAAGGCACGATCAACCTCGGCAATGCAGAGCGCGTCCAGGCTCCCCTGATCATCGAGGCCGCAAACGGCCCGATCACGTACGGCGCGGACGAGATCCTGCGCAAAAAAGGCTGCGTCATCATTCCTGACATGTATGCCAATGCGGGCGGCGTGACCGTCTCCTACTTTGAATGGGTAAAGAATCTCAGCCATATCCGCTTCGGCCGCATGCAGCGCCGCGCGGAGGAGGCCCGCCACGACCTCCTGGTGACCGAACTCGAACGCCTGTCGGCCGATCGTGGGCTCGGCTGGACCCTCTCGCCCGGCTTCAAGGACAAGTACCTCAAAGGCGCGGGGGAACTGGAACTCGTCCGCTCTGGTCTCGACGACACGATGCGGACCGCCTATCAGGCCATGCGGGAGATCTGGCACGCCCGCCCCGATGTCGAGGATCTCCGCGTCGCCGCCTACATCGTCTCGATCAGCCGCATCGCATCGAGCTACCAGTCGAAAGGCCTGTAATAGTTAAGCCATGAGTAAGACCTTGGGAAAAAAGGAACCTATAGGCTCGGATACAATCATAGGACCTTGGGATCGATCAATCATAAGTGCTAGAGATCTACCCCGCGTGGTCCTTTCTGAAGAACGATCTGAACCGAAACAGGAGTTTTCGTGAACAGTAGCCTATTTTATTGAGCTCAAGACGCCAATTGCTTGTTCGGGAGATATATTGAACCCAGTCTATTTTGGAGGGGTGGCGGTTTGTCCTCCGTTTGAATGGCCAGTTTCTCGATTTACAACTGAAGGATGTAGAGACGTAATAGCAGCTAGTGGTTCATTGTATTTTCCGAACGAGGATGCCATTAATCTTTCGGGTGTTCCGCCTCGAGCAAACTATGGCAAAAGCGCCAAGCTTTGTACCGGACTAAGGATCAATGAGGATCCGGGGGCTTTTTACGATCCAAAAATGAATTATTTTCTGGGATTGATAAGAGAATACACCCATCAATGGTGGATAACGACCGGACAGGATATTTTTGACCTAGGGCCACGATTTGGGACAAGACTTGATATTACGGGAAGTATCACGAAATGTGTTCCGGATATCTCGAATGAGCATCGTCTCCCATGGTTTCCTACCTTCAGTCGTCAGACCACGATATCTATCGAGGCGCCACTTGATCAAGAGATTTGGTCAAAAATCGAAATGCGTGCGCAGTCAGGTCTTCCGCTTGAAAGAGCAACCCAATTTTCGCACGATGCATTTGGAAGTTACTTTGGATTTAGGGATGAAGCCTGTATCCTCCAAATTTGTATTGCTCTCGAGATAATGGAGATAAAGACACGGACCCTGAAAGGGCGCCCAACAAAAGACTACGGAGATCAGTTATTAAGAGGGTCACATATCTGGCGAGCTGAGGATCGCTACTTGATAAAGTCTATATTTTCTGATAGAAGAAACATTGCGCATGGAAAGTCACCACCTAACCTCGGGAAGAACAAGGAGGTTATAGTGGAATACATTAAGTTGCTTGAACGAAACTATAGATATTTTCTTTAGCATTTTTCAAAATACCAGTGGGACGATGTAATTATGGCATGAAGGATTTTTTGGCTTGCCACCACCTTATCTCGACCATTTCTCCATGCTTTTCTGCTAGTAGGTCGTTTCAAACGTCATCGCCAGCGCATTCATGCAATAGCGCTTTCCGGCAGGCTTTGGACCGTCGTCGAACACATGCCCCAGATGTCCGCCGCAGCGGCGGCAATGGACCTCCGTGCGACGCGAGAAGAACGAATTGTCGGCTTTCGTCCCCACCGCCCCGGGCAGCGGTGCGGTGAAGCTGGGCCAGCCGGTGCCGCTCTCGAACTTCGCCTGCGATGCATAGACTGGTAGGGCGCAGCCCGCGCAAGAATAGGTGCCCACCCGGTGCTCGTCGTTGAGGGCGGAGGATTCGCCCATCAGGCTGCCGGTATGGGCCTTTTCGGTCGCGGCCTCGCGCAGGACGGCATAGCGGGCGGGCGTCAGGATCCGCTTCCACTGGGCGGGGCTGTGCGTCACTTCAAAGGCTGCGGCAAAGACAGGGGCGGTCATGAGGCTGCCTGCGGCAGCGGCGGTCGTGAGGAACGTGCGGCGATTGATCATGTCTGTCTCCTTTGGCCGGAAGTTACCTGGCATCATGGCAGGAAGTTGCACGCGGCACCGTTAATTCGGCGCGACATGACAGGGATGTGACCTCATGCAGCGGGATGGGATGGCGCTTGATCCGCCCGCGCAAACCCGGTTGACTGTGTCCCGAACGGTCCTGCCCGGAAGCGGGCTCCGGGGTCCGGCCAGACGGAGCTTTACCATGCGCTATTCCGGTCTCAGGGTCATCGCGGAGGGGCTCACGGGCAACCGGGGCTGGAGGCCGGCATGGCGCTCGCCCGAACCCCGCGCCGAATACGACGCCATCGTGATCGGCGGTGGCGGGCATGGGTTGGCCACGGCCTACTATCTTGCGAGGAACCACGGGCTCACCAACGTCGCGGTGCTGGAAAAGGGGTGGCTCGGTTCCGGCAACATCGGGCGCAACACGACCATCGTGCGGGCAAACTACTTCCTGCCGGGCAACTCGGAGTTCTATTCCCATTCCCTCAAGCTTTGGGAGGGGCTGGAGGCGGAGCTGAACTACAACGTGATGCATTCGCAACGCGGCCACATGATCCTCTTTCATTCCGACGGCCAGCGCGACGCGGCTGTGCGGCGCGGCAATGCGATGATCAATCAGGGCGACGACGCCGTGCTCTACGACCGCGAGGGGGTGCGCGAGATGCTGCCCTATCTGGATTTCGAGCAGGCGCGGTTCCCGATCTACGGCGGGCTCTTTCATCCGAGGGGTGGGACGGCGCGTCACGATGCGGTGGCATGGGGCTATGCGCGCGCGGCCGACCGGCGCGGCGTGGACCTGATCCAGAACTGCGAGGTGACGGGCATCGACGTGGAGGGCGGGCGCGTGACCGGCGTGCAGACCTCGCGCGGGGCGATCCGGGCAAGGAAGGTGGGGATCGTGGTCGCTGGGCGCTCCGGGCAGGTGGCGGCGATGGCGGGCATGCGCCTGCCGGTCGAGAGCCATGTCCTCCAAGCCTTTGTGACGGA
>JBBSVE010000008.1:0-38637 GCA_038233815.1 Rhodobacterales bacterium
AAAGAAATCATGCGAGGCGATGGCGCACAGCCACGCACATATCTACGCTCTGCCGGTCACGATGTTCCGGTTCTTCACCGTCTACGGCCCTTGGGGGCGGCCGGATCTGGCGCTCTACCGGTTCGTCGATGCGATCCTCGATGGCCGCCCCATCGACGTCTACAATCACGGCGAGATGTTCCGGGATTTCACCTATGTCGACGATCTGGTGCGCGCGGTCCGTCTGCTGATCGACGTCGTGCCACCGCCGCCCGGGGGCGAGGCGCCTGCCATCGACGGCGACAGCCTGTCGCCCGTGGCCCCGTTCCGGGTCATCAACATCGGCAATTCGGACAAGGTGCGCCTGCTGGATTTCATCGCGGCCATCGAGGACGCGCTGGGCGCGAAGGCGGAGCGGAACTACATGCCGATGCAGCAGGGCGACGTGCCCGCGACATGGGCCGACGCGGGGCTGTTGCAGGCGTTGACCGGATACCGCCCCCAAACCGATTTCCGCGACGGGATTGGCCGGTTCGTGGACTGGTATCGCGACTACGCCGGCAAGTGACGGGCCGTCAGGCCTTCATCGCCACCTCCAGCTTGTCGAGTCCTTCGGCCAGATGCGCGTCGCTGATCGTCAGCGGCGCCAGAAGCCGGATCGTGTTGGCATAATAACCGCACGACAGCAGCAACAGTCCGGCCGAGGCCGCCGCCGCCGTGACATGCTTCGTGGCCTCCGGGTCGGGCTCGTTGGTCCCGCGTTCCCGCACCAGCTCGAACGCCACCATCGCGCCCAGGCCCCGGACGTCGCCCATTGGGAGTAAAGAGTTCGACTGCTTCATGCGGTGCAGCCGCTCGGTCATCTGGCGCCCGATCTCCTCGGCGCGCGCGCAGAGACCCTCCTCCTCGATCACATCGAGCACGGCGAGCGCCGCCGCCACGGACACCGGATTGCCCGCGAAGGTGCCGCCCAGACCGCCCGGCTCTGCCGCGTCCATGATCGCGGCCTTGCCGATCACGCCGGAGATCGGGAACCCGCCGCCCAGCGCCTTGGCCACCGGGATCAGGTCCGGTTCCACGTCGTAATGGTCGATCGCGAACATCTTGCCGGTCCGTGCGAACCCCGACTGGACCTCGTCGGCCACGAGGCAGATGCCGTGCTGGTCGCAGATTTCCCGCAGTTTTTTCATCAGGGAGTGCGGGCACTGGTAGAAGCCGCCTTCGCCCTGCACCGGCTCGATCACGATGGCGGCGCAGTCCTGAGGTTGCAGATCGGCCTTGAAGAGATGATGGAGCGCCTTGAGGCTGTCCTCCTCCGTCGTGCCGTGGTGCGGGATCGGGAACGGGATGTGATAGACTCCGACCGAGGGCGGCGTGCCGCGCGGGCGGTAGGGCACGGCTTTGCCGGTCATCGCCATGGTCAACTGCGTGCGGCCGTGGAATGCGCCGGTGAAGGTCACGATCCCGGTTCGGCCGGTATGGGCGCGCGCGATCTTCACTGCGTTTTCTGTCGCCTCGGCCCCGGTGGTGAAAAAGATCGACTTCGCGTCCCGGATCGGGGCGGCCGCGTTCAGCCGCTCGGCGAGGGCGACATAACCCTCGTAGCCCGTGACCTGAAAGCAAAGGTGGGCGTAGTTCTCGCACTGCGCGGCCACGGCCTGCATGACCTTGGGGTGCAAATGGCCCGTGTTCGTGACCGCGATGCCCGCGCCGAAGTCGATGTAGCGGTTGCCCTCGGCATCCCAGACCTCGGCATTCTTCGCGCGTTCCACGAAGACATGCGTTCCCATCGACAGGCCCCGGGGGATGGCCGCCTCGCGGCGGGACATGAGTGCGGCGTTGGTGGGCATGATGCGCGTCCGTCCTGTTTCAACCTGATCCTCCGCGAGAGTATCGACTATCTGGCCCGCGATCAAGCCTAACCGATAGTTTTCAACGGGTTAGGTTTTGATCTGCGTGTTACGCATTTTTGCCGTCCCGCGCGCCGGCCCCCGGCCATTTCGCTTGCCCGACGCCCGCTTTGGCGGTCATATCGCACGAGGATCACGAGAGGGGCGGGCATGAAGCGGTCGGACATCAACCGGATCATGGGCGAGGCGGATGCGATGATCCGGTCGTTCGGGTTCATCCTCCCCCCCTTCGCCTACTGGTCCCCCGACCGGATGGTGGCGGAGCGGGCGCGCATCTCCGGCATCGTGGACGCGGGACTCGGCTGGGACATCACCGACTACGGGCAGGGGCGGTTCGGGGAGTTGGGGCTGTTCCTTTTCACCGTGCGCAACGGGCGTCCGCAGGATCTGCGCGCCGTCGGCGGCATGTGCTATGCCGAAAAGATCATGATCTCCCGCAAGGACCAGATCTCCCCCATGCACCGGCATGTCGTGAAGGCGGAGGATATCATCAACCGGGGCGGGGCGACGCTGGCGCTGGAGCTTTACAACTCCGATCCGGAGGGTGGGATCGACCGGACCTCGGACGTCACGGTCGCGACCGACGGGATGGCGCGGACGCAAGGCGCGGGCGCGGTGCTGGAACTGGCGCCGGGCGAAAGCGTCACCCTGATGCCCGGCAACTGGCACGCCTTCTGGGGCAAGGGCGGCGACGTGCTGATCGGCGAGGTCTCCACCGTCAACGACGACCGGACGGACAATATCTTCCGCGATCCCATCGGACGATTCGCGCAAGTGGAGGAGGATGTGCCGCCGGACCATCTGCTGGTCTCGGACTATCCCGCATGGTTCGGAACCGCATGGGTCGGCCCCGGCTCGGCGCAGGCATAAGTCTTCGGGCGGACCCCATACAGGGCAGGTGTTTCACAACCCTGACGGGATCATCCGTCCCACCCCGGTAGTCCGGGCAAGTTTCCGCCGATGTCATGGGTGGTTTCGCGCACATAATGCCGCAGAACCCGTGACGTAGAGGAACGGATACCCCATCTTCGCAGTTGCAGCATAATGACGGAGCGTGTTCAACGCGCCGGACAGTCTTGGACGATGGGGTCATAACAGTGCGTGCCGAAATGAGTATCGAACCTACAGTATCGCGGTTCGCGCCGACCCGTCGCCTCTTCATGGCCAGTTCCGCCATGGCGCTGGTTCTGTTCGCAGGCAACCGGACGCGCGCGGCGACGACGGAGCCGTTCAGCTTCGACATCCTGACCGACATGGCCAAGCAGCGCGCGGCTGCGGACCCGGTGCCGGCGGTTCAGACGGATTCGATCTTTAACGCCTTTTCTTATGACG
This sequence comes from Rhodobacterales bacterium, assembly GCA_038233815.1. GTDB lineage: Bacteria > Pseudomonadota > Alphaproteobacteria > Rhodobacterales > Rhodobacteraceae > JBBSVE01. Next base: position 3,222 of record JBBSVE010000008.1, read on the forward strand.
ATTATCAGCTGATCCAGTTCAGGCCCAAACACGCGCTCTGGAACTCGCCCGAAAGCAAGTGGCAACTGATGCCGTTCCACATCGGCTGGCTTTTCAAGGAGCCGGTCGAGGTCGATGCACTTGTCGACGGACAGGCCAGCGAAATCACCTTCAGCACCGACGATTTCGACTATCGCGGCCCGCTGAAGGAGAAGGTTGCGGCGGGCCAGACCCTGCCGGGTATCGTTGGGTTCAAGCTCCTCTATCCGCTGAACGCGCCGGACCGGTCGAGCGAGGTCGTGGCCTTCATCGGGGCCAGCTACTTCCGTGCGCTGGGCCGGGACAGCATCTATGGCCTTTCGGCGCGCGGTTTGTCGATCGACAGCGCACTGTCCTCGGCGGAAGAGTTCCCCCGCTTCATCCGCTTCTGGATCGACCATTCGGCGCCGCTGTCCGACGAGATCACGATCTATGCGCTCCTCACCTCCGATTCGGTCGAGGGTGCCTACCGTTTCGTGATGTGCCCCGGTGCGGACACGACGATGGACGTGACCGCGCGCCTGTTCTTCCGCAAGCCGGTGGAACAACTCGGGATCGCGCCGCTGTCGTCGATGTTCTTTGTCGGCGGTTCGGAATCTCGGCATTTCGACGATTACCGCACAAATGTGCATGACAGCGACGGTCTGCGGATCGAGCAGGCGGACGGCGATGTGATCTGGCGGCCGCTCCACAATCCGGTGGAGATTGCCTCCTCCTACTTCAGCCTCGCCCAGCCGCACCGGTTCGGGCTGCGGCAACGCAACCGCGCCTCGGTGGCCTACCAGGACCCCGGCAGCCAGTATGAGCGTCGTCCTTCCGTCGATGTGGAGCCTCTGGGTGACTGGGGGCCGGGACGGGTGCGGCTGTTCGAGCTGCCCACAACGCTGGAGATCCACGACAACATCGGCTGTTTCTGGGTTCCCGATGCGCTTGTCACGGCGGGCGAGATGCGCGAATATTCCTATCGGCTGCACTGGGGCATGCTGCTGCCTGACCCGGAGGACGAACTTGCGCACGTGCTGGCGACCCGGACCGGGATCGGCGGCGCGTCGGGACTTGAAACCCCGCCTGAAACGCACAAGTTCGTCGTGGACTTCGAAGGCGGGATGCTGGCCCGGTTGCCGGGGCTGGACGATGTCGTGAAGCCCGTTGTCAATGTGTCGGGTGGCAAGGCGGATGTCGTCACGCTCTCGAAGATCCCCGACACAGACATCTGGCGGCTGGTGATCGACGTGGCATCCGACAAGGGCAAACTGGTGGAACTGTCGGCGCATATTGCGGGTTACGGACGCAAGCTGACCGAAGTCTGGACATTTCAATGGGTGAGACCATGACAGCGATGACCATGAAGCTCGAGGATCTGCACCTGCGTGCGGAGCCCGTCGTGTCGCGGCCGCGAGGCACGCTGCCCGACGCACCGATGACGATGCAGGTCCAGTCGCTGGACCCGGTGCGCGTGGGCGACGTGCTGCGCGGCCTCGTCGGCGTGTCCGGCCGCCGCGCCAGCAGCTGACCCGATGCGGGGCGCGATGGAGGGACCCCGGTTGATCGCGCTCCGGACCTTCGCGGTCGGGTTTTCGCTGACGCTGGGGGTCGCGGCGAGCTTTCTCTATCTGCAATATTCGCAAGCCGTCGGTCTGACCTTCTGGTCGGCCGCCTCTGCGGTGATCCTCTTCTTCTCGACCAGCTGGCTCGCATGGGGTGCCACGTTGGCTATCGTCGGCCTATGGCCCGCAAAGCGGCGCGCATGGTCGACAGCGCCGGTCCGGGGCAGCACCGTGGTCCTCTTCCCGATCTGTAACGAGGACCCCGTCCCAACTTTTGCCCGCGTTGCCGTCATGATGCGCGCGCTGCGGGATGCGCCAGCGGACATCTCCGTCGCGATCCTGTCCGACACCCGCGACCCGCACGGCGCCCGGGAGGAGCAGCGCTGGTTCCAGCGCCTGCTGGAGGAGGACGGCTGGCAGGACCGGCTCTTCTACCGTCGGCGCACGGTCAACGAGGGCCGGAAGGCCGGCAACATCGCGGATTTCTTCCGCCGCTCCGGGGCCGCCTTCGACTACGCCCTCATCCTCGACGCCGACAGCCTGATGGCGCCCGGGACGGTGCTGGAGATGATCCGCCGGATGGATGCGGAACCGAGGCTGGCGCTGTTGCAGTCCCTGCCGTCGGTGGTGCGGGCACGGTCGTTGTTCGGGCGTGCGATGCAGTTTTCCTCCGCCTTCTATTCACCGACCTACACCCGCGGTCTGGCGCGGCTTCAGGGGCGGTCCGGGCCATTCTGGGGCCACAATGCCATCGTGCGCAACCGCGCGTGGGCCCAGTGCTGCGGCCTGCCGGAGCTGCCAGGCAAGGCGCCGTTCGGGGGCCACATCCTAAGTCACGACGTGATCGAGGGCGCGCTTCTGGCGCGCGGCGGCTGGTCTGTGCGTGTCGATACCGACCTTGCAGGCTCCTACGAGGAAGCGCCGGAATCGGTGCTCGACCATGCCAAGCGGGACCGGCGCTGGTGTCAGGGCAACCTCCAGCACGCGCGCGCACTCTCCGCATGGGGGCTGTTGGGATGGAGCCGGTTCATGATCTTTCTCGGCATCTTCTCCTATCTGGCGCCGCTCTTTTGGGTAGCATTCATGCTCTGCGTCGGCATCGACCGTGCGACGGACCTGCCGCCGGTCTATTTCCCCGACGCGCACCAGATCTTTCCGGTGTTCCCGATCGACGCCACGACCCGCACGCTGTCCGTGGCCATCGGGATCATCGGGCTTCTGATCCTGCCAAAGCTCCTGATCCTCGCCACCACGATCCCGGGGCGCGCGGTGCGGGGCTTCGGCGGGGCGCTGAACGCGACCCTCTCGACGCTGGCCGACATCGTTTTGTCGAGCCTGCTGGCCCCGGTCCTGATGGCTTTTCAGTTCCGCGGCGTGATGGAGGTTCTGAGCGGCCGCGATTCCGGCTGGCCCGCAAACAACCGGGCGGGCACGCGGGTGCCGTTGGCGGAGGCCTACGCCGCCAGTCGCCCGATCGTCTGGGCGGGACTGGTGTGCGGCGTGCTCGTCTGGGTCTTCGTGCCGCATCTGGGCATCTGGCTTTTACCCGTGCTGGGTCCGATGACGGCGGCGCCCCTGCTGGTCGCGTGGACGTCCCGGTCCTCCGCCACCACGTCGCTGTTCCGCACGCCGGAGGAGCGGGACGTGCCCGCGATCCTCACCGCCCATGACGCGTTGGCGGCGGACTGGGGCGGTCGGGCGGTGGCGCTTCCATCGGAGGCGTCCGCCCTCACATCCGGGGTGCGGCGCCTGCCGGTCTGACGCGTCCGGGGCTGCCCTTCCCGCGCGCCCCCGGTAGACTGCGCTAAACGGTCCGGGGAGGCAGACGTGAGCGATACCGCAATCCGGCTTGGCGTCGATATCGGCGGAACCTTTACCGATGTGGTTCTGGACCTGGGCGGTCGGCTGTTCTCCACCAAGGTGCTGACCACCTATGCGGCCCCCGAGGATGCCATCGCCACCGGCACCTTGCGCGTCTGCGCCGATGCGGGGGTCGAACCGGGCGGGATCGCGCAGATCGTCCACGGCACCACGCTCGCCACCAACGCCCTGATCGAGCGGCGGGGCGCGCGCACGGCGCTCGTCACCACCGAAGGCTTCCGCGACGTGATCGAGATGCGGACCGAAAGCCGGTTCGAGCAATATGACCTGAACCTCGTCCTGCCCGACCCGCTGCTGCCTCGCAATCGGCGCTACACGCTGCTCGAGCGGATGGACGCGCAGGGCCGCGTCCTGATCCCGCTCGACCGGGCGGACGTGGAGGCGCTGGCGGAGGTTCTGCGCGAGGCCGCCTTTGAGAGCGTCGCGGTGGGTTTTCTCCATTCCTACGTCAACAACGCGCATGAGCGGATGGTGCGCGAGGTGCTGGAGGACCGCCTGCCGGGGGTGATGGTCTCGATCTCTTCCGAAGTGTCGCCGCAGATGCGCGAATACGAACGGTTCAACACGACCATCGCCAACGCCTACATCAAGCCCCTGATGAAGAGCTATCTGGGAAGGCTCGGCGCGCGGCTGGGGCGGGAGGGGGTGGCCTGCCCGATCTTCCTCATGCATTCGGGGGGCGGGATCATCTCGCTGGAGAGTGCCGCCGAGTTCCCGGTCCGACTGGTCGAATCCGGGCCTGCCGGGGGTGCGGTCTTTGCCGCCGACATTGCGGCGCGCCACGGGTTGCGCCGGGTTCTCAGCTTCGACATGGGCGGGACGACGGCCAAGATCTGCCTGATCCGCGATTTCACCCCCAAGACTGCGCGGGTGTTCGAGGTGGCGCGGAGCACGCGGTTCAAGAAGGGCTCCGGGATGCCGATTTCCATTCCGGTGATCGACATGGTGGAGATCGGGGCCGGGGGCGGCTCGCTCGCCCATGTCGATACGATGCGCCAGATCCGCGTCGGCCCCGAAAGCGCGGGGTCAGAGCCGGGGCCAGCCTGCTACGGGCGCGGCGGGACGCGGCCCGCTGTCACGGATGCGGACCTCATGCTGGGCAAGCTCGATCCCGAGCAATTCGCGAACGGGACGATCCCGCTTCATCCCGGGGCGGCGGAGGCGGCGCTGGCCGCACTTGGTGCGCCGCTCGGGCTTGATGCGCGGGACGCGGCCTTCGGGCTGGCGGAGGTGGTGGACGAGACGATGGCCAACGCCGCGCGCGTCCATGCGGTGGAGAATGGCGAGGATCTGGCGGGCTACGTGATGATCGCGTTCGGCGGTGCGGCCCCGCTCCATGCCGCACGGCTGTGCGAGAAGCTGGGGATTTCGCGCTGTCTGATCCCGCCCGGCGCGGGTGTCGGTTCCGCCATCGGGTTCCTGCGCGCGCCGTTCTCGTTCGAGGCGAGCCGATCCACCTTCATGCGGCTCGACGCGTTCGACGCCCCCCGCGCCCGGACGATCTTCCGGGAGATGGAGGAGGAGGCCACCCGCTTCGTGCGCTCCTGCGATGCCGACGCGCCGATCCGGGCCGAGCACCGGGTCTGGATGCGCTACGCTGGGCAGGGGTGGGAGGTCCCGGTGGCGCTGACACCGGAGCAGGCGGCCGATCCCGATCCCGCAATCTGCCTCGCGCGGTTCGAGGCGGATTACGACCGGCTTTTCGGGCGCACGGTCGGGGGGATGGCGGTGGAGATCACGGTCTGGTCGGTCAACGCCACGACGCCTCCCCTGCCGCCCGATCCCTTGCCATCGGTGGACGATGCCCGTGCGCCGACCCCGACCGGCCGTCGCACCCTTTTCGACGCGGCGCTGGGGGACGCGTCCGACGCGGCCGTCCATGACAGGGCGGTCCTGCCCCCCGGCTGCCGGATCGACGGGCCCGCGATCATCGCGGAGGCGGAGACGACGACAATCCTGCCGTCGTCCCGGAGCGCCCGGATGCTCGCCGACGGCTGCATCGACATCATCCTGAAGGAGGCTTTGCGATGACATCCGAAGTGGCGCATCAGGTCATGTGGAACCGCCTGATCTCGGTGGTGGAGGAGCAGGCGCAGGCGCTGATCCGCACCGCCTTTTCCACCTCGGTGCGCGAGGCGGGCGATCTTTCCGCCGGAGTCTATGATGCTGGCGGTCTGATGCTGGCGCAGGCCGTGACCGGGACGCCCGGGCATGTCAACGCGATGGCCGACGCGGTGCCGCATTTCATCCGCCGGATCGGGCGCGACACGATGGCGGAGGGCGACGTCTACATCACCAACGATCCGTGGGAGGGGACCGGCCACCTGCATGACTTCACCGTCTGCACGCCGTCCTTTCTGGATGGGCGGCTGATCGGCTTCTTCGCCTGCACCGCGCATGTGGTCGACGTGGGCGGGCGCGGGTTCGGCGCCGACGCGGATTCGGTCTATGAGGAAGGCATCCACATCCCCATCATGCGCTTTGCCGACCGGGGCCGGGTCGATGCCACCCTGACCGCGCTCATTCGCGCCAACGTGCGCGAGCCGGACCAGCTGATCGGCGATCTCCATGCGCTGGCCACCTGCAACGGGATCGGGCACCGCCGGCTGGAGGCGATGATGCGCGAGTTCGGGCTGGCGGACCTTTCGGGGATCTCGGACTTCATCCTCACCAATTCGCGCGACGCGACGCTGGCGCGGATCGCGGCCCTGCCCCGGGGTGCGGCGGAGGGGCACCTCACGATCGACGGCTTTGATCGGCCCATCGACCTCCGGGTGCGGGTCTCGCTCAACGGCGACCACGTGGCCTGCGACTGGACCGGCACCTCGCCGGTGGACAGAAAGGGGATCAACGTGCCCCTCGTCTACACCAAGGCCTACGCCTGCTACGCGCTGAAATGCGCCATCGCGCCGGAGATTCCGAACAATGCGGCCTCGCTCGCCCCGTTCCGCATCACCGCCCCCGAAGGCTCGATCGTCAACGCGGTCCATCCCGCCCCGGTGGCGTTGCGCCATATCATCGGCCACATGGTCCCCGACGCGGTCTATGACGCGCTCGACAAGTTGGTGCCCGACACCGTTCCCGCCGAGGGGGCGGGCTGCCTATGCAACTTCCAGGTCTCCCTGCGCCCTCGCAGCGATGGCCCGGCGCCCGCAGGCGCGCGGCGGGCGGAGGTGCTGACATTCAACTCGGGCGGCTCCGGCGCGCGCCCGTTGCTCGACGGGATGAACGCCACCGCGTTCCCCTCCGGCGTCATGACGATGCCGGTGGAGGCGACAGAGCAGACCGGCCCGGTGATCGTCTGGCGCAAGGAGCTTCGCTGCGATTCCGGCGGGGCGGGCGCCTTTCGGGGCGGTCTGGGCCAGCATATGGAGGTCGGCGCGGCGGAGGGGCACGAGTTCCATTTCTCCGCCATGTTCGACCGGGTGGACCATCCTGCCCGCGGGCGTCGCGGCGGCGGCGACGGGGCGCCGACGCAGATCGCGCAGGACGACGGAGCGGCTATGAAGGGCAAGGGCCGCCAGTTCGTGCCGCATGGGCGGCGCGTCGTGATGGCCTTTCCGGGCGGTGCGGGATACGGGCCTGCCGAAGCGCGCGACCCGGCGGCGATCCGCCGCGATCTGGCGCTGGGCTATATCTCCGAGACCGCGGCGCGGGATATCTGGGGGTTGTCGGACGCGGCCATTGCTGAGGTTCTGGACGCTCTGCGGACCGGCAGCGACGAGGTCTGACGCGCCATCTGCGACAATCCGACGCATGTCGGTGCCGGGCGTGCTCTGCGTTGGACGGGCATGGCGCCGCGTCCGGCCCGCCTCCCAAGGATAATCCATGAAGCGTTTTGCTTGCCCCACTTGCGGCAACGAGGTCCATTTCCGCAACTTCGCCTGCGTGCAGTGCAACACGCGCTTTGGCTACCGGCCCGAGGCGCTTGGCATGGTCGCGGTTGGACCGGACGCCATACCCTGTGCGAACTCCGATCTCGTGGGCTGCAACTGGCTTTTGCCGCCGGAGCAGGAGACGGGCTACTGCACCGCGTGCCTGCACAACCACATGGTCCCCGACGTGACCTTTCAGGGCAACCGCACCCGCTGGGCGGAGATCGAGCTTGCCAAGCGCGAACTCATCTATGCCATCCTGCAATGGAAGCTGCCCCATCCGACGCGGGCGGAGGATCCCGAGACCGGCCTCGCCTTCGATTTTCTGGCCGACGTGCCGAACCCCGACGGCACCTTGCAGCGCGTGCTCACAGGCCATGACGACGGGCTCATCACGATCAACATCGACGAGGGCGATCTCGTGGTGCGGACCAGGCGTCAGTCCGCGATGGACGAGCCATACCGCACGGTCATCGGCCACATGCGCCACGAGATCGGCCATTTCTTCTGGTCCCAACTGGTGGAGACCGGCCCCGCGCTGGAGCCGTTCCGCGCGCTCTTCGGCGACGAGCGGGCCGACTATGGCGAGGCGCTGAAGGCGCATTATGCCGACGGCGCGCCGCTGGGGTGGGAGATGTCGCACATCTCCGCCTACGCGACCTCGCACCCTTGGGAGGATTTCGCCGAGACATGGGCGCACTGGATGCACATCGTCGACGGGCTGGAGACGGCGGCCGCCTACGGCATCGGCGTGGCGGGTACGCCGGGGCTCGATTTCGCGACGAATCCCTACCTCATGGCCGACATCGCGCCGATGATCGAGACGTGGGTGCCGTTGACGGTCGCGCTGAACAACATGAATCGCGGCATGGGGCAGCCCGACCTCTACCCGTTCGTGCTGTCGGTTCCGGTGGTGGAGAAGCTGCGGTTCATCAACGGTCTGATCCATCCCGAGGGCCCGACCGTCCCGATCCTCGAATAAACGGTGGAGCGGGGGGGCCGGGTGTGGGACACAGGACCCCCACCCATCCGGAAGGCGGCCCATGTCCATTCTCGCGAGCATCCATCATCTGACGCACTATCGGTATGACCGGCCGGTGACGCTGGGGCCGCAGGTGATCCGCCTTCGTCCCGCGCCACACAGCCGCACGCGGGTGGTGTCGCACTCGCTGAAAGTGTCGCCCGAGCCGCACTTCGTGAACCACCAGCAAGACCCCTACGGCAACTGGCTGGCGCGGTTCGTGTTCCCCGAGCCGGTGATGGACCTTCGGATCGAGGTCGATCTGGTGGCCGATATGACGGTCTACAATCCGTTCGACTTCTTCGTGGAGGCCGCGGCCGAGGACTGGCCCTTCGACTATCCGCCCGAACTCATCGACGATCTGGTGATCTACCGGAAGGCCGATCCCGCGGGGCCGCTGTTGCAGGCTTTCCTCGACAGCGTGCCGCGCAACCGGGAGCGCACGATCGATTTCGTCGTCGGCCTCAACGCCCGTCTGGCGCGGGAGGTGGGCTATGTCATCCGGTTGGAGCCCGGCGTCCAGACCCCGGAGGAGACGCTGGGCACGGCGCGTGGATCGTGCCGCGACACCTCGTGGCTTCTGGTGCAGGCAATGCGGCATCTGGGGCTCGCGGCGCGGTTCGTGTCGGGCTACCTGATCCAGCTGAAGCCCGATCTCACCGCCATCGACGGCCCGGCCGGGGCGACGCACGATTTCACCGACCTCCATGCCTGGGCCGAGGTCTATCTGCCGGGCGCGGGCTGGATCGGGCTCGATCCCACGAGCGGCCTGCTGACCGGGGAAAGCCATCTGCCGCTCGCCGCCACGCCGCACTATTCCAATGCGGCGCCGATCTCGGGTCTCGCCAGCTTTGCCGAGGTCACGTTCGACTTCGACATGAGCGTGACCCGCGTGGCCGAGCATCCGCGGATCACGAAACCTTTCTCCGACGCGGCGTGGGAGGATCTGAACGCACTGGGCCGGACCGTCGATGCGGCGCTGGCCGAAGGCGACGTGCGCCTCACGATGGGGGGCGAGCCCACCTTCGTGTCGATCGACGATTTCGAGGCGGAGGAGTGGAACGCAGGCGCCGTCGGCCCCACGAAGCGGGTCTTTGCCGACACGCTGATCCGGCGGCTCCAGACCCGGTTCGCGCCGGGCGGGTTCCTCCATTACGGGCAGGGCAAATGGTATCCGGGCGAAACGCTGCCGCGCTGGACCTTCAGCCTCTACTGGCGCCGCGACGGGGCGCCGATCTGGCACGACCCGGACCTGATCGCGCCGGAAAAGACGGATGCGGTGGTGACGATCGCTCAGGCCGAGAGCCTGCTGCGCGGCATCGCGGACACGCTGGGCGTGCCCGCCGACAATGTGGTCCCGGCCTTTGAGGACCCGGCGGAGTGGATCGTGAAAGAGGGTAACCTGCCCGACAACGTGAGCCCTGAGAACTCCAAACTCGCCGATCCTGAGGAACGCACCCGGATCGCCAAGGTCTTCGGGCGCGGGCTGACGGAGCCGTCGGGCATGGTGCTTCCGGTCCAGCGCTGGCAGGCGCGCGCGGCGCAGACTTGGCTGTCGGAGAAATGGACGATGCGGCGCGGGCATCTCTTCCTCGTGCCCGGCGACAGTCCGGTGGGCTACCGCTTGCCGTTGGGGTCGCTGCCGCATATCCCGGCCAAGGACTACCCGACCGTCCATCCCGGCGACCCGTTCGACACCGACGGCGCGCTGCCGGCCTTCGCGCCCGACCGCACCGGCCCCGACGCGCCAACGCCCACCGACGCGGATCAGGCCCGCGCGCAGTTCACCGCATCCGAGCCGGGGCAGGAGCGGGTGGAGCAGGTGATCTCCGACCTCGCGGGCAAGGTCCGGACCGCGATCTCGGTGGAGCCGCGCGACGGCCGGCTTTGCGTCTTCATGCCGCCGGTGGAAAAGGTGGAGGATTACCTCGAGCTCGTCGCGGCGGCCGAGACCGCCGCCCGGACGCTCGGCCTGCCGGTCCATATCGAGGGCTACGCGCCGCCGTTCGATCCGCGGCTGAACGTGATCCGGGTCGCCCCCGATCCGGGCGTGGTGGAGGTGAACGTCCATCCCGCGCACGACTGGGACGACTGCGTGGCGATCACGGAAGCGGTCTACGAGGAGGCGCGCCAGTGTCGTCTCGGGGCCGACAAGTTCATGATGGACGGCAAGCATACCGGCACCGGAGGCGGCAATCACGTCGTCGTCGGCGGCTCCACCCCCGGCGACAGTCCGTTCCTGCGCCGCCCCGACCTGCTGGCGAGCCTGATCCGGCACTGGCAGCGTCATCCCTCGCTCTCCTACCTCTTTTCCGGCCTGTTCATCGGGCCCACGAGTCAGGCGCCGCGGATCGACGAGGCCCGGATGGATGGCCTTTATGAGCTGGAGATCGCGCTGGCGCAGGTGCCCGCGCCGGGGGCGGGGGCCGCGCCGCCGCCATGGCTCACCGACCGGCTGTTTCGCAACCTGCTGACCGACGTGACCGGCAACACCCACCGGGCGGAGATCTGCATCGACAAGCTCTACTCCCCCGACGGGCCGACCGGACGGCTTGGCCTCGTGGAGTTCCGCGGCTTCGAAATGCCGCCCAACCCGCGCATGAGCCTTGCCCAGCAGCTTCTGATCCGCGCCCTGATCGCGCGGTTCTGGCAAAGCCCGCTGACAGGCAAGCTCACCCGCTGGGGCACGACTTTGTTCGACCGCTTCATACTGCCGCATTTCGTCTGGGCCGATTTCCTCGACGTGCTGGCCGACCTGAAGGAGCATGGCTTCACGCTCGACCCCGCATGGTTCGAGGCGCAGGCGGAGTTCCGGTTCCCGTTCTGCGGCGAGGTCACGGTGGAAGGCGCCACGCTGGAGATCCGCCAGGCGCTGGAGCCGTGGCACGTGATGGGAGAGACCGGGGCCATCGGGGGCACGGTGCGCTACACCGACAGTTCGGTGGAACGGTTGCAGGCCAAACTCACCGCCGCCGATCCGGGGCGCTATACCGTCACCTGCAACACGCGCCGCCTGCCGATGCAGCCCGCCGGACCCGCCTCTGTCGCCGCAGTGCGCTTCAAGGCGTGGCAACCGCCGCTGGCGCTGCATCCGACGCTGCCGGTCGATGCGCCGCTGACGTTCGACATCTATGACACCTGGAGCGGCCGGGCGATGGGCGGCTGCACCTACCATGTGGCCCATCCCGGCGGGCGCAACTACGACACCTTTCCGGTGAACGGCAACGAGGCGGAGGCGCGGCGGCTCGCACGCTTTTCGCCATTCGGGCACACGGGGGGACGCTATGAACCTGCCTCCGAGGTGCCGCACCCGGAGTTCCCCATGACGCTCGATCTGCGCCGTCCTTCGGGCCTCTGATGCCCGCCGCGCGCAAGGGGCGTGCGACCGACGGGCGGCTCCTCGCCGCCTACCGGTCGCTGCCAGGCGTGCCGGACGAGCTTGTGGATGGCGCGGGCCGGATGCGCCCGGTCTGGGGCCGCCTTCTCGCCCATATGGAGGCGCGGGGCGATGCGGGGCTGGAGGAGGACTTCGCCCGCGGCGCGCGCCATCTGGCCGAGGCGGGCGTGTTCTTTCGCGGCTACGGCGATGCGACGGCGGCGGGGCGGGACTGGCCCTTCAGCCCGGTGCCGGTCCTGCTGCCCGAAGCGGAGTGGCGCCTCATCGCTGCGGGCCTGCGACAGCGCGCAGACCTGCTGGAGCGGGTGGTGGCCGATCTCTACGGTGCGAACCGTCTGGTCGCGGAGGGGCACCTGCCCGCCAGCCTGATTGCGCGGAACCCCGAATGGCTGCGCCCCATGGTCGGCGTCACGCCCCGGTCCGGGCACTTCCTGCATTTTCTGGCGTTCGAGATCGGGCGCGGGCCGGACGGGCGCTGGTGGGTGCTGGAGGACCGCGCCGACGCGCCATCCGGGGCGGGCTTCGCGCTGGAGAACCGGGTCGCCGCCACGCGCGTCTTTCGCGACCATTTCCGTGATGCCCGCGTGCTGCGGCTGGCGGGCTTCTTCGCGGCCTTCCGCGAGGCACTAAGCGCGCTTGGCGGGGCGGACGCCGCGCGCATCGCCATCCTGTCGCCGGGGCCGGAGACCGACACCTACTACGAGCAGGCCTACATCGCCCGCTATCTGGGCCTCACGCTGCTGGAAGGGGGCGATCTGACGGCCACCGCGCGCGGTCTCTCGATGCGGACGGTGGCGGGGGCGGTGCCGGTCGACGTGCTCTGGCGCCGGATGGACGGGATCTGGGCCGATCCGCTGGAACTGCGCGAGGACAGCCGGCTCGGCACGCCGGGACTGGTCGCGGCACTCCGGGCGGGTCAGGTGGCGATGGTCAATGCGCCCGGCGTGGGCATCCTGGAGACGCAGGCGCTGATGGCGTTTCTGCCCGCGATTTCCCACCGGCTGACCGGAGAGGCGCTGCGACTGCCCAACGTCGCGACCTGGTGGTGCGGCGGGGCGGAAGAGCTGCGCCACGTGAGCGACGCGGCCGCCCGCATGATGATCGGTCCAGCGATGGCGACCCGGATGCCTTACGAGACGTCTGCGCCGCACGCCATCGGCGGCGTGCTGATGGGCCATGTCACGAAGGATCTGCAGGCGTGGCTGGCGGCGCGGGGCGGGGCTCTGATGGGCAAGGAATTGGTGACGCTCTCGACCACACCGGTCTGGCAGGCGGGCGCGCTGGTGCCGCGCCCGATGACGATCCGGCTGTTCCTCGCGCGCACGCCTGCGGGGTGGGAGGTGATGCCGGGCGGCTTCGCGCGGATCGGGGCGGGGGCCGACACGCAGGCGATCGCGATGCGGGCGGGCGGGTCGGTCGCCGATGTCTGGGTGGTCGCCGACAAGGGTATCGAGACCGCCACGCTACTGACCCCGCCCACGCGACCGTTCCGCCGGGCGGAGCCGGCCCCCTTGCCCGCCCGCGCGGCCGACAACCTTTTCTGGCTCGGCCGTTATGTGGAACGGACGGAAGGGTTGCTGCGGATGTCGCGGGCCTGGCACAGCCGTCGGGCGGAGGCCGCACCCGCGCCACTTCTGGACCTGATCGCCGGGAGCCTTGAGGCCTACGGCGTCGACGCGGCGGAGCCGTTGCCCGCCGGTATCATCGCCACGCTGCAAGGTGCCGTTGGCGCCGCAAGTCGGATCCGCGACCGCTTCTCCGTCGATGGCTATGCCGCACTGCTGGACCTGCAGAAGTCGATGGCGCGGGTCGCCCGCACCGCCCGTCCCGGGACCGATGCGGCGCTCGCATCCTCGGTCATGCTGCGCAAGATCGCGGGGTTCTCGGGCCTCGTCCACGACAATATGGTCCGGGCGGCGGGGTGGCAGTTCCTCGGCGCGGGGCGGGCCGTCGAGCGGGCCGCCATGATGACCGAGCTGCTGGCCGACACGACTGCGCGGACTGCGCCCGAAGGCAGCCTCGATCTGGCCATCGAGATCGGCGATTCGGTCATCGTCCACCGCCAGCGCCATGCCGTCGTCACCACCCGGGATACGGTGGTCGACCTTCTGGCGCTGGACCCCACCAATCCGCGCGCGGTCCGCTTTCAGCTCGACACGCTCTGCGACCGGGCGCGCGATCTGGCGGGCGGACGGGCCACGGCGCTTGGAAGCCGGGCGGGGGTATTGCAGGCGGGGCTGGCGGCGCAGACGACGACGACGCTCGACGCGCGGGGGCTGGGGCGGCTCCGGGCGGGTATCCTCGCGCTATCTGATGCGCTGGGCACGGCGTCGGCGGGCTGAGATGCGTTATGACATCCGCCTTACACTCGCGTTTCTTTACGCCAGCCCCGCGTCGAACAGCCGTCAGGTGGCTTGTCTGTTACCCCCCGACCTCCCCGGTATCCAGCGGGTGGAGCATGCCGCCCTCGCTATCGAGCCGCCACCGGACGAACGGAGCGAGCGGGCGGATTTCTTCGCCAACCGGGTGACGGCCTTCGCGCATTACGACCCGCTGCGGCGCATAGAGATGCGGCTGACGGCACGCATCGACCGGCTGGAGCCTGCGGCACAGGCGTCCGGGACGGCGCTGGCAGGGTTGGCCGAGGCGTTGGGACAGGTGCGCGACCTCGGCCCCGCCTCGCCCCTGCACTGTCTGGCGCCGTCATTCCGGGTGCCGCTGTCCGAACCCATGACGCGCTTTGCCCGCCGGGTGCTGGTGCCTGGTGTCTCCGCGGGCGACGCAGCCCTTGCAGTGGGGCAGGCGCTCCATCGCCGGATGCGATTCGATGCGGAAGCGACCACCGTGGACACGCCCGCGTCCGAGGCGTTCGAGCGCCGGTCCGGCGTGTGTCAGGACTTCAGCCACATCCTGATCGCCTGCCTGCGCGGGCTGGGGATCCCCGCGGGCTACGTCTCCGGCTTTTTGCGGACCCAGCCGCCGCCGGGCATGCCGAGGCTGGAGGGTGCGGACGCGATGCATGCATGGGTGCGGTTCTGGACCGGACCGGAAGGCGGCTGGGTCGGCTACGACCCCACCAACGACTGCCTCGCCGGGGCGAACCACATCACCGTGGCGCACGGCCGCGACTATTCCGACGTATCCCCGATCAAGGGCAGCTTCCGCATCGCGGGCGGGCAGACGAGCCGTCAGTCGGTCGACGTGATCCCGCTCGGCTAGCGGGTGATGATCTCCGGCCCCATCAACTCCGTCGGCAGCCAGGTGGAGAGGATCGGAATGTAGGTCACGAGGATCAGGAACACGAAGAGCACGCCGAGGAACGGCAAGGCCGCACGGACCACCGCCATCATCGGCATCGACGCGACCCCCGAGGTCACGAAGAGGTTCAGCCCCACCGGCGGCGTGATCATCCCGATCTCCATGTTCACCACCATGATGATGCCGAGGTGGATCGGATCGATGCCAAGCTGGATCGCGATTGGAAACACCAGTGGTGCTACGATGACGATGAGGCCAGACGGCTCCATGAATTGCCCGCCGATGAGCAGGATCACGTTGACGACGATCAGGAACGCGATGGGGCCGAGGCCCGCCGTCAGCAGCGCGTTGGCGATGTGCTGGGGCACCTGCTCGTCGGTCAGCACGTGCTTCAGGATCAGCGCGTTCACGATGATGAACATCAGCATGACGGTGAGCTTGCCCGCCTCGAACAGCGTGCGGCGCGTGTCGGCGTGAAAGAACCCTGTGACCAGCACCCACGGATGGCGGAAGAGGCTGCGGTTCGGCTGGCCTGCAGGGGTCGCGAGCGGTCCCATGTCGCGGTAGATGAAGGTGGCCACGACGAAGGCATAGACGGCGGCGACGGCGGCGGCCTCGGTCGGTGTGAAGATCGCGCCGGTGATACCCGGAATGCCGTAGATCCCCACCATGATGATGACGATGAGCAACAGCCCCCAGACGGCGTCGCGAAACGAGGCCCCGACCTCGCCCCAGCCCTGCCATTCGCCCGCGGGCAGGTTCTTCACCCGCGCCATGACGTAGATCGTGGCCATGAGCATGACGCCGGCGAGGATGCCCGGAATGACGCCGGCAAGGAACATCCGCCCCACGGAGACATCGGTGGCCGACGCATAGACCACCATCACGATGGAGGGCGGGATGAGGATGCCCAGCGTGCCTGCGTTGCAGATCACGCCGGCGGCAAAATCCTTGGTGTAGCCCGCCTTCACCATCGCACCGATGACGATGGAGCCGATGGCGACCACCGTGGCGGGGGAGGAGCCGGAGAGTGCGGCGAAGAGCATGCAGGCGAACACCCCGGCGATGGCGAGCCCGCCGCGCAGGTGCCCGACGCAGGCGATGGAAAAGCGGATGATCCGGGTCGCCACGCCGCCGGTGGACATGAACGACGAGGCCAGCACGAAGAACGGGATCGCGAGCAGCGTGTAATGGCCCGCCATGCCCTGAAAGAAGCTCTGCGCCACGGCGGCGAGCGATGTCTCGGAGAAGATCAGCAGGAAAAGGGTGGACGACAGGCCGAGTGCAACCGCGATAGGCACCCCGATCAGCAGCAGCGCCACGATCAGGACGAAGAGAAGAAAGACCTCCATTCAGACGCGCCCCCGGTGTGCGCCATCCTGCGTCTGGTAAAGCTCGTCCAGCGCCTCCTCGGCCTCATGGCTCGCGATCAGGGTGTCGGTCCGCCCTCGCACGATCCGCACGGTCGCCTGGATGAAACGAAAGAGCAGGAGCGCCACGCCCACGGGCAGCATCGCGTAGGGCACCACGTCGGGCAGCTTGCCGTAGCGGTCGCCGTCATTGATGAGGCCGGAAAGGAACTGCAGGAACTCCGGCATCGGGACCTGATCCGTCTCCATGAAGGCGCGGGTGCGGGTGGGCGTGAAGCCGGTCGGAAACCAGCGCCCCGAGGTCACGTCGAGCGAGGCGAAGGGCGCCCAGTAGTCCCACGCGCCTTTCATCAGCAGGAAGGCGTAGAGGATGCACAGCAGCCCCGAAAGGACCGCCAGCGCGCGCTTGGGCCCCGAGGGGAGCAGGTTCGTCACCGCGTCCACGCCCAGATGCATCGTGACCTTCACGCCGTAGCTGACGCCCAGCAGCACCAGCCATGCGAAAAGGACGAGCACCACCTCCAATCCCCAGATCAGGCTGGCGTTGAACAGATAGCGGCGCACCACGTTGACGAAGGTGATGAGCGTCATCAGCCCCAGAAGGACGGCCATCGCGTTTTCCTCGAAGCCGTCAATGAGGCGCCCGAGCCGGGTGCGTCTCCAGTATCTGTCCTGCATGGTGGTCTTTCTTCGGGGGGGAACCGATCAGGGCGCGAGGTGGCCAAAGCCCAACCCGTGCCCTGATCGCGTCCGGCCCGGGACTACATCGAGTCGTTGATCTTCTGTGCCGCCGCGATGTTGTCGGCCCCCACGTCCGCCTCGAACTGCTTCCACACCGGCTTCATCGCCTCGACCCAATCGGCGCGTTGCGCGGGGGTCAGCTCCCGCACTGTGCCCTTGGCGGCGATGATCGCCTGCTTGGCCTCCTCGTTCACCTTGGTCGATTCGGAGTTACGCTCCTCCGTCACCTCCTGGAGGATCTTCAGGAGCGGGTCGCGGATGTCGGGCGACAGTCCGTCGAGCCAGTCGACGCTGGCCACAACCATGTAATCTAGCACGCCGTGGTTCGTCTCCGAAATGCCGTCCTGAACTTCAAAGAACTTCTGACCGTAGATGTTGGACCATGTGTTTTCCTGCCCGTCGACGACGCCGGTCTGCAAGGCGCCGTAGGTTTCGGCGAAGGCCATCGGCTGTGCCGTGGCGCCGAGTGCGGCCATCTGGGCCACCAGCACGTCGGAGGGCTGGACGCGGAACTTCAGCCCCTTGGCATCGCCCGGCTCCAGCAGCGGCTTGTTGGCGGAGAACTGCTTCATTCCGTTATGCCAGAACTGCAAGCCGATCAGCCCGCGCTTTTCCATGTCCTTCTTGAGGTTGGCGCCTTCCGGTCCGTTCTGGAACGCATCCACCGCGTCGATGTTCTTGAACATGAAGGGCAGGTCGAAGATGCGGTATTTCTTGGTGAAACTCTCGAACAGCGACAGCGAGGGTGCTGCCAGTTGAACGTCGCCCTGAAGCATCGCCTCCAGCACCTGCTCGTCGGTATAGAGGGTGGAGTTCGGGAACACCTCGACGCAGGCCTTGCCGTTCATCTCCTCGTCGACCCGCTTTTGCAGGAGGGCGGCGGCGATGCCCTTGGGGTGCTTGTCCATGTTGGTGACGATGGAGAATTTGATGACCGTCTCGCCCGGATCGCAGGCCGCGAAAGCGGCGCCCCCGGACAGTGACAGAACGGCGGCGATGGCCGTGGATGTCAGGATCTTCATGCAGTTTCCTCCCAGACTTTTTGCACGGGCGCGCTTTGGCGCCGTTTCTCGTGGATAGCGCAGGGTCTGTTACCGGACGGAAACTGGCAAGTAAAATATGGCCGGAGGCGCGGATTGACTGCTCGGGTTTGCCCCCGGGGCCGGTTTGCGCCAGACAGGAAGATACCAAGGCGCGCCGTGCCGCCGTGCCATCCGCCATTAAGGAGACCGCCATGTTCAACGCCCTGATCGTCGAGAAGGATGCCGAAGGCGCCACCGCCGCCAGCGTGCAGTCCATCGGGCTCGACCGGCTGCCCGAGGCCGAGGTGACGGTCGCGGTCGAATATTCCTCGCTCAACTACAAGGACGGGCTGTGCCTCGGGTCGGGCGGCGGGCTGGTGCGCACATGGCCGCATGTGCCGGGTATCGATCTGGCCGGAACGGTGGAGGCATCAACCGACAATCGCTACAGCCCCGGCGACAGGGTGGTGCTGACCGGCTGGCGCGTGGGCGAAGCGCATTGGGGCGGCTACGCGCAAAAGGCGCGGGTGCGGGCGGACTGGCTCGTGCCGCTCCCCGACGCGATCTCTACCCGGTCGGCGATGGCGGTGGGGACGGCGGGCCTCACCGCGATGCTGGCGCTTGTGGCGCTGGAGGATCACGGGCTGGAGCGGGGGCACGGCCCCGTCCTCGTGACCGGCGCATCGGGCGGGGTGGGGTCGGTCGCGACGGCCCTTCTGGCGGCGTTGGGGTTCGAGGTCGCCTGCGTCACAGGCAGGCCGGAGAACGCGGATTACCTCACCGCACTGGGTGCCGCGCGCATCGTGGCCCGGGAGGATCTGGCCGAGACCGTGAAGCGACCGCTGGAGGCGGAGACATGGGCGGGCTGCATCGACGCCGTGGGTGGCGCGATGCTGGCGCGGGTGCTGGGGCAGATGAAATATGGCGCGTCGGTCGCGGCGGTGGGTCTGGCCGGGGGGGCGGCATTGCCCGCCACGGTGATCCCGTTCCTCTTGAGGGGGGTGAACCTGCTGGGCATCGATTCGGTGATGAAGCCTTATCCCGACCGCGTCCGCGCATGGGACCGTATCGCGCGCGACCTCCCCATGGCGATGCTGGACCGGATGGTGCAGCCCGCGACGCTGTCGGATCTTCCGCACCTTGGCGCGGAGATCCTGGCAGGTCGGGTGCAGGGCCGCGTGGTCGTGGACGTTAATGCCTGACGCGCCCGCGGTGCGGGATCAGTTGGCGCAATAGACCCCGGCCATGTCGCCGAAGTTCTTGTAGCGCGCCCAGAAGGCGTTATCCGCATCGCGTTTGGAGACGCGGACCTTTTGCGCCGCGTCCGGGTTCTGGAACAGGCTTGCGGCGCGTTGCTGGTCGCCCCCGCCAAGGGTCATGTCCGCAACCTGCTGGATGCAGTTGCAAAGCGTCCGGTTGGCACCCGGCCGGTCGGACCGCATGCAGGCGTTTTCCACGGTGCCCGCGGATGCGCTAAGGGGAGCCGTCACCGCCATCAGGACGCCGGCCAGAAGATATTTTGTCATGTTGCTGCCTCATCTCTCGGCCCGGTTGATCCGAGCGCGTCAATGTCCCGACCGCCAGTTCGGCGACCGGAGCCGATGAAACAGACGCCGAACCGACGCCGGATTGCACACGGCATCCCATGAATGCGCGGTCGGGGGATGAAAGTCACGCAGAAATTGTCTTGCTTTTTCAAGGCTCAGTGACCGTCAGTTCATGTGCCGCGACAGCCGCGGCGCACCGATCCGCCCCGCAAGCGATTCGCTGGGCGCTTTTCAGGCGTGTGCGGGCCGGCCCCCCAAGCCCCTTCCCGCCCAACGGGGAACCCGGTATAGCGCGCAAATGACAAAACTCGCCCTCATCCGCAACTTCTCCATCGTCGCCCATATCGACCATGGGAAGTCGACCCTCGCCGACCGGCTGATCCAGCTGACCGGAACGGTGGCGCAGCGCGACATGAAGGCGCAGATGCTCGACCAGATGGATATCGAGCGTGAGCGGGGGATCACGATCAAGGCCAACACCGTGCGGATCGAATATCCCGCGAAGGACGGCCAGACCTACATCCTGAACCTGATCGACACGCCCGGGCACGTGGATTTCGCCTACGAGGTGTCTCGGTCCATGCGCGCGGTCGAAGGTTCGCTTCTGGTCGTGGATGCGAGCCAGGGGGTGGAGGCGCAGACGCTCGCCAACGTCTATCACGCGCTCGACGCAGGGCACGAGATCGTGCCGGTGCTGAACAAGGTTGATCTTCCCGCCGCCGAACCGGAGCGTGTGAAGGCGCAGATCGAGGATGTGATCGGGCTCGACGCGAAGGATGCGCTTGAGATCTCGGCAAAATCCGGCCTCGGCATCCCGGAGGTGCTGGAGGCGATCGTTCACCGGCTGCCCGCACCGAAAGGCGACCGCGATGCACCGTTGAAGGCAATGCTGGTCGACAGTTGGTATGATGCCTATCTCGGTGTCGTCGTGATGCTTCGTGTGATGGACGGCGTCGTGAAGAAGGGCGACCGTATTCGCATGATGCAGACCAACGCCGTCTACGGGATCGACAAGCTCGCGGTCCTGAAGCCGCAAATGGTCGATATCGCGGAACTGGGACCGGGTGAGATCGGCATCTTCACCGCCTCGATCAAGCAGGTCCGCGACACCCGCGTTGGCGATACGGTGACGCATGAAAAGCGCGGCTGCGCGGTGGCACTGCCCGGCTTCAAACCTTCGCAGCCCGTCGTCTTCTGCGGTCTGTTTCCCGTCGATGCCGCAGATTTCGATGCGTTGCGCGACGCCATCGAGAAGCTTGCCCTGAATGACGCGAGCTTCTCGACCGAGATGGAAACCTCGGCCGCACTCGGGTTCGGCTTTCGCTGCGGGTTTCTCGGGCTGCTGCATCTCGAGGTGATCCGCGATCGGCTGGAGCGCGAATATGACATCGACCTCATCACCACTGCCCCTTCTGTGGTCTACCGCCTGTTCATGCGCGACGGCGAGGTGCGCGAGTTGCACAACCCCGCCGATATGCCCGACCTCACGCTGGTCGACCATCTCGAGGAGCCGCGGATCAAGGCCACGATCCTCGTTCCCGACGAGTATCTCGGCGACATCCTGAAGCTTTGTCAGGACCGGCGCGGCATTCAGCTCGACCTCTCCTATGCCGGGTCGCGGGCCATGGTGGTCTATGATCTGCCGCTGAACGAGGTGGTGTTCGATTTTCACGATCGGCTCAAATCGGTGACGAAAGGCTATGCGTCGTTCGATTATGTGCTGACCGATTATCGCGAGGACTTCCTTGTGAAGATGTCGGTTCTGGTGAACGACGAGCCTGTCGACGCTCTCTCCATGATGGTGCACCGCGACCGGGCCGAAGGGCGGGGTCGCGCGATGGTGGAGAAGCTGAAGGAGCTGATCCCGCGCCATATGTTCAAGATCCCGATCCAGGCCGCCATCGGCAGCCGCGTGATCGCGCGGGAGACGTTGTCGGCGATGCGCAAGGACGTCACGGCCAAATGCTATGGCGGCGATGCCACGCGGAAGAAGAAGCTGCTGGAGAAGCAGAAGGCCGGAAAGAAGAAGATGCGCCAGTTCGGCAAGGTGGAGATCCCACAGGAGGCCTTCATCAGCGCGCTCAAGATGGACGGCTGATGCCGGTGCAAGTGCGGCGGGAAGTTCCGCCGTGCAACCTGCCGTTGCCAGCGCTATGGTGCGGCAATCCCTGCCAGATGGACGGACCGACCCTTGGACCTCTATTTTTATAAATCGGCGCACGGCAATTTCGGCGACGATCTCAATCTCTGGTTCTGGGACACGATGCTGCCCGGCTGGAGAGACGTGTGGCCGGATCTGCTGCTGATCGGGATCGGCACGCTGGTTCATGACCGGTTGCCGCGGGGGCGGCGCAAGCTCGTGATCGGGTCCGGCGCGGGTTACGGCGACGTGCCGCGGGCCGACCTGCTGGCGGAATGCCGGTTCGAGGCGGTGCGCGGGCCGCGCTCGGCGCAAAGCCTCGGTCTCGACCCGGAGAAGGGGATTATTGACCCCGCGATCATGCTGTCCGATTTCCCCGAGTTCCGCGATCTTCCCCGCGGTGGCAGAGCGGTCTTTGTGCCGCACGAGGCCTCGATGCACCGCCACGACTGGGCCACGCTTTGCGACCGGGCCGGGGTGGAGTTCGTCTCTCCCGGCGGCGATGCGCGGTCGGTGATCCACAAGCTCGCCACGGCGCCGTTGGTAATCGCGGAGTCGATGCATGCCGCGATCATTGCGGATGCGTTCGGAACACCGTGGCATGCGGTGTCGATCTCTTACAAGTTCAACGGTGCGAAGTGGCTGGACTGGGCCGACAGCCTCGGCCTCGACCTGACGATCCGGCCGCTCTATCCGCTGATGGACCGGATTGCCCGCACCTTCCCGCGCGCGCCGTCGGTGGAGACGCGGGGCGGCGCGATCGTGACCGAGGAGGACGGTGCCGCACCGCCCCCCAAAGCGCCGGTCCGCAACGGCCCGCCACCCCTGCGCTTGCGGGTCCGTCTGGGTGCGGAACGCTGGCAGGCGCCGGCCACGTTGCGCGCGCTGGTGTCGCGTCCGGGGCAGTTGAGCGACCGCGATGTGCTGGCCGCCGGCAAGGCGCGCTATCTTGCGGTGATCGAGCGGATCCGCGCCGAGATGGCGGCCTGAGGCGATGTCCGGGTCCGGGTCCACGAAGGTCCGTCGCAGCAAGCCCAAGCGGCTGCTGAGGCTCGTGCTCTCCACCCTCGATCCGAGGGCGTGGGCGCATTTTGTCAAAGTGATGAACTTCTACAACTATTCCCACGTCAGCGAGCTCCGCAAGGTCACGCGTGGACGCGGCGTGACGATCAGCCCGACCGCGAATTTCGCCAACGGGCAGAACATCGTGCTTGGCGACCGCTGCAACATCGGCGTCGGATGCTACATCTGGGCCGGACCGGGAAGCGGGCGCATCGTGATGGCGGATTGCGTGCTTCTGGCGCCGCAGGTGATGATGTCAGCAGCGAACTACCGCTACAACGACGGCAGCCCCGTTACCGATCAGGCAATGCGGGAGGCCGATATCGTGATCGGCCGCGACGTCTGGATCGGGTTCGCGGCGGTGATCCTCGCCGGGGCGGAGATCGGCGAGGGGTCGGTCATCGGGGCAGGGGCGGTCGTGCGGGGGCATGTGCCGCCGTGGTCCATCGTTGCGGGCAATCCGGCCGCGATCGTCGGTCAGCGCAAGATGGCGGGCGGCGCGTCGTCCCCATGACGGATACGGTCCTCTCGATCGTCACGCCGCTCTATAACCGCGACTGGTGCATTGCCGACTGCATCGAGAGCGTCGGCCTCCACAGGCTCCCTGCCGACAGTCCGTGCGAGATGATTGTCGTAGATGACGGCTCGACCGATGGCTCCGTGGCGAAGGTCGAGGCCGTCGTCGCCCGACTGGGCCTGCAGGACAGGGTCCGGCTGATCCGGCAGCCGAATGCCGGCGCGAGCGTTGCGCGCAATCTGGGTGCCAACGCCGCTACCGGACGCTGGCTGGTCTTTCTGGACAGCGATGACCTCTGGTATCCGTGGAGCCTCGGCACGCTCCTGAACATTTTCGCCACGGCGCCGGACGCGGCCGACCTCGCGTTTCTGAACGCGGAGATGTTCGCGGACCGGCCCGAACCCGGCGCGGCAGAGCCGCGGCCTGTCACGATGCGGAAATTTCCGAACTTCGTCGAGGCGGTGGAGGGCGGCCCGGCTTCGCGCTACGGCGCGTGCAACGCAGCGATACGGAAGGACGCTTTCCTGAACCTCGGCGGGTTCGCGCCCGAACTGCAATGCGCCGAAGATACGGACCTCTTCCTCCGCGTGTCGGGCGCCGTGGTGTCGGTGTCTTCACCCGTTCTCGTCGCACTGCGCCGCGCTGGCCACGATAGCCTGACAGGCGACGCAGGGGCGGTTGCGGAAGGGTTCGACTGGAAAATGCGGGGGGAACGGGAGGGGCGCTACGTCGGATCGCAGGTCATGCGGCGGAAGTTTCTAGCCGGATCGTGTGCCTATGCGGTCAGGGCGGCTTTTGCGGCAGGCCATCCGGGGATAGCCTACCGGCTGTATTTCGGGAACCTGCGCCTTCTACTGAACGCGCGCACGCGCAAATATGCGTGGAGGCTGCCGCTCACTCCGATCCTGCATCTTCGCAAGCGGCATGCCTATCCGTTCCGGTGGAGGCCAAAGGCCTGATCCGCGCCCCTAGGCGAGATGGGCGCTTCGGTCGGCCTCCGGCGACAGGTGGGCCATCAGATCCTCGGGGGTCAGCGCATGATCGTAGATCGCCACGTCAGAGATCTTTCCGTCGAAGATCGAGCGGATGTGATCCGTCGTTCCGCGTCGGCTCGACCCGTTGATCGCACCGACGACGAGCGCCTCGTCATTGCCCGACATGTCCAGATCGAAGTTCTTGGTGCCGACCAGCGCGCCGTTCACGAAGGCTTTTACCGTCTCCTCGTCGTAGGTGACCTGAACGCTGTAGTCAGTTCCGGCCCGGATGCCGGAATGGCTGAAGGAACCCGACCTGCCCTCATCATTCTCGAACGCGACGACGAGCTTGCCGTTCTGGATCCAGACCGACAGGTCGTCATCGTGTCCCGCCGCACCCTTGGAAATCAACCCACGGCCTCCGTGGACCGAATCGGCATTGAAGGAGAAGCTGATCGTTCCTTCGTCCGCCATCGCAACCTTGTCGGATGCGACAGTCACCACGCTGCCCTTGTGGCCGTCGAGCGTGTGGGTCCCCGCCGAATGGTAGACGCTTCCCGCGTCCGGTGTCGGTTCGGGAGTGGGGGCGGGCACGACATCGACGGCGTCCGGCACGACGACCGTGTCCTTGCCGTAGTCCTGCTTCAGGAGCTCGGCCAGACGGGACGTGGCTCCGTGACCCGACCCGAAATCCACCGGCGACCCTTCGGGTGGCAGGAAATTCTCCCACGATGAACCGTCCGGCCCGCTGAAGAGCGAACCGTGGTCGGACCAGCGCCCGTAGACGTAGTTGTCGCCGATGTCGGACTTGTGGGTCTCGTCGAGGATCATCTTCACGACGTTGCCGTCGAGCGTGGTGCCGTGATTGTCGAAACCGGACTTGGAAACCAGCCGGATGATGGCACCTCCGTCGCTAGAGTTCGGCATCAAGGTATTGTCCTTGATGACCACGTTCGACTGGCCGCCGTTGACGTAGATGGAATTGGGGGAGGAGACGTTGATCAGATTGTCCTCGATCAGGATGTTCCTGTAGCCGCCCGATCCGGCATCGCTCATGAAGATGCCCTGTGCGCCGACGGATCCGGTCGCCGGGTTGTCGAAGAAGACGTTGCCGCGGATCACGATGTCATGCGGGGTCACGTTGTTCACGGCGAACATCTGGAGCATGTCGGGATGGGTGGGGTATTTCGCGATCGTGTCAGCGAGGACATTGTTCTCGATCACGCCGTTGTAGGAATTGCCGGTGATCCGCATCACGTCCTCGGTCACCTTGCCGAACGTGCTGTTCGTCACCGAGAAATTCTGGATCGAGTTCAGGAGCATGCCGAACCTGCCGCCGGAGACGTCGACGTTATCGACGACCAGACCGTTGACGTTGCGGCAATAGAGGATCTCGTCGATGGTCGTGTTCCGCACCCCGATATGGGCCGATCCTCCCTCGATCCCCACGCCGTCGTGGATCTGCAGCCCGTCCACGGTGATGTTGGTCGCACCCTTGATGGTCAGCTTGTCGAAGGTTGCCTTCTGGGCGTTCTCCGCCCTGATCGTGACCTTGGACGTATAGTCGTTGTTGATGTAGACGGCACCGTATTTTCCATCGGCGAGCATGATCGTGTCACCCCCCTTCGCCGTCTTCATGACGGACTGGAGTTGCGACTGGGTCGTGACGCGGAAGCACTGCGACATAAGCGGGATATCCTTTGACGGCGTGCTGCGGACGAGGTGTCTTTCCCGGATGTCCGCGGGGTGATAGTTCAGGTCTCCGGAGGGTTATCCGGCAATTTCAATTTAAAACAATTTATACCTGAACATTTCCTTAAGCCCGCGGGGATCGGTCGGAAAAGTCGCCGACTTCGGTATGATCGCAAGCGGGTTTCCGCTTTTTGCACGCCCCGAGGGGAGAAAGCAGGCGAGCGTCTGCAACCGGAGCCGTTCAAGCACCGATACATGTTCGGGCCAGTCCAGACCGGTGAGCATTCGGCGATGGCTCCGCACTCCGCCTGTGGTAGGGTTCGGTCATGAAACAGACTCGCCTCAGGCCCCGCCCCGTCACGTCGATCGTCAGCCTGCTGGCTGCGCTGATCCTCGGCACCGTCGCCGCCTCCGCGCAGGCGGCGGAGACCCGGGTCACCGATGCGGCCGGGTTGCAGGCCGCCCTCAAGGCTACCAAGGGGGGCGTGATCGTGCTTGCGCCGGGGAGCTACGGCGATCTGCAGCTCGGCCGGACCTATCCGCAAACCGTGACGCTTCGGGCCGAGACGCCGCGCACTGCGGAGTTCGGTCAGATCCTGGTCCGGAACGGCGGCAACATGGCGTTCGAGGGGCTGAAGACCTCCACACAGTTCCGCGCCGACCGCAGCAAGCATCTGGCAATCAGCGGGTGCATCTCGGGCCTGCTCTATTTCCGCGACGTGTCGGGGCTTGATGTGTCGGACTGCGATATCGGCGGGGGCAAGTTCGGCGCACTCTTCAATACGGTTCAGGATTTCAAGATCGTGCACAACCGGATCGGGCGCGTGTCCGAGGATGTGATGCGCATTACCGGGGACAGTCGGAACGGTCTTCTGGAATACAACTTCTTCGACGACGTGATCGCCGTGCCGCCGACGCATCCCGATCTGCTCCAGCTCTTCGCCCAGCGCGGCAAGACGCCGGAGAACATCACGATCCGGCGCAACCTCTTTTACGACGATGTGACGACCGGAGCGAAGCGGATGGCGCAGGGGATCTTCATGTCCGATCCCGGCCCGACGGGGTATCGCAACATGCTGGTCGAGGAAAACCTTATCAACACACGGTCGCCGAACACGATCTATATCTATGGCGGCGAGAAGAATGTCGTGATCCGCAACAACACCCTTCTGCCGTCTCCGGGCGACGGGGGCGCGGTCATACGGCTGGCCAAGCGGAAGCATTCGGACAATTCCGGGACCACGGTGGTCGGAAACGCAGCCAAGATGATCCTCGACGAGACGAAGGTTTCAGACGTGAAAACCAACTACTTCTACGGGCGCAAGGCGGCCTTGCCGCGGCTCTATTCGGGACCGGGCGGGCGCTGGCAGGATTACCTCTCGGTTCTGGGATCCGTCGCCGACACGTCGAAAATGGGGGCCCGGACGTTTCTGGCGGAGCTTCTGGCCGGGCAGAAGGACGGCGGTGTCCATATCGGGCCGGACTGGATGCAATAGGGAATGCGTTGCGCGTGAGAGCGCGCAGCGTGCGGTCGCGATACCGGGAAGAAAGTCTTTGATGGCTTTCTGGCGCTATCGAAACGCGTCATCTGCCCGGCGCCCGACCGCAAGGAACCCGACATGGCCGACAGATTCCAGAACCTCAACGGCGGTGCCAATGCCCCGGCGCTCGCCTCCTTCGCGATCACCCCGAACGATGCCAGCGATCTGGTGGAGCCGGTGCGCCAGCTCACGCTGAATGTCGGCGGAACGGTCCGCTGGACCGGCCGGGATGGCTTCGTCAACAACACCGCCACGCTTCCCGCGGGCTCCTATGCCCTGTCGGCGGTGCGGATTCATGCCGCCGGCACGTCCGCCTCCGGGATCACGGGCTGGGTCTGATGCGTATCTCATTCGGACTGGGACTGGGCAAGCCGGGGCTTGCCACCGGCCCTGCCATGGCCGCCCCCCCGTCGCTGGCATTGAGCCTGTGGCCATCGGCGCCGGCGGTGGGCGATCTCGTCATCCTGACCGGCGTTCCGGGCGGCAATCCCGCCCCGGCCGCTTTCGCCATGCTCTCCGTCACGATCGGCGGGGCTGCGGTCCCGCTGGTCGGGACGGGTCTCGTGCGGACCTTCGTCGCACGGGCGGGAACGCTCGGGATCGCGGCCTCGGCCAGTGCGGGCGGGACGACGGTCACGGCCAATGCGTCGGTTTCAATCGCGGCGGGCGTCACGCTTTCCTCGGTGATCGGGTTCGGCTCGTCGACAATGGACGGCGACGGTGCCTCGTCCACGGCGACGCGGGCGCTGAACCTGATCGCGGGGGCGCTGGGCGCGGGCACGATCCGCAACCAGGCGCAGCCGGGGACCGTGCTGCAAAACAGCGCCGATGCCGGAGGGTCGGCGCGGTCGGGCAATGGCCGCGACCGTTTTGCGTCGGCGCTTCTCGGCGCGAACCGCTCGGACCGGGTCTGCATCCTCTATGGGGCCAATGACCTGCGCTATACCGGGGCGCCCGCGACGTTCAGCCTCGCAGGCTTCGCCACCGACCTGCGCGAGGTGCTGAACGGGCTTTTGACCGGAGGCTACGCGCGTGGCGACATCGCGGTCGGTTCGCCGAACTGGTATCCCGATTCGACCTATTCCGTGGGCAGTGCGGGCTTCACCGGCTCCAACCGCACGATCCACGAAAGCTACGTCGCGGAATGTGCTGCCATCGCCGCCGAATACGGCGTGCTCTACGCCGACATCTACGGGCGGATGCGCGATCTCGGCGGTCCCGGTTTGATGAGCGGGGATGGCCTCCATTGCAACGATGCGGGCCATCAGGTCGTGGCCCATGCGTTCCTGTCGGCCGCGCAGACCAACGCGCGCGCCGCGGTGACACTCGGTGCCGCCTCCGGCGGGGTGGAGAGCTTGAGCCTCGCCTGGGCAGAGACCCCCGGGGCCACCGGCTATGAGGTCGAGCATGGCGCGGCGGGGAGCTATGCCTTTGGCGACCGTCGTGTGACATCGGGGGCATCGCTCGACCTGTCGGACCTGACGCAGGGGCCTCGCTTCGCCCGCATAAGGGCGGTGTTCGGCGATGGGGCCGGCCCCTGGGCCTTCTGGCCTTCGGTGCTGACCGTGACCGGGGCGGTAGCCGGGGGCGGCGACGCAACGATCACCGGAAGCGACGACTTCACCGCCGATGCCGGTGCCACGGTGCTGAGCGCGCTCACGGCGGATGTCGGGGCATGGACGATGCATCCGTCGAACTCCGGCGATGCGGCGACGATCAACGGCGGCGGCGCCTTGCGCGGACCCACCAGCCGGAACCAGTTCTGCATCGGTCTCGTCGATGCGGCACCGGTCTTGCCTGCGGGCGTCTTCGTGGAAATGGACGTCCACATTCGGACCAACAACGCGCAACTGACCAGCTACGCCGTCGCGCGTTGTTCGACGACCAGCCTGACGTTCCTTGCCGCTGGCTACAACGGATCGGCCTGGCGGATCCTGAAATACGTGGCGGGCGCGGTGACGGTCGTGGACAGCTACCCCCTCGTGGAAAGCGCGGGGGCCACGCCGATGATGCGCTTCGAGGCTACGGGCGGCGAGCAACGCCTCTACCGCAACGGCGAGCTGGTTCTTACGACAACGATCGCGGACTCGGCGCTCGGCACACCGGGGGAGGGGTTGGGCCTGCGGATGGGCGCGGGCAACACCGGCTGGTCCTCCACCACCGGCGCGCAAGTCACCGCGATTCGAACGGGTCGGATCGCCGGTTAAGACGCAGCGCGAACCGGGGTCGCTTCAACGGGGCGCGGGGGGCGGGCCGGACCGCTTTTCCCCCGCCGCTCACACTTCCTTAACCCGAACGGGAGCATGGTCGCGTCTTACGGAAGGTGAGTTCGGATCATCTGGACCGCCGTGCGCAGCGACGGCCTCAGCTTGAGGGCCGTGGCAAGATGGGGACGGGCCTTCGCGGGCTCGCCCAGTTTTTGCCAGATCCGCCCGGTGATGTAGTGATTGCGGGCCCCATGCTCCGGGAAGGCACGGAACAGATGGTCGTATTTGGCAAGGATCACGCCCCGCGACAGGGCATCGTTCCCGGCGATGGAGGAGATGTTGCCCGGCGTCGCGAAGATCATGACCATCGGATCGGGGAGAAAGACGAATTCCGTCACCTGCGCCACGCGAATCATCAGATCCCAGTCCTGAAACCGCTTCAGCGAGGCGTCGAAATGTCCGGCCCGGTCCAGATCCGCGCGCCGGATTACCAGCGTTTGCGTGCTGATGGCGTTGCGGCGCAGAATCTCCGACGACATGTCCCCGTCGAGCCGCGCAAACATCGGCTCGGGGATGTAGTAGGTCTGGGTGCCTTCGGAAAAGACCGATCCGCAGTAGCAGAGCCCGGCGCCGGGATTAGCGTCGAGTGCGGCCACCTGTGCGGCGAGCTTGTGGGGCAGCCAGACATCGTCGCTGTCCTGGAACGACACAAGCTCCCCTGTCGCGGCCTCGATCCCCAGATTGCGCGCCCCGGCACCACCGAGGTTCTCGTCCGACAGGATAAGATGCACGCGCGGCGTGTCGCGGTAGCGTTCCAGCACTGCGCGGGTGCCGTCGGTGGAGGCATCGTCGACCACGATCAGCTCGAAATCTCTGAAGGTCTGCGCCAGCACGCTGTCGATCGCACGCGCGACGAGGGCCTCGCGGTTGTAGGCGGGCAGGATGATGGACAGACGTGGCGGCACCGTCATGCCCAGCCGCCCCACCAGTCCGCGCGTTTTGCCCAGACCTCGCGCAGCGTAAGAAGCATGTCGGAGCGACCGGCGCCGCGAGAGAGCCGGGCCCGCACGTTCGCCTTGAACAGCCGCAGGAGCGGCCAGAGCCGGAACATCCACGTCGCCAGCGCCTTCTGTCCGTCCGGAAAATGGTCCCGGATCAGCAGGATTTTCGCCTTCAGCAGCATCACCATCTTGGATCCGCGCAACTGTTCGGACGCGCCGACATAATGGATGATCGTCGCGTCGGGCGTGATCATCGGGCTTGCACCCAACGCGCGCGCTCGCAGGCAGAGGTCGGCCTCCTCGCCATACATCACGTAACGCAGGTCGAACCCGCCCAGACGGTTCCACGTCTCGCGGCGCGTGAGGAAGAAGGCGCCGGTCACGATATCGACCGCGCGGTCCGTGTCGCGCTGCCAGTCGCCGTAGGCTTCTGGATTAAAGGTGCGGCTTTTGGCGAAGATGCTGCTGAGCCCCGTGGTCGTGCAGAACACGCTCCACAGCGTCATGCGCGCCCAGCACGACGTCGGATTGAGCCTCCGGTCGCCGTAGAGCGTGCGCCCGCCCCAGATCATCGCGTCCGGCTCCCGCCGCGCGAACGCCACGAGCGCGTCGATCGCACCGTCGAGCACGACGGTGTCGGGGTTGAGAAGCAGGATGTAGTCACCGCGTGCCACACCCGCTGCGATATTGTTGCCCTTGGCGAACCCGTGATTGTCGGCCTCCGCCATCAGGCGCACGTCTGGGAAGGCCGCCGCCACCGCCTCGGCCGACCCGTCGCGAGAGGCGTTGTCGACGAGGATCACCTCATGCGGCACGGACGTTTCCCGCGCGACCGAGCGCAAGCATTCGAGCGTCATGTCCCGCGTATTGAAGCTGACGATGAGGATGGAGACGATCGGCGCCGACGGGTCGGCGGATTGTCGCGAGCCGTGGGGCTGATCGGGATTGGTCATCAAATTGCCCTTATCGGCCTGTCTATTGTGCACTATCCCCGAAACGGGTTGCGGCGCAATGGGGGGCCCTGCGGCTCCGGGACCCGGACCCTGCGGCGCAGCGGCGATGCGTGGCGGGGACGCGAAACAGACGAAACATGGGGGCAAACGAATGAGCACGGACCGCGGAGCGCGTGATACCGGCCAAGGCCGACAGGCAGCCAACGTCGGATCCGCACCGACGGGCGGGAATGCGTACCGACGCGCGCTGCGATCCCTGCGCGGGGCCTTCCTCGCGGCCGGGGCGTTCAGCGCGCTCATCAACGTGCTGATGCTGACCGGCTCGCTTTACATGCTTCAGGTCTACGACCGGGTGCTGACCTCGGGATCGGTCGCCACGCTTCAGGGGCTGCTGGTCATCGTCACCATCGCCTACGTCTTTTACGGTTTCTACGAATTCGTCCGGGCGCGGATCCTGTCCCGGGCCGCCATGCGGCTGAACCAGGAGGTCGGGCCCGCGACCTTCCGCGCGTGGCTCCGTCCCGGCACCGGCGACCGGACCCAGACCCTGCCGCTGCGGGATCTGGAATTGGTGCGCTCTTTCTTGTCGGGTCCGGCGATGGGCGGGATCTTCGACGTGCCGTGGATGCCGCTCTATCTGGGCATCCTCTTTCTGATCCATCCGCTGCTGGGTTGGCTTACGGTGGCCGGTGCCGGCATCGGCGTCGTCGTGGCGGTGCTCAACCACCTGCTGACCAAAGGTGCGACCGAGCGCGCGATGATGGGCGAGGCGCAGTCGCGCAGCTTTGCCGATCAGGGCCTGCGGCAGGCCGAACTGATCGAGGCGATGGGCATGCAGGCCGATGTCACCGCGCGCTGGCGCGATCTGCAAGGCACCGGCCTCGCCATCGGTCAGAGCGCGGGAGACGTGGCCGAAGTGACCTCGGCCTTCTCCAAGGCGTTCCGCATGTTCCTGCAATCCGCGATCCTCACGCTCGGCGCGTGGCTTGTGTTGAGGCAGGAGATGTCGGGCGGCATGATCATCGCCTGTTCGGTCCTGTCGGGCCGCGCGCTGGCGCCGGCTGACCAGATCATCGGACAATGGCGCGCAATCGCGAAGGTGCGCGTGGCCCACAAGCGGCTGTCGGCGTTTTTCGCGGACGAGCGCGTGGAACAGCCGCGCGTGCGTTTGCCCGCCCCGGCGGGCCGGATCACCGTGTCGGGATTGACGCGGCTCGGCGCGGAGGTCGCGGAGGGAGACCGCCAGCGCATCCTCCAGCAAGTCGGTTTCGATTTGCTGCCCGGTGAGGGCCTCGGCGTGATCGGCGATTCCGCCTCCGGCAAATCGACGCTCGCGCGCATCCTCGTGGGCGCATGGTCTGCGGATGCGGGCGAGGTCCGGCTCGACGGCGCGACCCGCGCGCAGTGGGATCCGGTCGAACTGGGGCGCCACATCGGGTATCTGCCGCAGGTCGTGGAGATGCTGCCGGGCACGGTGCGCGACAACATCTCCCGGTTCTCTGCGGGTGTGCGCGACGCCGATGTGATCGAGGCGGCGGAGATGGCGGGCGTCCACGACATGATCCTCGGGCTGCCCGAGGGCTACCGCACGATGCTGGGCGACGGTCTGCAACCCCTTTCGGGCGGCCAGATGCAGCGGTTGGGCCTTGCCCGCGCGCTCTACCGGACGCCGCGGATCGTCGTGCTGGATGAGCCCAACTCCAATCTCGACGCGCATGGGGAGGTGGCGCTGGAGACGGCGCTTGAGACCCTCAAGGCACGGGGATCCACGGTCGTGCTGATGACCCACAGGGCCAGCATTCTGTCGTCGATGGACAAGATCCTGATCCTTCAGCAAGGCCGCGTTGCCCGGTTCGGCGCGTTCGGGGATGTTCTGGGCGGTCCCGCGGCGGCGGACAGCGCCAAGGTCCGGCCGCTGCGTCAGGTCAATGGAGCCCACCCGGGTCCGTCGGACGCCGACACCGGTTTTGACGACCTGAACGCCATGCGTCGCCGCATGAGGGCCGCGCGGCAACCCGCAGCGGCCCGCATCGAAGGAGAAGCGGTATGAGCGCCGGTTTGGCCAGTCCCCACCCGTCGGATCTGCCGCGTCCCAAGGTCGATATCGGGCGCACCACCCGGATCGGAACCGTGGCCGGTCTCGCCATGATGGGCTCTTTCCTCGCCTGGGCGCAGATGACGCCAATCGACGGCGCGGTCATGACACCGGGCCAAGCCGTCGTTCCGGGAAAGCCGCGGGTGGTCCAGAGCCTTGATGGAGGACTCGCCAACCGAATCCTCGTCGCAAACGGAGACCGGGTCGAGGCCGGTCAGATCCTGATGCAGCTCGATCCGACGCTGATCAAGGTCAAGCTGGACGTCTCGATGAACAGACTGGCCGCCGCGCTGGCCCTGCGCGGCCGGCTCGAATCGGAGCAGGCGCAACGCGGCGAGCCGGAGTTTACCATCCCTGCGTTGCCGTTCCCCGCCCCGGACATCCGGTCTGCGGAGGCGGGCCAACGACAGATCTTCGCCGCCCGCGCCGACATCCTCGCCGGCCGTCGTGAACAACTGTCCGAGCAGGAAGGGCAGATCGTCAATCAGATTGCCGGGGTCGAGGCACGCAGCGACGCGCTGAAGGAGCAGCGCGACCTGATCGAAAAGGAACTCGCCAACTATCAGACCCTGTTCGACAAGGGCATGGTGCGGGAGAGCGAGCTTTTGGAGTTGAAACGCAACCGCGCGAGCCTGCTGGGCCAGATCGCCAGCGATCGCTCCGAAAGCGCAAGGCTGGAAAACAGCGCCCGCGATGCCCGTATCTCCGCCGATCAGGCCGATCGCGCGTTCCATGAGCAGGTCTCCACCGACCTGCGCGCGACGGTGACGGAGATCGAGGAGCAGGTCCTCCAGATCGTGACCCTGAAGGATCAGCTTTCGCGCGTCGATATCCGCGCGCCGTCCTCCGGCATGGTGCACGAGATGGAGGTGACAACCGTTGGCGGGGTCGTGGCACCCGGCCAGACGATCCTCCAGATCGTGCCGCAGAACGAGGCCCTTCAGTTCGAGCTCAACCTGCCCGCGAAGGATCTGGAACGGGTGCATATCGGCCAGGAGGCGCAGCTTATGATCCCGACCCTCGATCCCCGCACCACACCGCGGCTTGAGGCGACCGTCGCGACCGTCTCCCCCGCGGCGATCGTGGACCAGCAGACGAAAGCCAGCTACTACCGCGTGACGCTCAACGTGCCACCGTCCGAGCTTCATCGCCTGGGCGCGGTCGAGATCCTGCCCGGCATGCCGATCGACGCTTATCTCAAAACCGGAGAGCGCACGGCCCTGAGCTACCTTTTGGCCCCCATGACCCACCAGCTGATGCGCGCCTTTCGGGAAGAATAGTCGCGCAGATAAAGCCCCTGTTGCGTAGCCCTCCGCCGGGAAGCGCATGCCATTCTGAGGGACCTGGTTGGTAACTGTCCGTATGGGCGCCGATATGGACAGATCGCGGGTGATGAGGATGAACGTGGTCTGGACCTGACCTGCGCGTTTCGCAAATTCCGGGACGGCGATTACGGTAAACAGGGGACAGGGATTTCAGTCATTTCCGGACAACTCGTCCCGGGCGCCAGCGTTGGTTTTCATGCGCGATATTGCGGCATTCTTCCGGTCCCAAGGG
>JBBSVE010000009.1:0-37326 GCA_038233815.1 Rhodobacterales bacterium
CTCTCGGGCGGCCAGCGCCAGCGGGTCGCCATCGGGCGCGCCATCGTGCGGGAGCCTGCGGCGTTCCTTTTCGACGAGCCGCTGTCGAACCTCGACGCGGCCTTGCGCGTGAACATGCGGCTGGAGATCTCGGAGCTGCACAAATCGCTCGCCACGACGATGATCTACGTGACCCACGATCAGGTCGAGGCGATGACCATGGCCGACAAGATCGTGGTCCTGCGCGCGGGCAACATCGAGCAGGTCGGCTCCCCGCTGGAGCTTTACCGCAGCCCGAGGAACCTCTTCGTCGCGGGCTTCATCGGCTCGCCCAAAATGAACCTGATCGCGGAAGATGGCGGCCATATCGGCATCCGGCCCGAACATCTCGACATATCGACCACGTCGGGCAAGTGGAAGGGCACGGTCGGCATATCGGAGCATCTGGGCTCGGACACGTTCCTGCGCGTCAACGTGCCGGGCGTGGAGGAGCCGATGACCGTCCGCGCAGGCGGCGACGTCGACGTGCATTACGGCGACACGATCTGGCTGACGCCGCAATCGGACAAGCTGCACCGCTTCGGCCCCGACGGGCTGCGTGTGGCGTGAACATCGGATGATCCCATGACACAAGCTCTCAACGCCGCCGCGCTGGCGTCCCCGCCTGCGGGCGTCCATGCCCCCGCCTACGACCGCGCGTCCCTGACGCCGGGGATCGTCCATGTGGGGGTTGGTAATTTCCACCGTGCGCACATGGCGGTCTATCTCGACCGGCTGTTCGGCATGGGCGAAAGCCACGACTGGGCGATCTGCGGCGCCGGCGTCCGCCCCGGCGACGCGGCAATGCGCGAGACTCTGAAAGCGCAGGACTGGCTGACGACGGTGGTGGAGCTTGACCCCCACGGTCTCACCGCCCGGGTGGTGGGTTCGATGGTGGATTTCACGCCGGTGGAGGCCGACCGAACGGTGGAGCGGATGACCGATCCCGCCATCCGCATCGTGTCGCTGACGATCACCGAGGGCGGCTACTACGTCGATGCCACGACCGGCGATCTCTCGAAGGGACATCCCGACATCGCGGCTGACGCGGAAAGCCCTGACGCGCCAAAAACCGTCTTCGGCATGATCCTGAAAGCCCTGCGCCGGCGCCGTGAGGCGGGCACCCCGCCCTTCACCGTCCTGTCCTGCGATAACCTGCCGGAGAACGGCCATGTCTGCGCGCGTGCCGTCATTGGCCTCGCCCGTCTCTCCGACCCCGCATTCGCCGACTGGGTCGAGGCCAACGTGGCCTTCCCCAATTCCATGGTCGACTGCATCACGCCCGCCACTTCCGACCGCGAGCGCACGATGGTGGCCGACAGGTTCGGCCTGCGCGACGCGGCCCCCGTCGCCTGCGAGCCGTTCCGCCAGTGGGTGCTGGAGGACACCTTCCCCCAAGGGCGCCCCGCGCTGGAAAAGGTCGGGGCGGAGTTCGTGTCCGATGTTGCACGCTACGAGCTGATGAAGCTCCGCATCCTCAACGGCGGGCACGCGGCCATCGCCTATCCGTCGGCGCTGCTGGGCCACCATTTCGTCCATGACGCGATGGCCGATCCGCTGATCCGGGGCTGGCTCGACGCGCTTGAACGGCGCGAGATCGTGCCGACGCTGCCGGTGATCGAGGGCGTCAGCTTCGACGCCTATTGCGAGACGATCATGGAGCGGTTCTCCAACCCCGAGGTGGGCGACACGATCCCGCGCCTGTGCCTCGACGGCTCCAACCGACAGCCGAAGTTCATCCTGCCCACGATCCGCGACGCGCTCGCGAAGGATCTGCCAATCGACGGGCTGGCGCTGGAGGTGGCGCTCTGGTGCCGCTATTGCGCGGGCACGGATGAGGTGGGGGCGGAGATTGCGCCCAACGACGACAGCCACGCCGATCTGAAGGCCCGTGCGCTGGCCGCGAAGGACGATCCCGGCGCGTTCCTCTCCAACCGGGGGGTGTTCGGCGATCTCGGGACCGACGCGCAGTTTGCCGCCGCTTTCACGGACGCGCTCGGTGCGCTCTGGTCCAAGGGCGTGCGGGCGACGCTCGCGGCCTACGTCGGTTGAGGCGCGGCCTCGGCCGACGGATCCTCCACCCCCCGCAGCACCAGCCGCGTGGCGCTGATCCGGTCGGCGAGCCAGATCGCCAGCGTCACCGGATCATGCGCGTCGGGTCCGCCCACCGCGTCGAGCACCATCCGCGAGGGCGCCCAGACGATCGTGTGGCCATGCTCTACCGCCCAGTCCATCTCCGTCCGCGTCGCGACGACGCTGCATCCCGGAATGCGTGCGGAGAGCATCCATGCGCCCTGCTCGATGGCGAGAAGATCGACGCGCCCTTGCGTCATGGGATCCCCGGTGCGGGGCACGTCCATGCCCTTCGGTGGACCCACGACGAGGATCAGCGACGCGGCCCCGGCACGCAGCGCGTCGATCCCGATGTCCCCCATCGCCGCATCCTCGCCCAGCACCGCCACCACCGGGCGGGCGGTCGCCGCGCGGGTCGCTGCGAGGTGCGCGTCCGAGGCCGAGCGCACGATCTCCACCCCCAGCGCACCGGGACCGCGATCGAGCTTCTCCACCCGCACGAAGACGCGAAGCGTCTGCGGGGCGGCGAGCACACCCTCCGCCACCCGCTCGGCCAGCGTCTCTAGTAGATCGACTCGCGCCGCCGTAAGCGCGCCCTCTATGGCCTCCGTGATCCGGTCGTAGGACAGTATCCGGTCCACGTCGTCAGAATGGGGGGGCGTCGGCCCAACCTCTGCCACCACGTTGAAGCGCAGGCGCTGCAACACGCCGCGTTCCTGCTGGAAGGCACCGATATCCGCCTCTACAACATGATCGCGGACGGAGAGGCGGTCGCAGGGCTCGCCCGAGGCCGTGGCGATCGCGCGATCCTCAGGGAGCGCGAAGGCCAGCGCGATATCGTCGGTCATCGGACAGGCCTCCACGATCTGCATGGTGGAGCAATGGCGATCAACGGAGCGGCGCGCAAGATGGTCCCAGCCCTGATCAGGAGGGTTGGCGGTAGAAGATGTGGCGCCCGATCTTGGCCGTCTGCGGGAACCGGCGCGCCCAGGACGGGCGGACCTGTCCGGTGTGAAAATGGGTTGCCCCGTCGGTCAGTTCGCGGGATGTGCCGTCGAGCATCAGGCGCGCAATCTTGCCCGCACGGACATAGGCGCCCTGCTCGCGGATCCGCTCCGGCGCCCCGTCGCAGGTGAAGGAGAACTGACAGCTTCCGCCACCGCTCTGATGAACCACGCCGCAGACCGACCGGGGATAACGCTGCGAATCGACCCGGTTCAGAATGACCTCCGCCACCGCCGCCTGCCCCTTCACGCCCTCGCCGCGTGCCTCGAAATAAAGCGCCTGCGTGAGGCAGGCCCACTGGTCGCCCCCACTTGCCGCGGGCATGGTGGAGAGGAAGGTCGGGCTCAGCTTCTGGTCGCTGGACATCTCCGCCCCGGACCGGGATCCGCGCGCCTTGGGAAAGATCGAGGTGAAAAGTCCGCGCACCCCCCCGTTGTCCGGAGCGATCGCGGCCTTGGCATCGTTGGAACGGCTGATGACCGTATCGGCGGACGCCTGAAGCGGACTCCACGCGACGGCGCAGGCAAGGATCATCGAAAGGCGGAACGGTCCGCGCGTCATCGGTCGCATGGTGAATTCCCGGTTTCGTTTCAGGCATTTGCCCGGCGCCGAACGGATCCTCGACGGGCTGAAAGCTCTGACCGGATAGGTGAAATAAAATCCGAAGTCCAATTTGCGTGGCTTGAAGGACACAGCCAAGCGCGCAAAACTAGGAACTTTCTCGCCGACGCCGCGCAACCGGAACGCGCAAACGGCGCAAAATCAGGCGATTGGCGCTAGGCCGATTCCTGCCCCTTGGTGAGGGCGATATGCGCGGCCGCCAGCCTTGCGAGGGGCACCCGGTAGGGTGAACACGACACATAGTCGAAGCCTGCGTCCCGGCAAAAGGCAATCGATTCGGGATTTCCGCCATGTTCACCGCACATCGAGAGCGTGATTCCCGGCCGCGTCGCACGCCCCCGCTCGGCCCCGATCAGAAGGAGTTCGCCCACCCCCTCCACGTCGAGGATGTGGAACGGATCCTCAGGAAAGACGCCCTGCTGCACGTACGTGTTCATGAAGCGGCCCGCGTCATCGCGGCTGAGGCCGTAGGTCATCTGCGTGAGGTCATTGGTCCCGAAGGACAGAAACTCCGCGTGCTGCGCGATTTCGCCCGCGCGAAGGCACGCGCGCGGTGTCTCCACCATCACGCCGAGCCGGTAGGAGACGTTGCGCCCGGACCGGGACCGCACCCGCGCCGCCACCGCATCCACCCTGCTCCTGACCAGTTCGACCTCGCGTTTGGCGGACACCAGCGGGATCATGATGTCCGGGGCGATCGCACCGCCACGACCCTCGACGTCGATCACCGCCTCGAAGATCGCCTGGGCTTGCATCTCGTAGATCTCGGGCAGCACGATGCCGAGCCGGACGCCCCGCATCCCCAGCATCGGGTTGAACTCCTCCAGCGCGCCGGCCCGGCGGATCACGTCCGACAGCGGCCGGTCGAGCGCCTCGGCCAGTTCGCGCAGACCCTCGCGGCTTTGCGGCAGAAACTCGTGCAGCGGCGGATCGAAGAGACGGATGCAGACGGGCAGACCCTCCATGATCTCGAAGAGCTGCACGAAATCGTCGCGCTGCATGGGCAGCAGGCGGGCGAGGGCCGCCGCGCGGTCCTTGGGCGTGTCGGCAAAGATCATCTCACGCATGACGACGAGGCGGGCATCCTCGAAGAACATGTGCTCGGTCCGGCAAAGCCCGATGCCGCGCGCATTG
The DNA here is from genome assembly GCA_038233815.1 of Rhodobacterales bacterium. Lineage (GTDB taxonomy): Bacteria > Pseudomonadota > Alphaproteobacteria > Rhodobacterales > Rhodobacteraceae > JBBSVE01. Next base: position 4,852 of record JBBSVE010000009.1, read on the forward strand.
AAGGCGCGCGCGGTCCGGGCGTCGGCGGGGGTATCGGCATTGGCGCGGATCACGATATCGGCCGCAGCATCCGCCCAGTCCATCAGCGTGCGGAACGCATCGTCGAGCGCGGGGGGCAGCATCTCCACAGCACCCGCGAGCACCTCGCCGGAAGAGCCGTCCACGGTGATGACATCGCCCTCGCGGAAGCTGCGTTCGCCGACGGTGAAGCGCGTCCGGTCCTTGGGGTCGAAGCGCAGGTCCGACGCGCCGACAATGCAAGGCAGGCCCAGTCCGCGCCCGATCACGGCGGCATGGCTGGTGACGCCGCCCCGCTCGGTCAGCACACCGGCGGCGGAATGCATGCCGCGGATATCCTCCGGCGCCGTTTCGCGCCGCACGAGGATGCAGGGCTCGTCGCGCGACGCCGATGCCTGTGCGGCCGCCGACGACATCACGATCCGCCCCGTCGCCGCACCGGGAGAGGCGGCGATCCCGCGCACCACCACGTCGCGCGCCCCGCGCGGATCGACCTGCGGATGCAACAGTTCGTTGAGCGCCCTTGGCTCCACCCGCAACAGCGCATCCTCGCGGGAGATGATGCCATCCGACGCCAACGCCACCGCAATCCGAAGGCCCGCACGGGCCGATCGCGGCACCCGCACGGCGTCGATCACGGCGAGGCGTCCGTCCTCCAGCGTGAACTCGATCTGCATCTCCTCGCGCAGCTTGGCGCGGCAGGCGTTACCCTGCCCGGCAAGCGAGGCCATCACTTCGGGCGCGATCTCCTCCAGCGAGGGGCCGCGCGGATCGCGGGTCAGGAACATCGTGTCCTCGTTGCCCGCCAGTGCCGCGCGCCCCTGCCCCTGGCTCAGGTAGCGGCCGGTGACGCGGGCGAGGCCGGTCACCGGATCGACGAACTGGATCACCCCGGAGCCAGAGACCCCTTGCCCGATGCCCTGCGCCATCGCCTGCACGACGAGGCCGAGGGCCGCCTCCGGCGGGGCGCCCTTGGCCTCACGCAGCAGGCGCGCCGACGTGCCTTCCCACGCGCGGGCCATGGAGCGTAGAACCTCCGTCAGCTGGCGCGCGGGGTCTTCGGGGAACGGCTCCTCCATCTCGTCGCGAAAGGCGCGGAGTGCGGCGTTCAGCAGGTCGGTGGAGGGTGCGCCCACGTCGAAGATGTCGGGGTCGAGCCGCGCCACGTTGACCGCATAGCCCCGGATGAAGCCGAGCCAGATCGCATCCGCCGCCGCCTGTCCGTGGCTCCGGGCAAGCTCGGCATGGCGGGCCGCGTTCATGCCGATGTTGAGCACGGTGGCCGGACCGCCCCAGTCTGGATTGGCGGGGCTGGGCCGGACCGAGACGAGCGGCGCCGCGCCGAACCGCGCGAGGATCCCCGCCGCATCGACGCTGCGCCCCGCTGCGATGGCCCGCACGAGCGGGGCCGCCAGCGCCACCGTCTGCGGCACCGGCATGCCGATGCGGATCAGCCGCTGAAGGCATTTCGCGCGCCAGCCATGACCGGCCGCGGTGATCTGCGCCGTGGGCGTGATCTCGGCGAATTCCACGGCGGAGGGGTCTTTCTGCACTGCGGCACCTTTCAGATTGCCCCGCAGCATAGGCGAGTTCGCGCGTGGCGCAAGGATCGTGACGGGCGGGGCGTTTTCGCCCGGCCGGGTCGGATCAGCCCTCGATCCGGGAGAGGTCGGCCACCGGGGCGCAGGCGGCGCGAATGCGGTGTAGGAGGTTCAAGCGGTTGCGGCGCAGGACCGCGTTGTCGGCATTGACCTGAACCGCCTCGAAGAACGCGTCGATGGGCGCGCGCAGATCCGCGAGCGAAGCCATCGCGGCGGCGAAATCCTCCGCCGCCATGGCGGGCGCGATGGCCGCCTCTGCCGCGTCGAGGGCTGCGAAGAGCGCGCGTTCCGCCGCCGTCTCGGAAAACTTCGGATCGGCGCCGTAGCTGTATTCGACGCCATCCTTCGCTTCGGCCTGCGTCAGGATATTGTTGGCGCGCCGAAAGCCTTGCAGGAGGTTCGTGCCGTCATCGGTCTTAAGGAACGCCGAAAGCGCCCGGGCGCGGTGGACGAGAAGCGTGAGGTCGTCATTGCCGGGCATCGCGAGGCAGGCGTCGATGACATCATGCCGGATACCCTCGTCGCGGAGGTGGACTTTCAGGCGGTCGTGGAGGAAGGCGAGGAGGCTCCGAGCGACGTTGTCTGAAGCAGTGCTCCAAACTTCGGGTCTATAATTCTCTGTTATGACGGCGCCGAGTTCGGTTGGATACTCAGGTTTTTCGTGAGGGCTTTTCAGAAAACCTAAAACCGAAACAAACGACTCAGCGCTTTCTACACGCTGCTCAAACTCTTTGAATACGGGCAGTGCTGCCTCATAAAATTCGCGATGGCTCTCTACGTCGAAATCTAACCACCCGAACCGCGTCAAGCCGCCGTCAATCTTTTCTGCTCCTTTAGAAATCAACTGATCATAGTCAAAGAATCCTTTTACCGGCTGTTGGAGCCAAATATGATCTGGCTTCTTATCTCCCTCTTCTGGACTATAGAATTCTAGTAGAGGATTTTCCTTATCGAATGATCGCATGACACCGATGAACAGCGCGAGATGAGCATAGGAACAGAATTTTATGATATTGCCTCGGATTTCATTCCCCACCACCAACCGCACCACCCCCAACGCCGCCCTCCGCAGCGCAAACGGGTCCTTGCTCCCGGTCGGTTTCTCGTCGATCGCCCAGAACCCCGTCAGCATGTCGATCTTGTCGGCCAGCGCCACGGCGACCGACACCGGCTCCGTCGGCACGGCGTCGGAGGGGCCGAGGGGCGCGTAGTGGGCCTTGCACGAAGCGGCCACGGCGTCGGGGAGGCCCCGGGCGCGCGCATAATAGCCGCCCATCGTGCCTTGCAGCTCGGGAAACTCGCCGACCATCGCGGATTGGAGGTCGGCTTTGGCGACCTTTGCCGCCTGTTCGGCAAGGTCGGGGTCGGCGCCGACTATCGGGGCGATCTCGCGCGCGAGGGCCGCGATGCGGGAGACGCGGTCGGCCTGGCTGCCGAGCTTGTTGTGGAAGGTGACGGATGCCAGCCCCGCGCCCATGCCTTCGAGGCCCACGGACGCTATCGTGCGCAGGTCGTTCTCCCAGAAGAACATCGCGTCTGAAAGGCGCGCGGAGAGCACCTTGAGATTGCCCGCGAGGATCGTTGCGCCCTCGTCGGCCGTCTCCCGGTTGGCGACGGTGACGAAGCCTTCGATCCGGGCGGTCTTCGGGTTGCGGACGGAAAAGAACTTCTGGTGCGTCCGCATTGAGGTCTGGAGAACCTCCGCCGGCAGGTCGAGGAACGCAGGGTCGATGTCGCCCATCAGTGCCACCGGCCATTCGACAAGACCCGCGACCTCCGCCAGCAGACCCTCATCAGGGACCATTTCCAGCCCGCGGGCGAAAGCGAGGGTGCGGGCATCGGTCTCGATCATCGCGCGACGCTCCTCGGCGTCGAGCACGACGCAGGCGCGGCGGAGCTTCGTGCGGTAGTCCTCGAAGCCCGTGACGGCGAAGCGACCCGGCGCCATGAAACGGTGGCCTTCGGTGGTGTTTCCGGCGGTCAGGTGGTCAACTATCAGGGGCACCACCTCGGCCCCGCTGTCGTCGGACAAAAGGCACAGGATAGACTGGAGCGGGCGGACCCAGCGCAGGCTTCCCGTGCCCCAACGCATCGACTTGGGCCAGGGGAAGGTGCGGATCGCGGCCTCGACCACCTCGGCCACGATGACGCTTGCGGGACGGCCGGGCTTTTCGATCACCGCGAACCAGATCTTGCCCTTCCCCGCATCGCGCAGCTCCAGCTGGTCCTTCGCGAGCCCCGTTGACCGCAGGAAGCCCTGCAGTGCCGCGTCTGGGGCGTCGGCCCTGGGGCCCTTGCGCTCCTCCCGCACGGGGCGGCTTTCGAGCGTCAGAGCCTCCACCGCCAGAGTCAGGCGGCGGGGGGTGGAGAAGGCGCCGGCGGAGGCATAGGTCAGACCCGCCTCGACCAGACCGTCGGTCACGAGGCGCTTCAGATCCTCGGCGGCGCGGGTCTGCATCCGGGCCGGAATCTCCTCCGAGAAGAGTTCGAGAAGCAGGTCGGGCATCGTCAGTCCTTCGGCGCGGGGGGGCAGCCCGGGGGGGCGTCGTTGCCGTCGAACACCTCGGCGCCGCAGGGGTTGATCTGGTTCCAGGCGAACGCACGGCCGTCGTCCATCACGGCCACCACGCGGTCGACGCCGTAGGTGATGTTTTCCTGCCCCATGTAGGCCACGGCCTGACCGTCCTCCAGCGCGCGCCCGATGGTCTTGGCGTCAAAGCAGGAAAACCACGAGGGCGCGATGAGCGGGGTGGCATTATCGTAGACGCGGTAGGTCTCCGTCATCATTGCCATGCTTTGCGCGGTGTGGAAGCAGGCGCGAAAGCGGATCGGGGAGCTGTCGGCGTCGATCGCGGTCAGGTCGTCGGTCAGGATCGGCTCCTCCACGCCGGCCAATGTGGTGAGGCGGATCTGCGCCTCGGGCGAGGTCGCGGGGATCTCGCGGTAGAAGGCGTAGACCTGCGTGTAATAGACGCCGAAGCCGACGAGGAGGGCGGAAATCACGATGGCACCTGTGAGGATCTGTCCGGTGGTCGGGCGCGTCATGCGGCGGCCGCGTCGGTCTGGACGAACGCATCCGCGCAGGCGCGTGCCAACGCGCGCACCCGGCCGATATAGGCTTGCCGCTCGGTCACGGAGATCACGCCGCGGGCGTCCAGAAGGTTGAAGAGGTGGCTTGCCTTGATGCACTGGTCGTAGGCGGGATGGGCCATGACGATCGTTCGGCCCGCCTTGTCGGGCTGTTCTGCCCCAAGGATGCGGGCGCACTCGGCCTCCGCATCCTCGAAATGCTTGAGCAGCATCGCGGTGTCGGCCTGATCGAAATTCCAGCGCGAATATTCCCGCTCGGTCTGGCGAAAGATGTCGCCGTAGGTCAGCGGGATCGGCGCGGAAGGATCGTTGAACGGCATTTCCATGACATGATCCACGCCGAGGACATACATCGCCAGACGCTCCAGCCCGTAAGTCAGCTCGCCGGAGATGGGGTTGCAGTCGTGCCCGCCGACCTGCTGGAAGTAGGTGAACTGGCTCACCTCCATCCCGTCGCACCAGACCTCCCACCCCAGACCCCAGGCGCCCAGTGTCGGGCTTTCCCAGTCGTCCTCCACGAAGCGGATGTCGTGGAGGGCCGCGTCGATGCCGATGGCTACGAGCGATCCCAGATAGAGCGCCTGCAGATCGGGGGGCGAGGGTTTGATGAGCACCTGATATTGGTAGTAATGCTGGAGCCGGTTCGGATTGTCGCCGTAGCGCCCGTCGGTCGGGCGGCGCGAGGGCTGGACGTAAGCCGCAGCCCACGGTCTTGCGCCAAGGCTGCGCAGCGTGGTGGCGGGATGGAACGTGCCGGCGCCCACCTCCATGTCGTAGGGTTGCAGGATCGCGCAGCCCTTACCGGCCCAATAGGTCATCAGGCGCAGGATGATCTCCTGAAAGCTCCGGGGGGGCGGTGCGGCGGTCATCGGGTTCTCTTGGCCTCCTCTGGCGCGCGCCCCGTCCATAGGGGCAAGGGGCGCGGGGGTCAATGCGGGGCTCTGCAGCCTCAGGTTGCGCGCGGCGATCCCCGGGGACTGGCCAACGGGCGCGGTTTGTGGTTTCGCAAGGGGATATGCGTCAGAAGGGCGGGGATTCCCATGCGACAGTTCGTGATCTGGGTCGGCCTCTGGACGCTATGCCTCGCCGGAGCGGCCGTGGCGCAGGACAGCGCCTGGGTGCAGGTCGAGGCACAGCCGACGCTGGGGCAGGCCGAGACGCGCGCCGGGGCCTATGCGGCGGCCTTCGGAAATATCGTGGGGTTCCGCATGGCTTCGGGCTGGTATGCCATCGTGTTGGGGCCCTATGCGCCCGACGAGGCGGCAGCACGGCTGGCCGAACTCCGGGCCGAGAACCTGATCCCGCGCGACAGCTATATCGCGAGCGGGACGGACTACGGCGGCGCGTTCTACCCTGACGGCGCGACCCCGATGCCCGCCGCAGGTCCAGTCCCCGCAGCACCGTCCTTCGCCGAGCCGGAGGAGACCGAGGCGCAGTCCCGCGCGTCCGAGGCCGCTCTGAGCCCGTCCGAGAAGATGGACGTTCAGGCCGCCCTGAAGGCTGCGGGATTCTACGCCGGTGCGGTCGATGGCGCGATCGGGCCGGGCACGCGCGATTCGATGGCCGCGTGGCAGGAGGCGAACGGCCATTTCCCCTCGGGCATCCTGACCGGCGCGCAGCGCGATACCCTGCTGGCGGAAACCCGGCGCAACGCGACCGAACTCGACCTGCGGACCGTCACCGAGAACGAGGCGGGGATCGAGATCGCGCTCCCCTTGGCGCTGGTCCGGTTCGACGATTACAAACCGCCCTTCGTGCATTATGCCGAGAAGGACGGCTCCGGCGTCCGCGCGGCCCTTCTGAGCGCGCCCGGAACGTCGGCGGACCTCGCGGCCCTCTACGACACGCTCCAGACCCTGCAGGCGGTGCCGCGCACCGGGCCGCGCACGCTGGGCGGCACGGCCTTCACCGTCGAGGGCACGGACGCCACCGGGGCGGCCTATGCCCATGCGGAATTCCGGGACGGGATGATCAAGGGCTACATGCTGCTCTGGGACCCGGCGCGCGCCGACAAGGCCTTGCGCGCACTGGCCGCGATGAAGCGGAGCTTCCGGCCTGTCGGCAACCGCGCGCTCGATCCGGGTCTGGTCGCGTTGAGCGACGTTCAGCGGCGCAACCTCATGGCGGGGATGAAGGTGCGCCGCCCTGCCCTTTCGCGCTCGGGCTTCTTCGTCGATGCGGCGGGTGCGGTCGTGACCACCCCGGAGGTGCTGGAGGGCTGCCGGAGGATCACGCTCGACCGCGACCGGGAGGCGCGTGTGGCGTTTCGCGACGAAGCGCTGGGCGTGGCGCTGCTGATGCCCGTGGCCCCGCTCGCCCCCCGCGCGGTGGCTGTCTTCGCAGGTCCGGCGCGGGTCGGTGCGGCGGTCCGTGTGGCGGGCTATTCCTACGAGGGCGCGCTGCCCGCGGCGACGCTGACCTCGGGGACGGTGGAGGATGTGACGGGCCTCGACGGGGCGTCCGGGGTCAACCGGCTTGCCGCGGGCGTGCTGCCGGGCGATGCGGGCGGGCCGGTGCTCGACGCGTCCGGGGCGGTGCTGGGGATGCTCATGCCGCCCGGCGGCGGGGATGCGCGGACCTTGCCGGGCAATGTCGCGCTCATCGCCACCGCCGCCCGTCTGGCGGCGCGTCTGGACGAGGCGGGGATCGCGGTCCGGACAGCACCTGCCGCCCCGCCGCTGGCGCCGGACGCAATGAACGCGCGGGGCGCCGACCTCACCGTGCTGGTGTCGTGCTGGAAGTGACGTGCCTCAGCGTCGCCAGAAGGACGGCAGCACCACCACCATGATCGCCAGAAGCCCGAGCCGCCCGAGGATCATCGCCAGCGTCATCACCGCCACCGCTCCGGCGGGATAGTCGATGAACGTCCCGGTCCGCGCGACCAGCGGCCCGAAGCCGTAGCCCACGTTGCCGAGCGTGGTCCAGACGCCGAACATTGCCGACACCGTATCGACCCCGAACAGCGTCAGCGCCACCGTCATCGTGCCCAGCAGCAGAATGTAGCCGGTGATGAACATGATGATCGCGTCGAGCACATCCATCCCCACGCGCCGGTGCTCGTATTTCACCAGCGTCACGGAGTTGGGGCTGATGATCTGCCCGATCTGCTGGCGCAGCGCCGCCATCGCAAGCTGCACACGAAACACACTCAACCCCGCTGCGGAGGAGCCCGAGCACGCCCCTACGGTGCCCAGCACATAGGCCACGATCAGAACGAACGCCCCCCACGACGCGAAGGTCCCCGACCCGTAGCCGGTGGAGGACATGATCGACGTCAGGTTGAAGAGCGACTCGCGGAAGGCGGGCTCCAACCCCTGATCGGACACCGAAACGCGCCAAAGCGTCACGATCACCACCGCCGTCAGCAGCCAGCGCAGATAGGCGCGCACCTGCTCGTCCTGCCACAGCGGGCGTGCCGAGCCGTTCACGAGCTGGACGTAGCGGATGTAGGGCAGGCTCCCCAGCAGCATGAAGATCGTTCCCGCATATTCCCCCGCGCCGGGATATTTCGCGAACGACAGGTCCGACGACGAGAACCCCCCCGTCGAGATCGTGGTCAGCCCGTTCACGACCGCGTCGAGCGGCGTCATGCCAATGAACTGGTAGGCGAGGATGCAGAACACCGTCAGCCCGATGTAGACCCCGGCCAGCTGGCGCGCGATGTCGTCGGCGCGGGGAAGCTCTTTGCCGAACGTGTCGAAACCCTCGGTGCGGAAGAATTGCATCCCGCCCACCCGCATCACCGGCAGAAAGATCATCGCGATGAAGGCAATCCCGAGCCCGCCGAGCCAGTTCAGCATTCCGCGCCAGATCAGGAGGCCGGTGGGCAGCCGATCGAGCCCGGTGATCATCGTGGCCCCGGTGGTGGTGATACCGCTCACCGCCTCGAAATAGGCGTCCTCGAACGGCAGGCGCGGTGCGCCGATCCAGAAAGGCAGACCGCCGAAGAGCGGCACCAGCGTCCAGATCCCGACGGTCAGCAGATAGGCCTGCTTCACCCCCAGCGCGCCCCGGAGCCGGTTGCGCGTGGTCAGCACGACGAGCACGCCGATGATCCCGGTCGTGACACCCGACTGAATGAAGGCGCGCCAGTTGTCGGACCCATTGCGCGCGTCCGCGATGGCGGGCAACAGCATCACGATCGCAAGCACGATCAGGATACGCCCGATCACGTAGGCGACGGGTCGGATGTCGATCATGGGTCACGCATGGGCATCTGGCGGCCAGCGGTAAGCGCCGCCTGCCAAAAGGTCAATCGCGGCCCCGCCGCCGTCAGCGCCCGTGGATCAGGGTCTGGAACAGTATCGGATCGAGGCTTTCGGCCGCGAACGTCGGCCCCTCGGTCAGAAGGCTCACCGCGTCGTGGCTGTGAAGCGATTCCTGATGGCTCGCCACCACGCGGAAATCGCCGATCCGGGCGTCGGCCTTCAGCCCGGCGCAAAAGCTGCGCGCAGCATCCTCCACGAAGATCGGGTTCGCGGCGTTGAGTTCCGCGAACGCCTGCTCGTCCTCGCGCTTGACCATCACCTGCGTCTCGGTCGGCACGGCGGCGCGCGCGAGCTCTATCAGATCCTCGAACCAGAGCCGCTGGTCGCCCACAAGTTCGACCGAGATCCGCGCCACCGACCGCTGCGAATGGGGCGTGGCAAGCTGGCCCCGGACGCTGCGCGCATGTTCGGCCAGCTCCAGCGAGCAGGGGCAGGTGCTCGAATAGACGTAATCGAGGTGCATCAGCTTCTTGCGGACCCCGTTCCGGTCCACCAGTTCAAGCGCGATGTCGTAATACTGCCAGCCCTCCAGCCCGGAGCGGAGCGAGGGCACCTTGACCGGGAACGAGAAGCGCATCTGGATGCGGGCGTCGAAGGAGCCCAGATCGCGCTTGTAATCCTCCAGCGCCCGCTCGATCACCGCGAAGCTGAAGGCGCTGTCGGCATGGGCATAGAAGGACCGCAGGATGCGGCTCATGTTGATGCCCTTCTTCTCCGCCTCCAGGCTGACAGTGCCGGTGACGGAGGTCTCCAGCATCACCTCGCCGCGATCCTTGGTGCGGTAGTGGATCGGCAGCCGGAAGTTGGAGATGCCGACATGCTGGATCTGCGCCTGCGCGCCCACGATCAGGCTCGCAGGGCCGTTCTGGAGGTCGGGAAGCGTCGCGCGGTAGGCATCGGTCGCGCGGAACGCATGGGGATAGTCGCGGCTGAGACGCGCCGCCATCGCCCGGACCTGCGGACCCACGGCGTCGATCTCCGCGTCCGAGGACTGGTCTGACCAGATCCGGAAGAGCGCCAGCGCGGCCTCCGCCTCCTCCCGCGTGGGAATCGCACCGATCGCCGTGGTGTGGATGGTCATGGCGCTGTCCCCCGTCGAGGCCTGCCTGCCCCGTTCCCGCACCAATATAGGGGGGGTGCCGCCGATCCTCAACGCCCTTGCCGCACCCCCGTCAGACCGCCGAGAGCGCGCCCAGAATGTCGTCCATGATGTCGCCGGGGTCTTCCAGACCGACGGAAAGACGGATCAGTCCCGGCGTGATGCCCATCGTGGCCTTCCGGTCATCCGACAGGCGCTGGTGGGTCGTCGTCGCAGGATGCGTGGCAATGCTTTTCGCATCGCCGAGGTTGTTGGAGATTTTCACGATCCTGAGCGCGTTCATGAAACGGAAGGCGCCATCGCGGCCGGAGGCCAGATCGAACGTGACGACGGTGCCACCCGACCCCATCTGCCGCATCGCGAGATCGTGCTGCGGATGGTCCGCAAGCCCCGGATAGATCACCCGCGACAGCGCCGCGTGGCCCTCGAGCGCCTGCGCCAGCTGCATTGCCCCCTCCGCCATCGCACGGCAACGCAGGTCCATCGTCACCAGACCGTTGAGCATGATCCACGCGGTAAAGGGGCTCATGGAGCCGCCGGTATGTTTCATGTAGGGCTCGACGGTCGTTCTGATGAAATCGCGGCGTCCGCAGATCACCCCGCCCAGCGCGCGCCCGCCGCCGTCGATATGCTTGGTCGCGGAATAGACCACCACGTCAGCCCCCTGCGCCACGGCGCCAGAAAAGATCGGCGTGGCGAAGACGTTGTCGCAGATCACCACCGCGCCGACCCGATGCGCGATCGCTGAAACTGCTGCGATATCAATCATCTCCAGCGTGGGGTTCGACAGGGACTCGAAGAACACCGCCTTCGTGTCCGGCGTCACCGCTGCCTCCCACTGGGCGAGGTCCGGGCCGTCGACGAACGCGACCTCGACGCCGTAGCGGGTCAGCACCTCCTCGAGAATATAGAGGCACGAGCCGAAGAGCGCGCGCGAGCTGACGACCCGGTCGCCCGCCTTCAGCATCGAGGTGAGCGCCCCCGACACCGCCGCCATTCCCGACGCGGTGGCGAACGCATCCTCGGTGCCCTCGATGGCCGCGATCCGCTCCTCGAAGCTGCGCACGGTGGGGTTGCCGTAGCGGGCGTAGATGAACTCGTCCGGGCCGGACTTGATGAAACGCGCCTCCGCCTCCTCGGCCGACGCATAGGCAAACCCTTGAGTCAGGAAGATCGCCTCCGCCATCTCGCCATACTGGCTGCGGCGGGTGCCCTCATGCACCGCCATCGTGCGCGCTTTCCAGTCGTTCGCCATATCCCTGCCCTTACCCGATTGCCGGAGGCGAACAGCAAACGGACCGCCCCGGAGACGCCAGCGGCGTCGCACGGAGTTTCCCTACTCAAGCCCCGGTCGAAGATCAACCGCGTCGCCACGCAACCGGCAATTGACGCGCGGACCGGGGCTGTGCACTCTGATCGCCACGCGCCATATCGGGCGTGATCCGTGTCGTTGTGAGGAGGCACTGAATTATGATGAAACACCTTGCCGCGTCTGTCTCGGCCCTGTTTCTCGCCTCGATGGCGGCGGCGGGCACGGTCATCCCGGATACGGATCTTTACACCCGTGAATACTTTTCCCGTGATGAATATTATGAGTTTCCGAGCACCTGCTACGAGTTCAACCTCTGCGAGATGCGGACCAAGGTCTCGATCTTCTCGACAGACGGTTGGCAGACAGCCCGAGCGGTGTTTTCCACGTTCGAGAGAATTGGATTTCAGGATGGCGGGTCCGATGTGGGCCAAGACGGTCATTTCCTTCTCGCCATCGACGGGCCGATCCGCTCCACCGGCGGGTATCTGAGCGATGATGACGATGGACAGTACTTCGGTGACGGCACACCGCTGCGGATCCTGATCGGTGACAGGACGCACGACGCCTGGTCCGCACTCAGCAACCGTTTCTATCTGGAGGCGGGCTTCTACTGCGGTGAGTTCTACCACAGAGCGGCCATCCAGCTGCTGAACCGGTCACGCCCCCGCTACGATTTCTCGCTGTTCAACACCCTCGACCCGTCCATCTCCCCGGTGCCCTTGCCCGCGTCGATGCCGCTGTTGCTGACGGGCCTCGGCCTTGCCGGGGTCGTTGCGCGGCGCCGGACGCGGATCGCTCAGGGCTCTTAACGGAGGGAAATTCCCTGACGGCTACTTCTTCGGCGTCTCGGTGCCGTGGCGTTTGAAGAGACCGCCCTGCGTCATGAAGAACGCAAACAGCGCCGCCGTGAGGCCGAAAGTCTTGAACGCCACCCAGACCTCGGTGGAGAAGCCGCGCCAGATCACCTCGTTCAGCACCGCGAGAATCACGAAGAACACCGTCACCCGTCGGGTCAGGATCATCCAACCCTCTTCGGTCATAGGCAGCACCTCGCCGATCAGCGACTTGAGGTAGCTCTGCCCGCGCCACAGGCCGAAACCCAACATGGCGGCAAACAGCAGATAGATGATCGTCGGCTTCATCTTGAAGAACCGCTCGTCGTTAAGCCAGACCGAGAGACCGCCAAACACCACGACGAGGATCAGCGTCAGGATCTGCATTTTGGAGACCTTGCCGGTCAGCCACCACAGGATCCCCGTGGACAACAAGAGAAGCGGCACGAAGAGCGCCGTGGCCACGATGAAGCCGTGATACTCCGTCCCGCCGATGGTGACGATCCGGTCCTTCATCCGCAGATAGATCACGAAGAACGCGATCACCGGCCCGAGGTCGAGCGCGAGCTTCAGCCCCGATCCTATTTTCCGTTCCGCCATGTCCCCTCCCGCCTCATGCCAGCGCCTCCACCATGACGGCGCCCGCCGCGATCAGCGCCATCAGCGCGATCCGGACGCGGCCCGTCCGCTCCCCCAGCACCAGCCAGCCGATGAGGGCGGCAAAGACCGTCGACGTCTCGCGCAATACCGCCGCTTCGCCCACCTTGTCGAGCCTCGTCGCCAGCATGATCGAACCGAAACTGAAGAAGGCCACGATCCCGCCGATGATCCCACGCTGCACGAGCGCTTTCAGATCGGCGCCCCGGAGGGCCGCCAGTTCGCGCCGCATCAGGATCGGCATGAAGATGCTGTCGATCATGAAGAACCAAGCAAGGAACGTGAACGGGTCGGCGGTGGCGCGGATACCGTAGGCGTCGTAGGTGGTGTAGAGCGCCACAAACCCGCCGGTCGCCACCGCGAGCCCCAGTGCCGCGCGCAGCGTCTCTCTCTCCACGGTGACATTGCGCAGATTGTAAAGCGCGAGGCCGAGGATCCCCGCCACCAGCGTCGCCACGCCGAGCCACTGGCCGCCGGTGAAATGCTCGCCAAAGACGATCCCCGCCCCGATCACGGCGAACAGCGGTCCGGTCCCGCGCACCACGGGATAGACGACTGTGTAGGCGCCGCGCGAATAGGTCATCGCCTGCAAAATCTTGTAGCCGATATGGATCAGGAACGCGCCCGCGAAGATCAGCCACATGTGCGGCTCCGGCCACGGCACGACGAAGAGCGCGAAGGGCGCCGCCATCACGCCGTAGCTCGCGTCGATTGCGGCGCGCGACAGCCACGGGTCGTGCCGACCTTTCTGGAGCGCGCCGAAGAGCGCGTGCAGCACCGCGGCCATCAGCGCCAGCACCAGTGCCGCGTGATGCCCTGCGGGGGTGCCTTCCAGCGACAGGATCCATGCGCTCACGCCCGGCCCTCAAACCTGAGGCCGCGTGACAGGGCTGCCCCGCCTTGGGCGCCGGGGGCCGGCCTCACCGCTCCAGCCCGACGAGGGCGGCGGCGAAATCTTCCGGGTCGAAGGGGGCGAGGTCGTCAATCTGCTCGCCCACCCCGATGGCATGGATCGGAAGACCGAAGCGGTCGGCCAAGGCCACGAGCACGCCGCCCTTCGCGGTCCCGTCGAGCTTGGTCATCACCAGCCCCGACACATCGGCGAGCTTGCGGAAGATCTCCACCTGCGAGAGCGCGTTCTGGCCCGTGGTCGCATCCAGCACCAGAAGCGTGTTGTGGGGCGCGTCGGGGTCTTTCTTGCGGATCACGCGGACGATCTTGGACAGCTCCTCCATCAGGTCGGCGCGGTTCTGGAGCCGCCCGGCCGTGTCGATCATCAGAAGATCCGCGCCCGACGCCTGCGCCTTGGTCATCGCGTCCCACGCGAGGCTCGCGGGGTCGGAGCCTTCGGGCGCGGTCAGCACCGGGACGCCCGCCCGCGTGCCCCAGACCTGCAACTGCTCCACCGCCGCGGCGCGGAACGTGTCGCCTGCAGCGATCACGACCGACTTGCCGGCAGCGCGGAACTGGCTCGCGAGCTTGCCGATGGTGGTGGTCTTGCCCGACCCATTCACGCCCACGACCAGCACCACCTGCGGGCGCTTGGCGTAAAGCGGCATCGGGCGCGCCACCGGTTCCATGATGCGCGCGATCTCGTCGGCCAGGGCGCGGCGGATTTCCGACGCGGTGACGCGCCGCCCCATCCGGCCTTCCGCGATGTTCGCGGTGACGCGCAGTGCCGTGTCCACGCCCATGTCGGCCGCGATCAGCAGCTCCTCAAGGCTTTCGAGCATCGCATCGTCGAACTCCCGCCTTGGCTCCTCCGGGGCGGTGCCCATCAGCCGCCCGAGGAACCCGGGCTTCGCGGGCGCGGCGGGCGTCGGGGGCGGCAAGGGTGCGGGCGGCGGGGCGGTGGAGCCGGGCATCGGGCGCGGTGCTGTGACGGGCAGGGGCGGCAGGGCCTCGTCGCCCTCGCCCACCAGCGCGTCCAGTCCTTCGCCGATCCGGTCGGAGGAGCGGAACATCTTCTTGCGCAGTTTCTGGAAGAAAGACATGTCCGACCCCGCAATCCGTTCCCGTCCCACCTAATCGCTCCCCCCCGGAAGGGAAAGGCCGGAGCGGTCGCCGCATTCGCGCCATAGTCCGGCTCTGGGGGCCGTGCTAGGCTCGCGCGGATGACCCGCACGCTCCTGCCCTTCGCTGCAGCGACCCTGATCCCGGTCCCGCTCATCCTGCTCGGATGCGGCTATGGGGGCGCGTTCGCGTGGCTTCCGCTGCTGTCGATGACGCTGCTGACCCTGAGCATGGATCGGCTCGTCGCGGGGGCGGCCACCGGGGACCATGCGGGGTCCGAATGTCCGGGGTCCGACGCACTTCTGGTTACGATCGCGCTGCTCTATCTGCTGGCCTTTCAGCTCGTCGTCCTCACCGTGGCGGGGCCCGGTCCGCTGACGGGGGCGGAGCGGACGGCGCTGGGTCTCGGCGCGGGCCTCTGGTTCGGTCAGGTCGCGAACCCCTGCGCGCATGAGCTGATCCACCGCCCGGGGCGCGGGCTCTTCCGACTGGGGGTTCTGGTCTACGGGGCGATGCTCTTTGGGCACCATGCCTCCGCGCACAGGCTGGTGCATCACCGCCATGCGGCCAGCCGCGAGGATCCGAACACGGCGCGCGCGGGCGAAGGCTTTTACCGCTTCGCCGTCCGCGCGTGGCGGGGATCGTTCCGCGAGGGTCTGCGGGCGGAGCGCAGGCGGCGCCGGGGGCTGCATCCGTATCTCGCCTACGCGTCCATCGCCGCGGGCTCGCTTGCCCTCGGAGCGCTGCTGGCGGGGTGGCGGGGCGTTCTCGTGTGGTCTTTGCTCGCCGGTCTGGCGCAGGGGCAATTGCTGCTCGCCGACTATGTCCAGCACTACGGCCTGACCCGTACGCGGGGCGCCGACGGGCGGCTGGAGCCTGTGTCCGCGCGCCATGCGTGGAACGCCCCGCACGGCTATTCGGCGGGCCTGATGCTCAATGCACCGCGCCATTCCGACCACCATACCGACCCGCAGCGCCCCTACACCGCCCTCCGCCTGCCGGACGAGGACCACGCCCCGCGCCTGCCCCACGCGCTGCCGGTCTGCTGCACGCTGGCGCTGATCCCGCCGCTCTGGCGCCGCACGATCGACCCGTGTCTGGCCGCCTGGCATGCCCGCGTCGCGGTGGCGTGACTGGCTTCGCGCCTCGATCTGCGCCATTCTGTGCATGTCTCGGACGACGGAGTTCCCCATGCGCCTTGCCGCCACGATCCTGAGCCTCGCCGGAGCCGTCGCACCGGGTCTGGCCTTCGCCGCCCCGCCGATGTCGGCGGAGGCGTTCGATGCCTACACGGTGGGCAAGACCCTCACCTATTCCAACGGCGGCACAGCCTACGGGGTGGAGCAGTATCTGCCCAACCGCCGCGTGCGCTGGGCCTTTGTCGATGACAGCTGCCGGATCGGGCATTGGTATCCCAAGGGGCAGGAGATCTGCTTCGTCTACGAGGACGAGAACGATCCGCAATGCTGGACCTTCGATCTGGAGGGCGGCAAGCTCAACGCGCATTTTACCGCCGATCCGGTGGGCACCGATCTGACCGAAGTGGAGCAGAGCCCGGACCCGCTCGCCTGCATTGGCCCCGACGTGGGCGTCTGAGGCGCGGGGAGAATCAGAAAAGGCTGCCCTGACCCGTGGCGGGCCTCAAAGCCCGTCGCGCGCGACCGCCACCCGCCACGGTCAGGCGGCCGTCGTGGAACTCGATCTCCAGCGCGCGGGCCTGTTCGGCGGCGGCTTTTGACGTCAACACGCCCGCCTCCCCCCGCACGACGGCGAACCCGCGCTCCAGCGTCTCGGCGTAGCCCATCGTGCGGCGGGTCCGGTCCAGCGCATCGAGCCGCTGGCCCAGCGCCGCGATCCGCGCGACAGGGGCCGCATGCAGCCGCTCGCCCAATGCGATCAGCCGCACCCGCCCCTCCCGCACGGTGCGGTCGGCATCGCCGAAGGCCCGCGCCAGCGCTGGATCGAGCCGCCCCGACAACCCCGCGAGCCGGTCGCCCGCGCGTCCCAGACGGACCCGGAGCGCGGGGGCCAGCCCCGCCGCGCGCTGCACCAGAAGGTCGCGCCCGCGCTCCACCTTGCGCGCGCCTGCCCGATCCATCGCGTCGCTCCGCGCCTCCAGCCGGTCGCGCCTGCGTGCCACCATGTCGAGCAGCAGGCGCGGGCGCACCCCTCCCCCGGCCCGGTCGAGGGCGGCGCGCTTGGCCGCGATCTCCAGCGCGAGAGCCCCGCCGAGCCTGCCGGACCAGAGGTCGAACCGCTGTGCCGCCCCGTGCGTCAGCCCCTCCGCCCGGGGCAGCGCGCGGGCAAGGTCGCGCAACCGCTGGCCGCGCGCGGACAGTCCCTGCGCCAGCGCGCGCGACAGCCGCGCCCCCTGCTGGTCCAGCCCCGCCAACAGATCGAGCCGCACCGGAACCGCCATCTCCGCCGCTGCCGTCGGGGTGGGCGCGCGCCGGTCGGCGGCATGGTCCAGGAGCGTCGTATCCGTCTCGTGCCCCACGGCGGAGATCAGCGGGATCGCGCTTTCGGACGCGGCGCGCACCACGATCTCCTCGTTGAAACCCCAGAGATCCTCCAGACTGCCGCCGCCCCGCGCCACGATCAGAAGGTCCGGGCGCGGCACCGGGCCGCCGGGCGCGATCGCGTTGAAGCCCCGGATCGCCGCCGCCACCT
Source organism: Rhodobacterales bacterium (assembly GCA_038233815.1). Classification (GTDB taxonomy): domain Bacteria; phylum Pseudomonadota; class Alphaproteobacteria; order Rhodobacterales; family Rhodobacteraceae; genus JBBSVE01. Next base: position 22,413 of record JBBSVE010000009.1, read on the forward strand.
CGGCCGCGCAGGCCTGCCCCTGCACCGCCACGGGCCAGACCAGCACGCGGGTCGGAAAGCGGTCGCGCAGGCGGTGAAGGATGTCGCGGATCACGGCGCCGGAGGGCGAGGTCACGACACCGATGACGCGCGGCAGGTAGGGCAGCGGACGCTTTCGGCCGGCGTCAAACAGCCCCTCGGCTGCCAGCTTCACGCGCCGCGCCTCCAGCATCGCCATCAGCGCTCCCGCCCCGGCGAGCGCCAGATCCTCCACGATCAGCTGGTATTTGGACTGGCCGGGAAAGGTCGTCATGCGCCCGGTGGCCACGACCTCCATCCCCTCCTCCGGGCGCACGCCGAGCTTGGCCGCCTGACCCTTCCAGGTGATTGCGGCAATGACGGAGCGGTCATCCTTCAGATCGAAATAGAAATGCCCGGACGCGGGGCGGGAGACGCGGCCGATCTCTCCGCGCACCCGGACGAGGCCGAACTCGCCCTCGATCACGCGTTTTACCGCGCCAGAAAGCTCCGTCACGGTATATTCCGGCGCATTGCCCGGGGCGGCATCCTCGAAAAGGTCGGACATGGGCGGCAGGCTCCCGGCATTGCGACGGCGTGACCGGCACTTTAAGAGCGGGCGGAAGAAACGCCAAGCCGGGGGGCCTCGTCTGTGAACATCCTCATTCTGGGCGGCGGGGCGCGCGAACATGCGCTGGCCTGGGCGGTAAAGCAGAACCCGAAATGCGACCGGCTGATCGTGGCCCCCGGCAACGCCGGTATCGCACGGGTCGCGGAGTGCGCCGATCTCGACATCCTCGACGGGCGGGAGGTGGTCGCGTTCTGCGAGGCGCATGCGGTGGATTTCGTGATCGTGGGGCCGGAGGCACCGCTCGCCGCGGGGGTTGCGGACGCCACGCGCGCGGCGGGGCTTTCCACCTTCGGGCCGTCGGCGGCGGCCGCGCGGCTGGAATCCTCGAAGGCCTTTACCAAGGAGATCTGCGATGCCTGCGGCGCGCCGACCGCGGCCTGGGCGCGCTTTGCCGATGCCGGTGCCGCCCGCGCGCATGTGAAGGCCGCAGGCGCGCCTCTGGTGGTCAAGGCCGACGGCCTCGCCGCCGGGAAGGGCGTCATCATCGGCATGACGGAGGCCGAGGCGCTGGCGGGGATCGACCTGATCTTTGGCGGCGCATTCGGGGCGGCTGGTGCCGAGGTGGTGATCGAGGACTTCATGGCGGGCGAGGAGGCGAGCCTCTTCGTCCTCTGCGACGGGACCGACGTGCTGCCGATCGGTACGGCGCAGGACCACAAGCGCGCCTTCGATGGTGACGAGGGGCCAAACACCGGCGGCATGGGCGCCTATTCCCCCGCGCCGGTCCTGACCGACGCCATCGTGGCGCAGGCGATGGAGGAGATCGTGCGCCCCACCGTGGCCGAGATGGCCCGGCGCGGCACGCCGTTCGAAGGCGTGCTCTATGCCGGGCTGATGATCGAAGACGGGCGCGCGCGCCTGGTCGAATACAACGTCCGCTTCGGCGATCCGGAATGTCAGGTGCTGATGATGCGGCTCGGGGGGCAGGCGCTCGACCTGATGCTCGATTGCGCGGAGGGGCGGCTCGGCCAGTCCCGGGTCAACTGGGCCGACGATCACGCGCTGTGCGTCGTGATGGCCGCACGGGGCTATCCCGGCGATTACGCCAAGGGCAGCCGCGTCGGGGGGCTGGAGGCCCTGCGGGAGGACAGCCGCCACATGGTCTTTCATGCTAGCACCGTCCGGGCAGAGGGCACGTTCAAGGCCGACGGGGGCCGCGTTCTGGGTGTCGCCGCGCGCGGCGACACCCTCGGGGCGGCGCGGGACGCGGCCTATGCCATGGTCGACCGGATCGACTGGCCGGAGGGGTTTTGCCGCGGCGACATCGGCTGGCGCGCGCTCCAGCCCCCACTTGCAGGCCCCACCCGCCCCGCGTAGGAAGCGCGCGACCGATCCGATGGGCGCACACAGGACCCCGATGCCGATACTCGTGATGAAATTCGGCGGCACCTCGGTGGCCGATCTCGACCGGATCGCAAACGCCGCGCGCAAGGTGAAACGCGAGGTGGAGCGGGGGTTCGACGTCATCGTCATCGTCTCCGCCATGTCGGGCAAGACCAATGAGCTGGTGGGCTGGGTGGAACGCACCTCGCCCCTGTTCGACGCGCGCGAATATGACGCGGTGGTGTCCTCGGGCGAGAATGTGACGGCGGGCCTGATGGCGCTGACATTGCAGGAAATGGACGTGCCGGCACGGTCCTGGCAGGGCTGGCAGGTGCCGATCCGCACCACCTCGGCCCATTCCTCCGCCCGGTTCGAAGCGATCCCCCGCGACAATATCGACGCGAAATTCGCCGAGGGCTTCAGGGTCGCCGTGGTTGCGGGATTTCAGGGCATCAGCGCCGAGGGCCGGATCACCACGCTCGGGCGCGGCGGGTCGGACACCACGGCGGTCGCCTTCGCCGCCGCCTTCGGGGCGGTGCGTTGCGACATCTACACCGACGTGGACGGCATCTACACCACCGATCCCCGGATCTCGCGCAAGGCGCGCAAGCTCAACCGGATCGCGTTCGAGGAGATGCTGGAACTGGCTTCTCTGGGCGCCAAGGTGCTCCAGACCCGGTCGGTGGAGCTTGCGATGCGCTACAAGGTGCGCCTGCGCGTGCTATCGTCATTCGAGGAAACCGACGACACATCGGGCACGCTAGTCTGCGACGAGGATGAGATCATGGAATCGAGAGTGGTGTCCGGCGTGGCCTACAGCCGCGACGAAGCGAAAATGACGCTGGTGTCGGTCGAGGACCGGCCCGGGATCGCGGCGGCGATCTTCGGGCCCTTGTCGGCGGCGGGGGTGAATGTCGACATGATCGTGCAGAACATCTCCGACAAGGCCGCGGGATCGGATGCGGCTGATGTGACCGACATGACCTTTTCCTGCCCCGTCAATCAGGTCGCGCGGGCAAGGAAAGCCATGCAGGACGCGGCCGAGGCGGGCGACATCGCCTATCAGAGCCTCGTCGAGGATACCGAGGTGGCCAAGGTGTCCGTCGTGGGGATCGGAATGCGGTCGCACGCGGGAGTTGCGGCGACCATGTTCCGGGCACTGTCCGCCGAAAATGTGAACATCAAGGTGATTTCAACCTCCGAGATCAAGATTTCGGTGCTGATCGACCGGAAATACGTGGAACTCGCGGTGCAGGCGCTGCATGATGCCTTCGGGCTGGAGACGGCGGGCGGACATGCGGCGCCGGGCCGGACAGGCGCGGGCGGGCACTAGGACCGCCGCCCAACGGACGCAGGACGCGCGGGGGGACATGGCGGAACGCACCCAGACTGACAGCCGCGCGCTTCTGCGACGCCTGAAGGACAGCCTCGCCGAGCCCGGTCAGGGACAGGAGCGGCTTGACCGCGTGACGCATCTCATTGCGGATTCGCTTCGCGCCGAAGTCTGCTCGATCTATCTCTTCCGCGACCCCGGTACGCTGGAACTCTGCGCCACCGAAGGGCTGAACCCGCAGGCCGTGCACGAGACGCGGCTCCGTCTGGGCGAGGGGCTGGTCGGCCGCGTGGCGCGCACCGGCGTGCCGATCCGGTCGGCCAACGCGCCCGCCGAAAAAGGCTTTCGCTTCATGCCGGAAACGGGGGAGGAGGCCTATTCCTCCTTTCTCGGCGTACCGATCCAGCGGGTGGGGGAAAAGCTGGGCGTGCTGGTGGTGCAGTCCAAGGCCGCGCGGATGTTTTCCGAGGACGAGGTCTACGGACTCGAGGTCGTGGCGATGGTGCTGGCCGAGATGACCGAGCTTGGCGCCTTCAACGGCGAGGGCAACGCGATGGCGACGCTGCACAAGCAGCCCGTCATGTTCCGCGGCCTGATCGGACAGGAAGGCACCACCGAGGGTCATGTCTGGCTTCACGAGCCGCGCGTCGTGGTGACGAACCCCGTGGCCGACGATCCGGTGCTGGAGACGGAACGGATCCGCGCCGCCGTGGGGCAGCTCCGCGTGTCGGTCGACGATCTCTTGCGCGCAGAAAGCCTCGACAAGGACCAGAAGCAGGTGCTGGAGGCTTACCGCATGTTCGCCCATTCACGCGGCTGGCTGCGCCGGATGGAGGAGGACATCGCGCAGGGCCTTTCGGCCGAAGCGGCGGTGGAAAAGGAGCAGTCCGCCACCCGCGCCCGCCTCGGCCAGGTGCCGGACGCCTATTTGCGCGAGCGGCTGCATGATCTGGATGACCTCTCCAACCGCCTGCTACGGATCCTGACCGGACAGGGCCGCGATACCGGGGCCCGGATGCCGGAGAACCCGGTGCTTGTTGCGCGCAACATCGGGCCTGCGGAGCTGCTGGACTATGGGCGCACGCTCCGGGGGGTGGTTTTGGAGGAAGGCTCCGTCGGCTCTCACGCGGCGATCGTGGCGCGGGCGCTGGTGATCCCGCTGGTGATCGGTGCCAAGGGCATCATCGCCGAGGCGCTGACTGGGGACCGCGTGCTGATCGACGGCGATCAGGGCATCGCCCACCTGCGCCCCGAGGAAACCATCGTCAGCGCCTTCCGCGACAAGATGGCGATGCAGGCCGAGGCGCAGAGCCGCTATGCGGGCCTGCGCGACCTGCCGGCGGAGACGACCTGCGGCACGGTCATAGCGCTGCACATGAATGCGGGCCTGATGGCGGATCTGCCGAGCCTCGAAGGCTCCGGTGCCGACGGCGTGGGGCTATTTCGCACTGAACTGCAGTTCCTGATCCGCAACCACATGCCGAAGCGCGCGGAACTGGCGGCGCTCTATTCCCGGGTCATGGATGCGGCCAAGGGGCGCCGCGTCGCGTTTCGCACGCTCGACGTCGGCTCCGACAAGGTGCTGCCCTACATGAAGCCGCAGGACGAGCCGAACCCCGCGATGGGATGGCGCGCGATCCGGGTGGGTCTCGACAAGCCCGGCGTTCTCAAGATGCAGGCGCAGGCACTGATCCGGGGCGCGCAAGGGCGGCCGCTGTCGGTGATGTTTCCCTTCATCACCGAACATGCGGAGTTTCTCGCCGCGCGCGGCCATCTTCTGGCGCAGCTGGAGCGGGAGCGGGCGCTGGGCGGTGTCGTGCCCGAAAGCCTCGAGGTCGGCGCCATGCTGGAAACGCCGAGCCTCGCCTTCGCGCCGCGGGCGTTTTTTCAGGCCGCCGACTTCATCTCCATCGGCGGCAACGATCTCAAACAGTTCTTCTACGCCGCCGATCGGGAGAACGAGCGCGTGCGGCGGCGCTACGATTCGCTCAACTCCTCGTTCCTGACGCTGATCGAGCAGATCGTGATCCGCTGCGCCGGGGCGGAGACGCCGCTTTCGTTCTGCGGCGAGGATGCGGGCCGCCCGGTGGAGGCGCTGGTGCTGGCCGCGATGGGCATCCGCGCGCTGTCGATGCGCCCGGCCTCGATCGGGCCGGTGAAAAGCCTGATCCGCCGCACCGACCTCAAGGCGCTGCGCTTCGTGATCGACACGGCGCGCGCGCGCGGCGACGAAAGCGTGCGCCCGGCGGTGATGGACTGGTTCGCCGATCAGCGCGGATGATGCGGCGGGAAATAGGGGATTGAGCCCGTGGGTCCATTCGCCCCACTATGGTCCCTGAACCGCGCGGACCGAACGCGCGGCCAGAACCAACCGGAGGAGATAGAACGATGACCAGACTGACCCAGACCATGCGGATGCTCGCCGCGGGTGCGGCCCTCGCCACGGCCCCCGTAACACTCCATGCCGCCGAGTTCATCAACGTCCTGACCGGGGGCACGTCCGGTGTCTATTATCCGGTCGGCTCCGCGCTCGCCACGCTCTACGGCGAGAAGATCCCCGGCGTAAAGGCGCAGGTGCAATCGACCAAGGCCTCGGTCGAGAACCTGAACCTCCTTCAGCAGGGCAAGGGAGAGCTGGCGCTGGCGCTGGGCGACTCGGTCAAGTTCGCCGCCGAGGGCAATGCCGATGCGGGCTTTCCCAAGCCGCTCGACAAGCTGCGCGGGATTGCCGCTGCCTATCCGAACTACATCCAGATCGCGGCGAGCGCCGAGAGCGGCATCAAGACGCTGGCCGACCTCAAGGGCCACAGCCTGTCCGTGGGGGCTGCGAAATCGGGGACCGAGCTGAACGCGCGGGCGATCCTCGACGCGGCGGGGATGAGCTACAAGGACATGAGCAAGGTCGAATATCTGCCCTTCGCGGAATCGGTGGAGTTGCAGAAGAACCGCTCGCTCGACGCGACGCTGCAATCGGCCGGGCTGGGCGTGGCCTCGCTGAAGGATCTCTCCACCTCGATGGCCACGACGATCGTGGCGATCCCGCCGGCGGTGGCCGAAAAGCTGGGTGCGCCCTATGTCGCGGGGACGATCCCGAAGGGCACCTACGAGGGCCAGACCGAGGACGTGCCGACGGTCGCGGTGATGAACTATTTCGTCACCTCCTCGGATGTGTCGGACGAGACGGCCTATGAGATGACGAAGATCATGTTCGAAAACCTGCCGACGCTCGTCGCCGCGCACAAGTCGGCGGCCGGGATCACGCTGAAGACCGCGCTCACCGGCATGCCGATCCCGCTCCACCCCGGGGCGGAGAAGTATTACCGCGAGGTTGGCCTCATCAAGTGAGCCGGATCGGGGGCGAGCCCGCATGGCTCGCCCCGATTCCCATGCGGTCAAGGATCGAGTGATGCCGGACGACGACGCCGCCCCCGTAGCCGACCTCGAACTGTCCGCGCACGATCCCCTCGGGTCGGGCTTTCCCGAGGGCTTTCAGGGCCGCCTCCTGTTCTGGATCGCGGTCGCCTTTTCGGTCTTCCAGATCTCCACCGCGGCGCATCTGCTGAACATCCCGAGCATCGTCGCGCGTGCGGTGCATGTGGGATTCCTGATGCTGCTGGGCTTTCCGCTGCTGGCACTCCTGCGCGGACCGTCCATGGCGATGCGCTCGGCGGGCTGGATCATGGCGGGGCTGGGCGTCGTGGTCGCGGCCTACCAGTGGTGGGAATATACCCCGCTGATCCTGCGAGCAGGCGTGCCGATCCTGTCGGACACGGTGGTGGGGTGCGTGGCGCTCTTGACCGTCTTCGCCGCCGCGTGGGCGCTGATGGGACCGGCGCTGCCGATCATTACGGGCTGCTTTCTCGCCTACTGCTTCTTCGGCCAATATGTCCCCGGCATCTTCCAGACCCGGGGCTACGATTTCCAGCAGGTCGTCGACCACATGACCTTCGGGACCGAAGGCATCTACGGCATTCCGGTCTATGTCTCCTCGACCTACATTTTCCTTTTTATCCTGTTTGGGGCGTTTCTGGAAAAGGCCGGGATGATCAAGCTCTTCACCGACGTGTCGCTGGGCTTTGTCGGGCACAAGCAGGGCGGGCCTGCCAAGGTCTCGGTCCTGTCGTCGGCGCTGATGGGCACGATCTCCGGCTCCGGGGTGGCGAATGTCGTGACCACGGGGCAGTTCACGATCCCGCTGATGAAGTCGTTCGGCTACCGCTCCGCCTTTGCGGGCGGGGTGGAGGCGACGGCGTCGATGGGCGGGCAACTGATGCCCCCGGTGATGGGTGCCGTGGCCTTCATCATGGCCGAGACGCTGGGCGTCGAATATATCGAGGTCGTCACCGCCGCGCTGATCCCTGCGATCCTCTATTTCGCCTCCACCTTCTGGATGGTGCATCTGGAGGCGGGGCGCGCCGACCTCATCGGCATGGCCAAAGCCGACCTGCCCTCCCCCCGCCGCGCGATGCGGGAGGGCTGGCATCTGCTGCTGCCGCTGGCGGTGCTCGTCTATCTGCTGTTCTCCGGCTACACGCCGCTTTATGCGGGGACCGTGGGGTTGGGTCTTACCGTCATGCTTATCCTCGGCGCGGCGTCGGCGCTGAACCTGCCGCAGGGCGTGATCCGGGCGATCTTCTGGGTCGGGCTGGCGCTCATCGCGTCGGCCTTCCTGCGTTATGGCATCTGGGTCGTGATCTCCGCCATCGCGGCGCTGGTCGCCTGGAACGCCATCACGCGGGGCGGGCGGGAAACGCTGCTCATCTGCCGGAATGCGCTGGCGGACGGCGCCAAGACGGCACTGCCGGTCGGGATCGCCTGCGCGCTGGTGGGTATCATCATCGGGACGATGACGCTGACGGGCGCTGCCAACACGTTCGGGTCGTTTATCGTGAGCGTGGGGCAGAACAGCCTGATCCTGTCGCTCGTGCTCACGATGATCACCTGCATCATCCTTGGCATGGGGATCCCCACGATCCCGAACTACATCATCACGGCGACCATCGCGGGGCCCGCGCTCTTGCAACTGGGCGTGCCGCTGATCGTGAGCCACATGTTCGTCTTCTACTTCGGCATCCTCGCGGATCTGACGCCGCCGGTGGCGCTGGCCTGCTTTGCCGCCGCACCGATCGCGAAGGAGAGCGGGCTCAAGATTTCCATGCAGGCGATCCGAATTGCCGCAGCCGGCTTCGTGATCCCCTACATGGCGGTCTATACGCCCGCGCTGATGCTCCAGCCCGGCGGGCCGCTGGCGGAGTCGATCGGCTTTCCGCTGGCGGTGGCCTATATCGTGTTGAAGGCAGTGCTGGCGATCGGGCTCTGGGGCGGCGCGGTGATCGGCTGGCTCAATCATCCGCTGGCGCCGTGGCAGCGCTTGCTGGCCATCGCTGCCGCCGCCACGCTGATCGCGGCACTGCCTCTGACGGATGAGGTGGGGTTTGTGCTGGTGGCGCTCTTCGGCCTCTCGCTCTGGCGGCAGGCCCGCCGCGGGGCGGTGGCGTGAGCGTCTGCCTGATGGTGGCAGGTGTCGCGCTGACGCTTGTGTCGCCGGATTTCACGCTGTCCTGGACGCATTCCATCGAACATGTCGAATGGCGCGAAAGCTGGCGGGTGGAGGCGGCGGACCTCCGCCTCGTCCGCGTGGCGGTAAAGGGGTCCGGCGCGGGAATGGAGCCGGGCGACGGGGCACGGCTGGAGGGTGGCTTCTGGGTCTGGTCACCGGACATGGCGGTTCCGGCGCTGCATCTCGCCGCATCGGGTGCCACGGGCGGGGGATGGACGCTCTGCGCGGGGGCTGCGTGCCGGGAGCTGGGTGCCGTGGCCGGTGGCCCGGTCGACATCGCCCCCTGCGGGAGGTGACGGGCGGCGGTCAGATCTTTCGGACCCGCAGCGCCTCGGTCTCGGTCTCGAACGCCGCGCGCATCGCCTCCGCCCCGTGGAGCGCGGAGAGCCGCATCAGGCCGAACCGGACATGCGCCAGTTCCCGGTAGTAGGTGAGGAACGTGGCGTTCAGCGCGGCCCCCGTGACCGCGCCCAGCACCGGGACCGTCTGCGCGGCGAGCTTCTGCGTCAGCGCGCCCGCGAGTTTCGGCACCACTTTAGACAGCAGCTTCTGCACCGCAGCACCATTGATCGACAGCCGCGCGCCGACGAAGGTGGTGTTGACCGCATCATCATCCTCAAGCGGTCCGCCCGACGACAGAACGCGCAGCGCCTCGGCCTGCACTTCGGGCAGCGCGGTGTCGAACCCCTCCGCCTCCGCCGCGCGTAGAATCGCGTGAAGGATCAGCGTCACCGTGAAAGGCAATTCCGCAATCGCCGTGGCGAGCCCGCCCAGACCGCCAGCCGCCCCCGTCACCGCCGCAAGGGCCGGCACGGCGCGCGGGCCAAAATCGGGCGCGCGGCTTCCGTGGCGCGCGACCGCCAGCGCGCGGGTCAGCGCATCGTGGGTGATCGCCTCGATCCGGTCGCGGACCGGCGCGGGCAGCATCCGCATCTGTCGCTCCACCGACCCGCCGAAGCGGTTGACGAGCCGCATCACCGGACCGTTGGCCCGGCGGTTGCGTAGCGCCAGCGCCCGGATCTGAGGCAGCGGGTCGGATTGGTGCAAGGCGGGGAGCGTGCGGGGCGCGGTTGTTTCCATCCCCCAGATGTAGGATGCGCCGGTCCCGGCGGCAAGCATTCGCGCGTGGGTCAGATCGCGGCGCGCGTCACCGACCCTGCGACGCCATCCCAAGCGCCAGCCACCAGCGCCGCACCCAGCACACGCTCGGGGTTCGTGGGCGGCGGCATCACCACACCTTCGAGCTTGCGGAACCCGAAGCGTCCGTAATAGGGCGCGTCGCCCACCAGCAGCACCCGTGCAGCGCCCAGACGTTTCGCCTCCGCCATGCTTTCGGTGATGAGGATTCCACCCAGCCCCTCGCCCTGCCGCGTCGGATGGACCGCCACGGGGCCAAGCAGCAGGATCTCGCGGTCCGCCACACGCGCGGGCCAGTAGCGGATCGCGGCGGCCAGCACGCCCTCCGCATCGCGCAGGATGCCGCAGAGCGCGCGCACCGTCGGCACGCCTTCGCGCAGTCGGTAGGACGACAGCGCCGTGCGACCGGGCGCAAAGCAAAGATCGTAGAGCGCCTCCACTTCCCACAGATCGGCGGGCCGCTCCTCCTCCAGCCGATACATGGCACCCCCGGTTCCGGCCGCCCGACTAACATGATCGGGGGGGCGTTCAAACCCGGAATGACGCGGCGGCTCAGGCGTGATCCAGCGCGTCCACGATGCCGCCCACGACCTGGCTGAGAAGGGCCTCGTCCTCGCATTCGGCCATTACGCGGATCAGGGGCTCGGTCCCCGATTTGCGGATCAGGAGCCGCCCGGTGCCCGCAAGCCGCACCTCCGCCGCCGCGATCTCCGCCCGGACGGCGGGGGAGGAGAGCGGGTCCGATCCGGCGGCGTAGCGCACGTTCCGCAAGAGCTGGGGCACCGTCTCGAAACTGCGCGCGAGCGTGCTTGCGGGGTCGCCGGTCCGCACCATCGCGGCCAGGAATTGCAGGCCCGCGATCAGCCCGTCGCCGGTGGTCGCATAGTCCGTCATCACGATATGACCGGACTGCTCGCCGCCGAGGTTCCAGCCCCCGGCGCGCATCCGTTCCACCACGTAGCGGTCGCCGACGGGGGTGCGTTCCAGCCTCAGGCCGCGGGCATCCAGAAACCGCTCCAGCCCCAGATTGGACATCACGGTGGCGACCAGCGCGCCGCCCCTGAGCCGCCCCTCCTCCGCCCAGCGGGCAGCCAGAAGCGCCATGATCTGGTCGCCATCGGCCACCGCCCCCGTCTCGTCGATCACCATCACCCGGTCCGCATCGCCGTCGAGGCTCAGCCCCAGATCGGCGCCGTGGGCCACCACCGCTTCCGCCGCCGTCTCGGGATGGGTGGAGCCGCAGCCCTCGTTGATGTTGCGCCCGTCGGGCGTGGTGCCGATGGGAATGACCTCCGCGCCAAGCTCCCAAAGCACTTCGGGCGCCGCGCGGTAGGCGGCCCCGTTGGCGCAATCCACGACGACCTTCAGCCCGTCGAGCCGGCGCCCGGCAGGGAACGTGGTCTTGGCATATTCCTGATAGCGCCCGCGCGCGTCGTCGATCCGGCGCGCGCGGCCGATATTGGCGGGGGCCGCGGGCGCGATCTCGCCCTCGAGGATGGCCTCGATCTCCGCCTCCGCCTCGTCGGAGAGCTTGAAGCCGTCGGGACCGAAGAACTTGATCCCGTTGTCCGGCGCGGGATTGTGGCTGGCGGAGATCATCACGCCCAGATCGGCACGCATGGAGCGGGTGAGGAAGCCCACCGCGGGCGTCGGCACCGGCCCCAGAAGCAAGACGTTCATGCCGGTGGAGGTGAGGCCTGCGGTCAGCGCCGTCTCCAGCATGTAGCCCGAAAGCCGGGTGTCCTTTCCGATCACCACGCGGTGCACGCCGGCGCCCTCTCGCCGGAAGTAGCGTCCGGCGGCGGCCCCCAGACGCAGCGCCATGTCGGCGGTCATCGGAAAACTGTTTGCGGTGCCGCGCACGCCGTCGGTGCCGAAAAGTTTGCGGGTCAAGGAGATCTCCCCAGATAGGCGGCGCGCCACAGGGCCAGCGCCGCGCGTGTTTCGGCGACATCGTGAACGCGCAGGACCTGCACGCCCTGCGACGCCCCGTGCAGCGCCACGGCGAGCGATCCGGGCATCCGCCGGTCCGCCTCCGCCTCCGCCTCGCCCGAGAGCGTGCCGATGAAGCGTTTGCGCGACGCCCCCAGCAGGATCGGGCAGCCAAGACCGTGGAAAACCGCGAGATGGCGCAGCAGCGTCAGGTTGTGAGCCATGGTTTTGCCGAAGCCGATGCCGGGATCGACCACAATCCGGTCGCGCGCGATCCCCGCCGCCAGCGCGGTCTCGATGGCGGCGGCGAGGAAGGCATAGACCTCCGCCACCACATCGTCGTAGCGGGGCGCCGCCTGCATCGTCTGCGGCTCGCCCTGTGCATGCATCAGGACGACCGGCACGCCCGCCGAGGCCGTGGCCCTCGCCATCCCCGGATCGAAGCGCAGCGCGGACACGTCGTTGAGGATCGTGGCCCCCGCTTCCAGCGCCGCCACCGCGACGCGGGCCTTGCGCGTGTCGATGGAGACGGGGAGCGCGATGCCGCCCGCGCGCAGGGCCGCGATGACGGGGGCGGTGCGCGCCACCTCCTCCGCCTCCGGGACGGGTGTGGCCCCCGGGCGGGTGCTCTCGCCGCCAATGTCGAGGATATGGGCTCCGGCGGACACCAGCGCCCGCCCCCCCGCGACCGCCGCCGACGGGTCCGCGAACCGCCCGCCGTCAGAAAAGCTGTCCGGCGTGACATTGAGGATCCCCATGATCGCGGGGCCGTCCCCGGCGCCCGGCGCAAGGGTCGCACGAGGAGAGGTGAGGTGCAGGATCACGGGTCCGGGCACGTCCGATGCAGGGATCACCGCGCCCGGACGCCCGGTCTCCATCGCCTCCACCCGGTCGAACCAGAGCGGCCCGCCGGCCAGCGGCAGCGCGGCCCCGGTGCGTGCGCCGTCGGTCATGGGGATGGGGCGGAACAGGATCATGTCGGCGCCGGAGGTCCTCTGGATCGGTCCCGATCCTATCGCGGTCCGTCGGGGGTCAGCAACCACCCTCCGCCTCACGCGCCCAGTTGGAGGAGGCTGCGGTCGCCGCCCGCAAAACGGCGCAGCACCGCGGGGTAGAGCCGATGCTCCCACGCCAGCACCCGCGCGCCGAGGGTCAGCACGGTGTCCCCGGGATGCACCGGCACCCGCGCGCGGCCCAGCACCGGCCCCGCATCGAGCGCCGCCGTCACCTCATGCACGGTGCACCCCGCCTCCGCATCGCCCGCCGCCAGCGCGCGCGCATGGGTGTGGAGGCCGGGGTGCGCGGGAAGCAGCGACGGATGGATGTTGAGCATCCGACCCGCGAACCGCTGGACGAACGCGGGCGACAGGATCCGCATGAACCCGGCGAGGCAGAGGATGTCGGGACGCGCCTCGAGAACCCGCGCCAGCAGCGCCGCCTCGAACGCCGCCCGGTCGGCGAACTGACGGTGATCGACGACCACCACCGGGACCCCAAGCGCCGCGGCACTCGTCAGCCCCCCGGCAGCCGGATCGCTTGAGGCCACGAGCACCGGGCGGCAGGGATGGTCGCCCACCATGTCGCGCAGCAGCGCCGCCATGTTCGACCCGCCACCCGAGATCAGGATGGCGACGCGCTTCATGCAAGTGTGCCCCGGTAAATGACCCCCTGCCCTGTCGTCACACGGCCCAGGTCGACGATCCGCTCGCCCGCTTCCTCCAGCACCGCGCGGAGCGTATCGGCACGGGCGGGGTCCACCGCCAGCATCATCCCGATGCCGCAGTTGAAGGTTTTCAGAAGATCGGCGCGTCCGATCCCGCCCGCCTCCGCCAGCCAGCCAAACACCGGGGGCAGCGACCACGCCGAAAGGTCGATCTCGCAGGCGAGCCCGTCGGGCAGGATGCGGGGCGGGTTCTCGGTCAGCCCGCCCCCGGTGATATGGGCCAGCCCGTGCACCCCGCCCGACCGGATCGCCGCGAGGCAGGCCCGGACGTAAAGCCGCGTCGGCGTCAGCAGCGCCTCGCCGAGGGTGCCCTTGCCGAACGGGCTCGCGTCCGCCCAGCCGAGGTCCGCGCGCTCCGCCACCCGCCGCGCGAGCGAGAAGCCGTTGGAATGCACGCCGTCCGAGACGAGGCCGAGCAGGATATCGCCCTCCGCCACGCCAGACGGCAAGGCGCCGCCCCGCTCCATCGCGCCGACGGCAAAGCCTGCGAGGTCGAAGTCGGCGCCGTGATACATGCCGGGCATCTCCGCCGTCTCACCCCCGACAAGCGCGCAGCCCGAGGCCGCACAGCCCCGCGCGATGCCCTCCACGATGCGCGCCGCCTGATCGACTTCGAGCCGCCCGGTGGCGAGATAGTCGAGAAAGAAGAGCGGCTCCGCCCCCTGGCAGACCAGATCGTTGACGCACATCGCAACGAGGTCGGTCCCGATCGTGTCGACGCAGCCCGTCTCGATCGCGATCCTGAGCTTGGTCCCAACCCCGTCGGTCGCGGCCACGAGGATCGGGTCCAGATACCCCGCCGCCCTGAGGTCGAAGAGCGCCCCGAACCCGCCGAGCCCCGCTACCGTCCCCGCCCGCCCGGTCCGCGCGGCCGCCGGCTTGATCCGGTCGACGAGGCGGTTCCCCGCATCGATATCGACCCCGGACTGCCGGTAGGTCAGCCCCTCCCCCGGCGCATCGCCCCTCGATCCCATCCGTCCCCGCCCCCGCCATTCGCCCCGGCGATACCCGATCCCCCCCCACCATTCAACGCCATTGCCGCGCATTGGGCAGTAAAGAGGCGACTGCCCAAATGGATAAAGGCGGGTGAGCAGCCGCGGCTCGGGATGCGGAGAAGAGGTGATCCGCATCGTCTGAACGGTTTTCACGCATGGCGCGAGTGGTTTTCTGCTTTCTTGAGGCTGTGACGGCTCGGTGCGCGGATTGAGGTGATCCTCATCAGTCGTTTTCCCGGCAAGCGATGAATGGGGGCGTCGGCCACTGTAGAAGTTCAAGCTA
>JBBSVE010000010.1:0-35208 GCA_038233815.1 Rhodobacterales bacterium
ACAGCGATCGCAAGCTTCGCGCTCGGTGCTGAGCGAGGCGTTCGGATTAATCCAAAGACGGTTGCCAAGTGGCGGAAGCGGGCGGCGGTCGAGGACATGAAGGCTGGCCCGAAAGAGCCGCGATCTACGGTGCTGACCGAGACCGAAGAAGCGGCGATCGTCGCATTCCGGCGTCATACGCTGCTGCCGCTGGAGTTCAAACGCCAGGCAAACGATCCGGGTGATCGTTTGTGGGGAAAAACGGTCTCCAAGCCCGTCAGCCGTCTATCCCGCACCTGACGCGGTCGGCGCTTCATCTTTCGTCGGGAAAACGATTCACCGGATCGTTTTCTGTCCCTCTTCAACTGCAGCGACGCGGCATATCGCGTCTGCCAGATGTCGAAGGGGACAAGCCGAGGCGTCAAAAGTTCAGGCGCTGCCCAATTGGATTCTTTCACATTCACTGCCCGGCAGTGCATGTCTGCATGCACGAGAGGGGATATTGCCGAGGTTCAGACGGCTGGGGGCAAGCTTTGCCCCTTCGTTGGCACCTCACGCAGCAGCACGTTCGCCGTGACCCAACGCGTTGAAAAGGCTGATGGGCGCACCGCTTGGGCGTTCCCGCAGCACAGGCTCGACACTGTGCCCTATCAGGTCCACACCCTTCTCACCGACGGGCATCCAGTTCGCCGATCAGCCTCGGAACCGGAACGCCATCTATTCCCGGCCAATGCAATTGACGTGATCTGCGGGGCCAATGGAACCGAGCACCGGCTCACCAAGCCCAACCACCCTTGAAGTTGCGAGGATCAAAAAACGATCCGGGGGATCGTTTCCCCGAGCACCGGTCAGGTCGAGCGGATGAACCGCAGGATCAAGGAGGCCGCGGTCAAGCGCTTCCGTAATGAGGGCCATGATCAGTTGCGCACGCACCTTGCTGACGTCCTGAGCCTAAAACTTCGCCCGCAGGCTCAAGATCCTCAGTGGCCTCACCCCATACGAATACACCGGCAAAATCCGGTCATCAGAGCCGGACCGATTCATCCTCAACCCGATCCACCAGATGCCGGGACTGAATGACCAGGGTCCGCACCACGCAATCGAGACGCCGCCGTGGCTCGCCCGGATACAAGAGTTTTGCGGGAGCTATCCGGTCGTCCGCATTGGGGTAGGGATGCCGAGCGGCGGGCGGTGGGGCCGCTAAGACCCCCCGCCGCCCCGGGCGCTGACGCTGATGGCGATCCGCGCGCGGGGGCGCAAGATCGAGGCGTTCCGCATCACTGCCGACCCTAAGGGTGTCACCTTCGATACGGCCCGGGGGGATGCTGTCGGCGATCCCTTGGGGATCTGGGAGGGGCGGGCGGCGCATCGTCTGGCACCACCACTTGCCGGACGGCGCGGACCGGCTCGACGTGGCCTGCGACCTGATCGACCGGCTCGCACCCCGAGACCCCCTCCGAAGCCGCTGTCGTTTGCGCCGGGCGCGGTTCCGCACTAGCGTCCGCCGGTGCAATGCGGGGAGACATCATGGCGTGGGGTATCATCGGGTCAATGCTGCCCCATTTGATCGTTTGGGCTCTGGCCGCCCTCATCCTCGTCGTGACCGTCCTGCCGCTGTTGGATACGACCGTCTGGTGGATCCGGGTGATGGACTTCCCGCGCCTCCAGATCGCTATCGCGGGCGCCGTCGTTCTGGCGGGCGCGCTGGCCCTGTCGGGTCCGACGCGGGTGGTGATCCCGGTCCTGATGGCCATCGCCTGCGGCTATCACCTCTGGCGGATATCCCCCTACACGATCTTCGCCCCAGTGGAGATGACGCTGGCCCCCGAAGGCCCGCATACGGTCCGCATCCTGTCCTCCAACGTCCTGATGGAAAACGACCGCCACGACCTTCTGCGCGCCGTCATCGACCGGGTCGATCCCGACATCCTTCTGCTGATGGAAACGGACGAGACATGGATCGCCGCGATGGAGCCTGTGCTCGACCGCTATTCCACCATACTGCGCGAACCGATGGACAATCACTACGGGATGCTCTTCGCCACGCGGCTGCCGGTCGACGATGCGCGGATCGTGCGCCTGACAAACAGCGACACGCCTTCGGTCTTTGCCGCGCTCCGCGCCCCGGATGGAACCCGGTTCCGCTTTGTTGGCCTCCATCCGCGCCCGCCGGTTCCGGGGCAGAGCACCGAAGAACGCGACGCGCAGATCCACTATGCCGCCCGGTTTGCAAGCCGGTCAGGCACGCCGATGGTCGTGACCGGCGATTTCAACGACGTCGCATGGTCGGACACGTCGCGGACCTTCAAACATGTCGGGCGCTACCTCGACCCGAGGATCGGGCGCGGGTTCTTCGCGAGCTTCGACGCCAACCGACCCTATCTGCGCTTTCCCATCGACCAGCTCTTCGTCACCGCGGACGCAGCGGTCGTCTCGATCGAGCGGCAGGGCCACATCGGATCGGATCACTTCCCGATGGCAGCGACGATCAGCCTTGATTCCGCGACCGCCGCACGGCTTAACGGAACACCCCGGCCCGTGTCGGAGGAGGAACAGCGACGCATCGACGCCTCCGTGGCGCGGACGCGCGAATCGCTTGGCCACGCGAAGTTCTAGGACCGCCGCCGAGGCTTCGGCCGAAACGGCGATACGGACGCGCCATAGCGTACCAAATGCCAGCCGGACGCCCGATCCGTGTTGAACCGCAGTATTTTCTTTCTTATTTCGGTAAGGAGCATCGACAGCCGTGATGAGACCCCGACCGTGACGCAAGAAACCGGCCCACCACACCTGCCCCGGGGGCTCTCGGAACAGACGCTCCTGTCCATTCCCTTCGCGCTGTGCCTGTCCGATCCGCGCCAGACGGACAACCCGATCGTCTACGTCAACCGCGCCTTCACGCGACTGACAGGATACGAGGCCTCCGCCGTGCTGGGACGCAACTGCCGGTTCCTTCAGGGGCCGGGCACGGACCGCGAAGACGTCGCGCGCCTTCGCAAGGGTATCGAGGCGAACGAGGAATTCGCCATCGACCTTCTGAACTACCGCGCCGACGGGACGACGTTCAAGAACCGGCTGATGATCACGCCGCTCTATGAGGATGGCGCGGTGGGGTCCGCGGAGGGGCCCGCCTTCTTTCTGGGCGTGCAGACGCACAATTCGCTGCGCACCGCGGACGAGGACAGGATGACGCAGCTCGACGAGCAGCTGCGCGAGCTTCAGCACCGGGTGAAAAACCACCTGAGCATGATCCTCGCGATGGTCCGGCTGGAGGCGCGCACCGGCGATCCCGCGCAGGCGATCAAGGTTCTTGCCCGCCGGGTGGAGACGCTGAGCGTGCTTTACGACCAACTCTCGGGTGGGCGGGCCGCCGCGGCCGGGGAGGCGGTGCCGCTGGGCAGCTATCTGGGCCGGATCTGTGCCGCGACGCAGGATCTGACCGACCCCGGCTCGGTCCGCGTCAATGTCGACATGGGGGAGATCGACGTGCCCGTGGATGCGGCGGGGCAGATCGGCCTGATCCTGTCGGAGGTGCTGAACAATTCCCTGAAGCACGCTTTCCCGGACGGGCGGCGTGGCGAGATCCGTGTCTCGCTCCGCGCGTCCGGCGAGGATGTCGTGCTCTCGGTGGCGGACGACGGCGTGGGGTTCCACGGCCATCAGTGGCCCCGCGCCGGTAGCCTCGGGGGGCGCATCGTGGCGCAGCTGATCGAGCGGATCGGCGGCCATCTCGACGTTCGGGACGAGGATGGCATCACCGTCACCCTGACGATGGCGCGCTCCGGCCTGACCGGCTGACGGAGGCGCTAACCCTCACCCGATTGCGAACCGGATCGCCATGGCGACGATCCCCAGCGCCAGGATCGACGCGGCCCAGAGGAGCGCGAACCACAGAAGACGGCGCACCATGGGTGAGAGCCGCATCAGTGATATCCGTCCTCGGGCCGAACCTTTCCGCGAAACACCCAGTAGGCATAGATTGTGTAGGCGAGGATCAGCGGCACCAGCACGACCGTTCCCACCAGCGCGAAGGCGAGGCTCTTGGGCGGGGCGGCGGCCTCCATGATGGTGAGGGACGGCGGCACGATATGGGGATAGAAGCTGATCCCGATGCCAAGAAAGCACAGAAGGAACAGCGACAACGCGGTGGCGAACGGCACCCAGTCCCGCGTTCCGCGCAGGCCGGTGAACATGAAGTATGTCGTGACCAGCAGGAGTGCGGGAACCGCGACCGACAGGAACACGCCCGGAAAGGCGAACCAGCGATCGAAGTAGTCGCCGTTGAGGAAGGGGGTGAGCAGGCTCACCGCACCGATGGCACCCAGCGTCGCGATGCCCAGAAGGAACGCATAGCCCTTCATCTGCGTCTGGAGCGCGCCGGTCGTGCGCCAGATCAGCCAAGTCGAGCCCAGAAGCGCGTAGCCGATAACCACCGCCAGCCCCGTCAGCACGGAAAACGGGGTCAGCCAGTCCCACCAGCCACCGGAATAGGCGCGCCCGGTGATCTCGATCCCCTGCACCAGCGCGCCGAGGGACACGCCCTGCATGAAGGCGGCCACGGTGGAGCCGCCGAAGAAGGCGACGTCCCAGAGCGGGCGCCAGCGTTCCCCGCGCCAGCGATACTCGAACGCGACACCGCGAAAGACCAGCGCCAGGAGCATCAGGATGATCGGCATGTAGAGCGCCGTCATCACGACCGAATAGGCCAGCGGGAACACCGCGAACAGGCCCCCGCCGCCAAGGATCAGCCATGTCTCGTTGCCGTCCCAGACCGGGGCCACAGTGTTCATCATGACGTTGCGATCCTCGTGCGACCGCCCGAACGGGAACAGGATGCCGATCCCCAGATCGAAGCCGTCGAGCACGACGTAGGTCAGGACCGCAAAGGCAATGATCCCGGCCCAGATGAACGGCAGGTCCAGCGCCATCATGATACCGGCTCCGGGTCGGTGGCCGAATTGGCGCTGCCCACGATGGCCGTGGTCCGCATCGGTCCGTCGCGCAGTCCCAGCCGGTGCGTCGCGGGCGGCGTCCGCATCATCTGGAGGATATAAAGCGTGCCGGCCCCGAACACGAAGAAATAGACCACCACGAAGGCCAGAAGCGAGGCCGCCACCGCCGGCGCCGCGATGGGCGAGAGGCTGTCGGACGTCCGCAGCAATCCGTAGACGGTGAAGGGCTGGCGCCCCACCTCGGTCGTGATCCAGCCCGCGAGCACCGCGACAAAGCCCATCGGACCCATGACCACCGCGGCCCGGTGCAGCCAGTGATCGTCATAGAGCCCACCCCGCCAGCGCCGCCACAAGCTCCAGACCCCGATGCCGAGCATCGCAAAGCCGATGCTCACCATGATGCGGAACGACCAGAACACGATCGGCACGATCGGCCAATCCTCGCGCGGGATGGTGTCGAGCCCGGCCAAGGGCGCGTCGAGATCATGCTTCAGGATCAGGCTGGAGAGTTTGGGGATCTCCACCGCATAGTCGACCCGCTTTTCCGCCATGTTCGGCAGTCCGAACAGGATCAGCGGCGCCCCGTCGGGGTGGCTGTCGAAATGCCCCTCCATCGCCATGACCTTTGCGGGCTGATGCTCCAGCGTATTCAACCCGTGCGCGTCGCCGGCGAGGATCTGGATCGGCGCCACACACACCGCCATCCACATCGCCATCGAAAACATGCGCCGCGCGTTCGGATCGGTGCGTCGCTTCAGCAGGTGCCAGGCGCCGACGCCGCCCACCACGAACGCGACCGTGAGATAGGCCGCGAGGACCATGTGCACCAGACGGTAGGGGAAGGACGGGTTGAAGATGATCGCCCACCAGTCCTCGGGGACGAACTGGCCCACGGCATTCATCCCGAACCCCTGCGGCGTCTGCATCCAGGAGTTGACCGCGATGATCCATGTCGCCGAAAAAAGCGTGCCTACGGCCACCATCGCGGTGGCGAACATATGAAGTCTGTCGCCCACCCGTTCCCGCCCGAAGAGCATCACGCCGAGGAATCCCGCCTCGAGGAAGAAGGCCGACAACACTTCATAGGCCATCAGGGGCCCGAGCACCGGACCGGTCTTGTCGGAAAACACCGCCCAGTTGGTCCCGAACTGGTAGGACATGACGATGCCCGACACGACGCCCATGCCAAAGGCCACGGCGAAGATCTTCTTCCAGTAATCAAAGAGCGTGCGATAGACGGGGTCGTCAGTCCTGAGCCACATGGCGTTCAGGACGGCGAGAAAGCTCGCAAGGCCGATGGAGAACGCCGGAAAGATGATGTGGAACGAGATCGTGAAGGCGAACTGCATCCGCGCCAGATGCTCTGCGGTAATGGTGTCGAACATGTGCTGATGCACCCTTTCCCGTTGACCGGTGTGGCGTGATCGCGGCCACCCTGCCTTACCGTCCTATCTAGGCGACCCGCGCCGCTATGGAAGCGGTCCGGCGACGGCACGGTGTCACACGCATCGCGCCGAGGTGACAGGCAGCACCGGCATCCCTAAGCTGGCGCAAACCGGTAAAGGACGCGCCATGACCGACGCCGCGACGTTCCTCGACGCCCTTCCGGTCTTTTCCGAGTTCGAGGATGTCGCGAACCCGCGGCATTACAAGTCCCTCCCCGAAGGCTGGATGCTGGCCGTGGCCGATGTCGTGGCCTCGGGTGCTGCGATCGCGGCGGGGCGCTACAAGGTGGTCAACATGGCGGGCGCCGCGGTCATCACGGCGGTGCTGAACACGCTCGGCCGCGCGGACTATCCGTTCGCGTTCGGCGGCGACGGGGCGGTCGTCGCGGTGCCGCGGGAGACAGCGGAGGCCGTGCGGACGGCACTCGCGGCGGTCGCGGCATGGGTTTCGGCCGACCTTGGCCTCACGCTGCGGGTGGCGCTGGTGCCGGTGGCCGACGCGCGGGCGGCGGGACGCGAGGTGGAGGTGGCACGGTTCCGAACCAGCGACGCGCTGACGTTCGCGATGTTTTCCGGCGGCGGCTCGGCCTGGGCGGAGGCGGAGATGAAGGCTGGCCGCTACGCCATTCCCCCCGCCCCGCCCGGAACGCAGCCCGACCTCGACGGGCTGTCGTGCCGATGGAGCCCGATGCGCGCCCGTCACGGCCACATCCTGTCGATCATCGCCGTCCCGACGGAGGGCGGCGACCCGCAGGCGTTCCGGTCCCTCGTGTCGGGGGTGGTGGCGCTCGCCAGCCGTCACGGCGCGGGCAATCCGTTGCCGGAAGAGGGCCCGCGCCCCGGTCTTTTTCCCGAAGGCTTTGGCACAGAGGTGCGCGCGCGGGCACCCAAGGGCGCGCGCTTCAAGGCCGGGGCGCAGGTCGCGTTCGAGATTGCGCTCAATTTCGTCCTCCACCGCACCGGGCTTTCCGTTGGGCGCTACAACGCGCGCGACTACGGACGGCAACTCGTGCGCAACACCGATTTCCGCAAGTTCGACGATGGGCTGAAGATGACCGTCGACATTGACGCGGACGGGCAGGCGGCGATTGGGGCGCTGCTGGACCGGAACGAAGCGGCCGGGGTTTGCATCTTCGGCCTCCATGCGCAGGATACGGCGCTGGTGACATGCATCGTCCCCTCCGCCGTGGCGCGCGACCATATCCATTTCGTCGACGGCGGCACCGGCGGCTATGCCGAGGCGGCCCTCCGCATCAAGGAAAAGATCGCCGACGCCGCCCTCAATTCGCCTTGATCCCGCAGCTTTAAGCGGATTGACTGCATCGGGCGCTGCGCCCCTTCGCGCCGCCCATCAGTCCCGCCGAGGGAAGGCCGCCCAACCCCATGCTGGACGACAACCTTCAGCGATACATCTGGAAACACACCCGCAAACAGCAGTTCTGGATCCTGACCGTCGTCGCCGTGTCGATGATACCGTTCTACATGTCGTTCAACCTGCCCAAGCAGATCGTCAACGGACCCATTCAGGGCAAGGGGTTCGAGACGGCGGGCGCCACGCAGACCTTCATGCACTACACCCTGCCGTGGCCGGGCGAGGGCGACATCACGCTCTTTTCGGGGTTCGACCTCACGCGGCTCCAGATGCTGCTGGCGCTGAGCTGCGTGTTCCTCCTCCTCGTGATCGTGAACGGCTGGTTCAAATACTACATCAACACCTACAAGGGGAAGCTGGGTGAGCGGTTGCTGCGCCGGATGCGCTTCACGCTGGTGGACCAGATCCTGCGGTTTCCCCCCACCGCGTTCAAGCGGCTGAAGGGGGCGGAAATATCGTCCATGGTGAAGGACGAGGTGGAGCCGATCGGCGGCTTCACCGGCGACGCCTTCGTGGCCCCGGCGATGCTGGGTGGGCAGGCGCTGACGGCGCTGTTCTTCATCTTCGTCCAGTCGATGCCGCTCGGGCTCATCACGCTGACACTGGTGGCGGTGCAGGCCTTCATCATCCCCCGGATGCGGCGCCGCCTGCTCGTTCTGGGACGCGAACGGCAACTGACGGCGCGCGAACTGTCCGGCCGGGTCAGCGAGATTTTCGACGGGATCAACACGATCCATTCCTTCGATACGACGAACTATGAGCGTGCCGACATCTCCGACCGGCTGGGCCAGATCTTCCGCATCCGCTTCGACATCTACCAGTGGAAGTTCCTGGTGAAATTCATCAACAACTTTCTCGCCTCGGTGACGCCGTTCCTGTTCTATGCCGTGGGCGGCTATCTCGCGATCTTGGGGCGGATCGACGTGGGGCAGCTCGTCGCCGTCATCGGAGCCTACGGGAACCTTCCCGGCCCGCTGAAGGAGCTGATCGACTGGGACCAGAACCGGCAGGACGTGCAGATCAAGTATCAGACCGTGACGCAGCAGTTCGCCGTCGACACCCTGATCGACGAGGCGATCCATGCGGTATCGGCGGAGGATGCGGCGGGGTTGCTCCAGGGTCCGCTGGCCGCCTCACAACTGACGGTGATCGACGACGGCGGTTCGGTCAGCCTCGAAGGGGTCGATTTCACGCTGGAAAAGGGGGAGTCGGTCGCGGTCGCGGGCAACGCAGGCTCGGGCAGCGACGTGCTGGTGGAGGCGCTGGCCCGGATCGTCTGGCCCTCGGGCGGGCATGTCACGGCGGGGGGCGCGGACCTCGCCACCCTGCCCGAATCCGTCACTGGCCGGGCGATCACCTATGTCGGGCCGGAAACCTATTTCTTCTTCGGCACGGTGCGCGACAACCTGCTCTACGGCCTGAAGAACGCGCCGATCGCGTCCGCAGGCACCGTCCCGGACGCGGCCCGTCAGGCCGCCCGGGTCTGGGCCCGGCACGAGGCGGAACTGGCGGGCAGCCCAGATTTCGACCTGACGGACGAGTGGATCAGCTATGCCAGCCTCGGGATCGGGGATGCCACGGCGCTGATGGCGGTGGTCTACCGGGTGCTCGAGACCGTGAACCTCAGCCACGACATCCTCGATCTGGCGCTGCGGTCCACGGTCGATCCGACGGACTATCCCGGCATCGCGGACAAGGTGGTGGAGATGCGCCACACCCTGCGCGAGACGCTGGAGGAGCAGGATCTCGACGATCTGATCGTGCCGTTCGAGCCGGGCGAATACAATATCGAGGCGACGGTGATCGAGAACCTGCTTTTCGGCAACCCCAGCAATCCCGCCCTGATGTTCGGCGAGATCGGCAAGAACCCCTATTTCCGCACCGTCATGCGCGATGCGGGTCTGGCCGACCGGCTGTTCGACATGGGGCTGGAGATTGCGCGCAACGCCGTCGAGCTGTTCGCCGATCTGCCGCCCGACCATCCGTTCTTTCGCCAGCTGACCTTCATGTCGGCGGACGACATGCCGGGCTATCAGGCGCTTCTGACCCGGCTTGCCAACGCCCCGAAGTCACGCACGGCGGAGGATTACAGCCGGATGATCCGCCTCAGCTTCGACTATATCGAGCCGCGCTTCCGTTTCGGCCTGCTGACCGACGCGCTGATGGCGGAGATCGTGACCGTCCGGCAGGCGTTCCATGCGGGCCTGCCAGACGATCTGAAGGACGGAATCGAGCGTTACGACCCCGACCGCTATCTCGCCTCGTCGAGCCTTCTGGACAACATGCTCTTTGGCCGGATCAGCCAGAAATACCGCGACGGGGCCGACCGGATCTGGCAGGCGCTGACCGGCCTTCTGGCGCCGATGGGGCTGCATGACACCGCATTGGCCGTGGGCCTCGATTTTCACGCCGGGGCCGGGGGGCGGCGGCTGACGGCGGTGCAGCGCCAGAAGCTGAGCCTCGCGCGCGCGCTGATCCGGCGGTCGGACTTCTACCTCTTCAACCGCCCGCTCTCGGCACTCGACGGGCGCGCGCAGGACCGGATCCTGCAGGATGCGATGGACTATCTGCATGAGAACGAGCGCCGTCCCGGCATCCTGTGGGTCGTCTCCAACCCGGCGACGACGGAGCTGTTCGACCGCGTGGTGGTGTTCGACCGCGGCCGGCTGGTGGAGGATGGAACCCATACGGACCTGATCGAAAAGAACGGTATCTTCGCGGAAATGATGTCGGCATAATACCGGCGAGGAGGGATTAACGTGCTGCTCAACGATGAAGTCCGGATGCTGAAGCAGGTGCCGCTCTTTTCCGGCGTCTCCCCGGCGAAGCTGAAGCTGCTGGCCTTCACGTCGGAGCGGGTGCTCTACCGCGCGGGCGAGGTGCTGTTCCGGCAGGGCGACGCGGCGGACGCGGCCTACGTGATCCTGACCGGCAAGGCCGACATCCTCGCCCAAGGCCCCGGCGGAGAGGTCAAGATCGCCGAGGTTCAGGAAAACGCGATCGTGGGCGAAATCGCGATCCTGTGCGACGTGGCCCGGACCGCGACCGTGAAGGCGCTGACCGAGGTCGAGGCGCTGCGGATCTGCAAGGAGAATTTCTTCAAGCTCCTGTCCGATTTCCCCGACATGACGATCGAGGTCGTGCGCGTGCTCGCCGCCCGCCTGACGCGCACCACCGCCGAGCTTGCCGAAGCGCGGGGTGCGGCGGGGCAAAGCCTGCACTGACCGGGGACGCTCGCGTCTTGCAGTCGCGCGGAATCTCTGGTCGTCTCGCACCTGCCTCCTCCATCACGGCGGAAGGCGGGAGTGACGGATGACAGCCCCTGTGAAACCGCGCACCGGGACGACCGAGCCTCCGGGCGCGCCTCCGCCGTTCGAGGTGACGCTTTGGGGCACGCGCGGCAGCTTGCCGGTCTGCGGGCCGGATTTCGCGACCTTTGGCGGCAACACCATGTGCTTCGAGCTGCGCTGCGGTGATCGACGGCTGCTCTTTGATGCGGGATCGGGCCTTCCGCCCGCGGGTGACGCGCTCCGCCTACGCAAAGTGCGGGAGTTCGCGCTCTTCTTCACCCATTTTCATTACGATCACGTCATGGGCCTGCCGTTCTTCATCCCGTTCTACGACACGGAATCGTCGCTGCGGATCTGGTCCGGTCATTCGCCCTGCATGGACACGAGGGCAATGCTGTCGGACTTCCTGCGCGAGCCGTTCTTTCCTATCGGTCCCGACCGGTTCTGCGCCCGGATCGACTGTCTCGATTTCCATCCCGGCGACGTGCTGACCCCGTGGCCGGGGATCGTGGTCCGCACCGCGATGCTGAACCATCCCGGAAATGCCATCGGCTACCGGGTGGAGTTCGGCGGCCGCACCGTGGCGATCGTCACGGATACCGAGCATGATCCGTGCGACCTCGACCCGGCGGTGCTGGCGCTGATCGAGGATGCCGACCTCTTCCTCTATGACGCGACCTTCGAGGATGCGGAGATGGACACGTTCCGGGGTTTTGGCCATTCCACCTGGCAGCAGGCGATCCGGCTTGCCGAGGCGTCGGGGGCGCGGCGCGTGGGTTTCATCCATCACGCAAAATTCCGCACCGATGCCGACCTTGTGCGGATCGAGGCCGAAGCACAGTGCCTGTTCGAGGGTGCCTTTTGCGGGCGCGACGGTCAGGTGATCGCGGTCTGAGGGGCCCGCCCCGCCGCGAGATCGATGAGGATGCGCGCCGTCCGCCACGCGCCATCGACCCGCAGGGGAGGCACCCCCGCAGGCATGTCATGCGCCAGCGCGTCCTGGATTCCGCGCGCCAGCGTTGGCGCGTCGATGCGGTCCTCCTCCAGCACCATCGCGCGCCCGATGGCATTGAGCCGTCCCGCGCGGACCGTCTGCTCCGTCTCCCCACCGCTGGCGAAGGGGATGAGCAGCGCGCGGCACCCCGCGCCGAGGATGTCGCACACCGTGTTGTAGCCCGCCTGCGAGACCGAAAGCCGCGCCGCACCCAGCAGTGCCGCGAAATCGGTGCGGAAGCGGACGAGCTCCACCCCGCCGCGCAGCCCCTCCGACAGTGACCGGAACGCGGCCTCCGGCATGTTCGGCCCCGCGATCAGGCACCAGCGCGCGACGTCGGGCAAAAGATGCGCCGCACCGCTCGCAGCCTCGATCAGCCGGTGACCCACAGCGCCGCCCCCGGCGGAGACGACGACATCGAACCGCTTCGCCGACGGTGCCGGCACCGGGGCCGCCACCAGCCCGGTATGGAGCACGCGGGACCCGATCTGGCTCGCGAGGGGGAATGTATCCTCCAGCCGCGCGAAAGCGGGATCGCCGTGCACCAGCACCCGGTCGTAATGCGCGAGCACGGTCGCTACCGTCTCCTCGTCCCGCCCGGGCTTGGCGCGCGCCTGCAGAATGTCGCGGACCGACGCGCAAAGGACCGGGCGCGGCACCGTGGCTTTGATCGCGTCGAGAAGCGGCAGAAGCTCGAACCGGACCTGACGGCGGCCGAAGGGAAACGCCTCCGTCACCACGACATCCGGGGCGAGACGCGCGAACGCGTCCAGAAGGGCATCGCGGCGACGAGCCTTGAAGGCGTCGTCCACCGGCTGGCCACGGTCATCGACAAGGCCGGAAAACCCGGAGCCCGAGGCCACGGCGGGCAGCGCCAGATGAGCCGTCCCGGCAGCCGGAAATCCGGGCACCGGCAGACCGCCCGTAACCACCGTGACCTCCGCCCCTTCGGCCATCAGCGCCGAGGCGATTCGGCTGGTCCGGGCCAGATGGCCGATCCCCAACAGATGCTGGACGTAAAGCATGGCCTTCATCGCTTCGCCTCCCACCCGGCCGCGAACAGGGCCTTCAACGTGGCGATGCTACGATGATAGTCGAACCCGGACCGCACCCGCGCCTCCGCCGCCCGTCCCAGCCGGTCGCGAAGCGCGGGGTCGCGGATCGCTCGCTCCAGCGCGCGGGTCAGGGCCGCCACATCCTCGGGTGGAACGAGCAGGCCGCTGTCTTCGTCGCGCACCAGTTCCGGGATCGCGGAAACGTTGCTGGCGACCAGCGTAAGACGCTGGCTCGCCCCTTCCACCAGAACATTCGGCAGGCCGTCGCGGTCGCCGTCCTCGGTGATCCGGCTTGCCAAAGCGAAAAGATCCGCGTCGCGGTAGGCGGCCAGCACCTCCGTCTGGTCCCGCGCGCCTTGCCAGTCGCACCGCTCCGCGATGCCGAGGCTCCGCGCCAGCACCTCCAGCCCGGCCCCGTCCGCACCGGCACCGATATGGACGAACCGCCAGTGGAGGTCCGGGGGCAGCCCCGCCAGCGCGCGCAAAAGCACGCCATAGCCCTTCTTCGCCACCGCCCGTCCGACGCTCAGGACCGTGATCGCTTCCCCGGACCCGTCAAGCGGCGGGCGCGCCCCTTTTCGCGGCGTGAAACGGGCAAGGTCGAGCCCGTGATAGCTCAGATGCACCCGCGACGGATCGGGCGCGAGGGAGGCCAGATACGCCGCCCCGCCCTTGGTGCAGGTCACGACCCACGACGCCGCCGCGAGCTTTCGCGCGATCTCCGCCTTGCCTTGGGTCCAGATATCCTTGGCATGGGCAGACACCGAAAAGGGCACCCCCATCAGAAGGCTCGCGTAAAGTGCGACGGACGCAGGGGTATGGAGGAAATGGGCGTAGATCCACTGCCCGCCCACCGGCCATTCGGCGGCGAGCACCAGCGCCTGTCCGAACCGCCGCACGCGGTTGCGGGTGGGATCATGGCGCAGATCGCCGAGAAACCGGCGCAGGGCCGCCCAAAACCCGGGTCGGCGCAAGCCCGCACGCAGTGCGCGAAGCACCCGCCGCGCTTCGTCATGGAGATATTCGGGAAGATAGGCGACCGGGGCCTGCATCTCGTCATGCACGGGGTGGCGCCGGATGTCCGTCGGATGCCGCATCGCAATCAGGGACAGCTGGAACCCCGCCTGTTCCAGCCCGCGCAGTTCCTGTGCGATGAACGTCTCGGACAGGCGCGGATAGCCCTTCAGCACCACGACGAGGTGGCGAAGCGCCGGGGCAGCCGTCACCCCGTGGCCGCCAGCCCGGCACGCTCGTCCAGCCAGCCCTCGACGAGCGCGGAGATCTGGTCCAGCCCCTCCATGCTCTGGATCTGGCCGCTGCGCGAGGGCGGGTCGCGCTCAGGCAGGGCGCGCAGTGCGTCCGCCAGACGGCGCGGATCCTTCGCCTCCTCGGGCAGCAGCATGTCGACGAGGCCAAGCTCCGCCGCGCGCCGGGCGCGGATCAACTGCTCCTCCCGCGGGACGATGCGCGGCACCAGAAGTGCGGGCTTGTCGAATGACATGATCTCGCAGAACGTGTTGTAGCCTCCCATGGCGACGACCGCCGTGGCCCCGGCCATCAACTCCTCCAGCCGCGAATCGAAGCCGATGACCTCGACCTGCGGGAACCGTGCGGCGGTCTGCGCCAGCGACTGACGCTGCTCGTTGGGCATGTAGGGGCCGAGCACGATCAGCGCGCGCGGCAGATCCGGATCGGCATCGTAGGCCGCCAGAACGTCGGAGACGAGGTCCGCCCCGTCACCGCCGCCGCCCGTCGTGACGAGGAGATAGTCGCCCTCGGGCCGGTTCATCATGAGTTCCGTATGGTCCGCGCTGCGCTTCAGAAAGCCCGTGAACCGCATCCGGTCGCGGACCTTCTTTGGCACCTTCATTCCGGTCAGGGGGTCGTGGAAATCGGGCGGCCCGTAGACGAGGACCGTGTCATAGTAGCGCGCGACCTTCCGCATCACGTCATGGGGCGCCCATTCGGCGGCCAGAAGCTGCGGCGCGTCCATCACTTCGCGCAGGCCCAGCACCAGCCGCGTGCCGCGCGCGCGCAGATAGTCCAGCGTCTCCTCCATCTCGCCGCGCAGGCCCATCGGCTCCTTGTCGGTAATCATGATGTCGGGCTTGAAGGTCATCGCGGTGCCGAGAATGATCGACCGGCGCATCGCCAGCGTGTCCTTCACGTCGATATGTTCGGACAGCGATGTGTATTCGCCGTTCCTGAGCTTGATGACCGACGGGATCTTCACGAAATCGACGCGCGCGCGATAGTCGAAATTGCCCGCGATGCTCGCCCCCGAAATGATGAGGACGGTGAGGCCGCGAAAATCCTCCACCAGCGAGTGGGCGATGGTCCGGCAGCGGCGTAGGTGCCCCAGTCCGAAGGTGTCGTGCGAATACATCAGGACGCGCGCATCGTCGAAGCGTGGTTTTGCGCGCGGGTCGATCATCTGCGCGGTGCCTGACATCTCATCCATCCCGCGGTCACTTATAGGGATCGGCCGCATCGCGCAAACCGTCGCCGAAAAAGTTGAAGGCGAGGATGACGAGGATCACGGGAACGATGGGATAAAGAAGCCACGGATAGATCGCAATGACGTTCACCGACCGCGCCTCGGTCAGCAGGATCCCCCAGCTGGTGATCGGCGGGCGCAGACCGAGGCCCAGGAAGCTGAGCGCCGTCTCACCCAGGATCATGCCGGGCACGGTGAGGGTGGCGCTCGCGATCAGGTGAGACATGAAGCCGGGGATCAGGTGGCGCCCGATGATCCGGGTGCTGCCCGCGCCCATCACCTGTGCTGCGGTGACGTAATCCTCCTCGCGCAGCGAAAAGAGCTTCGATCGGACCGCGCGGGCGAGGCCGGTCCAGTCCAGAAGGCCGAGGATGAAAGTGATTCCGAAATAGACCAGCAGCGGGCTCCAGGTGATCGGGATGATCGCGGCCATCGCCATCCAGAGCGGGATCGAGGGGATGGATTGCAGCACCTCGGTGATCCGCGTGAGCCCCATGTCGATCCAGCCGCCATGATAGCCCGCGAGCCCCCCGATCAAGATCCCCAGCGTGAAGCTGACCAGCACCCCGAAAAGCCCGATGGTGAGAGAGATCCGCGCGCCGTAGAAGATCCGGCTGAACACGTCGCGCCCCAGCCGGTCGGTGCCCAGCAGAAAGACCTCGCCCCCCTCGGCGGGGCAGAAGAGGTGCAGGTCGGCCTTCCAGACGTTCCAGAACTCGTAGGGATCGCCGCGGCACAGGAACCGCAGCGGCTCTACGGTGTCGGTGTCGGTATAGACCCGCTGCAGGTTCGTCATGTCGAGCTTCATCGAGCGGCCATAGACGAAGGGGCCGATGAAGTTTCCGTCGTCGAACAGATGGACGGATTGCGGTGGGGCATAGATGTTCTTCAGATCGCGCGTCTCCAGCGCGTAGGGGGCCACGAACTCGGTCACGAAGATCGCGCCATACATCGCGATCAGGAACCACATCGACACGATGGCAAGCTTGTGACGCTTCAGCTTCCACCACATCAGGCGCCACTGCGACGTGGTCATGCCGGCGGAGGCCTCCTCCACATGCCGGGCCATCGAGTTCGGATCGAACGGCGCGGTGGAGACGTAGTGTCGCATGTCGCGGCCCGGCGGCGGAAGCGGCGCGCTCATTTGGTGGCATCCCCGCCGAGCCGGATGCGCGGGTCGAGGAACGCCAGCGCGATGTCGGAGACCAGCATCCCGATCACGGTGAGGAACGCCAGAAACATCAGGAACGAGCCCGCCAGATACATGTCCTGACTTTGCAGCGCGCGGATCAGCATCGGGCCGGTCGTCTCCAGCGACAGCACGATGGCCGTGACCTCCGCACCCGAGATGATCGAGGGCAGGATGGAGCCGATGTCGGACACGAAGAAGTTGAGCGCCATCCGCAGCGGATATTTCCGCAGCAGCGGCCCCGATTTCATCCCCTTGGCCCGCGCCGTCACCACATACTGCTTTTGCAGCTCATCCAGAAGGTTCGCGCGCAGCCTGCGGATCATCGCGGCCGTGCCCGCCGTCCCGATGATGACGACGGGGATCCACAGGTGGCTCAGGATGGAGCGGAACTTCTCCCATGACATGGCCTTGTCGAGGTATTTCTGATCCATCAGATGCCCGATGGAGATGCCGAACCACTGGTTGGCGAAATACATCAGGATGATCGCCAGCACGAAGTTCGGGACCGAGATGCCGATCATCCCCACCAGCGTCAGCCCGTAGTCGCCGTAGCTGTATTGGTGCGTGGCCGAGTAGATCCCGATGGGAAACGCGATCGCCCATGTGAAGATGATGGTGACGAAACTTACCATGATGGTGAGCCAGAGCCGGTCGCCCACCACGTCCGACACCGGCAGGCGATATTCGAACGAATAGCCGAAATCGCCCGTCAGCATGCCCCCCGCCCAGTAGAGATAGCGCATGGGGAGCGGCTCGTCGAAATGATACTTCGCCTTCAGCTGCTCGATTTCCTGCAGGTCCGCCGTCTCGCCCATCGCGCGCAGCTCGGAGACATAGCTCTCGAAATAGTCCCCCGGCGGTAGCTCGATGATCGTGAAGACGAGCATCGAGATCAGCACCAGCGTCGGCACCATCGCGGCAATACGCCAGACGATGTAGCGCCAAAGGCTCATGTATCGGCCCAGAACGTATCTGGCATGTAGACGCCGAGATAGCTTGTGGGATCGTAGCCGTAGAGCGCCTCCTCCGGCAGGTTCCTGAGCCATGTCATTGACACGATCGGTTGCAGCGTGCCGTTCACCGTGCCGATGGAATAGATCTGGTCGGCGTGGATCTCCAGCATCTGCGTCCAGATCGCGGTGCGTTCTTCGGTCGTCTCGCTCGTGCGCCACTGGCGGAAGAGGTCGACGAGCCTGACCACCTCGGGCATGTCGGGTGCGGCTCCCTTGGCACCGTCGGACAGGAAATACATCCCCCAGAGCGGCCATTGCAGCTGATCGTCGAGCGTGGGGGCCAGTTGCGACGGAGGCATGTCGGCGGTTGCGACGCCGTTGTCGATCCCCTGCCAGACCGACATCACGATGCCGCCGCCCAGCGCACGGCTTCGGAAGATGTCACGCTCCGACGAGCGGGGAAAGATCGCGAGGCCGATCTTGCGGAACTGGTCCCGGATCAGTTGCAGCACATCCGTCTCCAGCGTGCTCTCGCCGGCGGATTCCACGATGATGTTGCAGGGCCGCCCGTCGGGAAGCATCCGCAGCCCCGCCCCGTCGCGTTTGTCGAACCCCGCCTCGTCCAGCAGCCGGTTGGCGGTGTCGGGATCGTAGTTTGCGTAGGCCGCCGCATATTCGGGCTTGTAGAGCGGGCTGTCGGGCAGCAGCGTGTCGGCGCTTTCCACCGCCAGCCCGTAGAACAGCGCGGTGTTGATCTCCGCCCGGTTCACGGCCAGCGACATGGCACGCCGCACGCGCACGTCGCGCATGAAGGCCTGCCATCCTGCGTCGGTGCAATTGAGGTTCGGCATCAGCGCGACCCGGCTGCCCTGCACCCGCTTCCAGAGCGCGACCTTAATCGGATGGGTCGCCTCCGCCTGCTTCAGAAGCGTGTAATCCGCGAAATCCAGCGCCGTGAACTGAAGGTCGGTATCGCCGGTCGCGGCCTTGGCCCCGATGATTTCGGACGAGGAGATGTTCATCACCCAGCGGTCGACGTAAGGCAGTTGAACGCCCGCCGCATCGACCCGGTGGAAGTAGGGATTGCGCTCGAACACAAACTGGTCTGCCGGGGGCATGGTCCGCGGACGCCATGGCTCCAGCGTCGGCAGGTCGGGGTTTTCGGGGCGGTTGGAGCGCGACATCTTCTGATGCAGCGACATCCAGTCGTCCACCTTCTGCGCACTGATCGCCGCCGCGATCTTCTCCGGTGCCTCGTATTTCGGGTGGAACGCCTTGAGATAGGCCGACGGCATGAAGAGCCGGAGCGGCACCGGTGCCGCGAGGTTGGGCAGGAACACCGGCGCGGGGGTGGGCCAGGTGAGGCGGACGGTCAGCGGGTCCAGGATCTCCACCACCGGGGGCTTGCCGTCGACGAGATATTCGATCGGGACGGAGCCGGGATACATCTCCTGATTTTGCGCCACATCCTCCCAGAAATAGCGGAAATCCTCCGCCGTGAAGGGGTTGCCGTCGGACCATCTGTGCCCCTCGCGCAGATGGATGGTGAAGATGCGGTCCTCCGCCACCTCGTAGCCCAGGGCGATGTCGGCGACGAAACCGAAGGTCGCGTCATAGCCCACCAGCCGGGAATAGCCGATGATCGGCATGTAGCGGATGTCGCGCTGCCCGCCGATCAGCGTGCGGACCGTGCCGCCCTGCTTGCCGGGGGTGCGTCCCATCGCGGCCAGATCGACCACGCGCGGGGTCTTGGGCAACCGGGCCGCCACGTCGGGCAGATCGCCTTTCGCCACCCGGTCCGCGAAATAGCCGGTCTCGGCCAGTGCCGGCCGCGCCACGCCCGACAGTGCCGCCGCTCCCATCAGGGCCATCGTCCGCCGCCGCGTGATCATGCTACCAGCTCCCCCACATCCGCCGTATCACGCGCCAGCACGAAATGCCCCTGCCCCAGATCCGCCTCGACCATGGAGCCGTCGCCGGGCCGGAACGCGGGCGCCCATGCCTCCCGCGCCATGTCGCTCGACAGCGCCGCGGTCGCGAAATCGAGCGGGCGGGCGAGGTCGGGATAGGGCACCGCCGCCAGCAGCGCGCGGGTGTAGGGATGGACCGGCGCGCGCATCAGAACCTCCACCGGGGCCATCTCCACAATCCGGCCCGCCCACATCACCGCCACCCGGTCCGCCATGTAGTTCACCACGGCGAGGTTGTGCGAGATGAAGAGGTAGGTCAGCCCAATGTCCTTTTGCAGATCCTTCAGGAGATTCAGCACCTGCGCCTGCACCGACACGTCGAGCGCGGATACAGGCTCGTCGCAGACCACCAGCTCCGGCCCCAGCGCCAGCGCGCGCGCGATCCCGACCCGCTGGCGCTGGCCACCGGAAAAGCTGTGCGGATAGCGGCCGAGCGCTGACTGATCCAGCCCCACGGCCGTCAGGAGCAGCCGCACCGCATCGGTCCGGGCGCGCGCATCGCCGATGCCGTGGATCTCCATCGGCTCGGCCACGATGTTGCGCACCGTCATGCGGGGCGAGAGGGAGGAGACCGGGTCCTGAAAGATCATCTGCATCCGGCGCCGCAGCATCGTGGAGGCGTCGCCGGTCGCATGCAGCACATCGACCGGTCCCGCGCCGTCGTCATAGACGACCTCGCCCGCATCGGCCGAGAGCGCGCGCATCAGCATCTTGCTGACCGTGGTCTTGCCGCAGCCGCTTTCGCCCACGAGGCCCAGACATTCTCCCCGCCGGATGTCGAAGCTCACGCGGTCCACCGCCGGCGCCACCACCGGCGCCTTTTGCAGCCAGCCACCACTCTTGCGCGCGCCGAAGGTCTTGGAGAGGTTGCGCACCGACAGCAGCACCTCGGGCCGGGGCGCGTCCGACGCGTCGCGCACGGCACCGGGGAGTTTCGAGAGCATCCCCGCCCCCCCGGTCTCGATCTCCCGCAGCGGCTTCAGACGCTCCCCCGGCTCCATGTCGAAATGCGGGATCGCGGCCATCAGGCCCTTGAGATAGGGGTGCGTTGGATTGCGGAAGATCGAGCCCACGGTGCCCGATTCCATGATTTGGCCCTGATAGACCACCACCACCTCGTCGGCCATGTTCGCCACCACGCCCAGATCGTGAGTGATGAGCAGGACCGCCATCCCCAGTTCGGCCTGAAGGTCGCGCAGCAGCTTCATGATCTGCGCCTGAATCGTGACGTCGAGCGCGGTCGTGGGCTCATCCGCGATCAGGAGCGCGGGGCGGCAGATCAGCGCCATCGCGATCATCGCGCGCTGGCGCATGCCGCCCGACAGCTCGAACGGATAGCGGTCGATGATCCGGTCGGGGTCGCCGAATCCCACGAGGCCCAGCATCTCGATACAGTCGGTGCGACGCGAGGCGGGCGTGCCGATGCCGTGGATCGTCAGCACCTCGGTGATCTGGTCGCCCACCGTATGCATGGGCGAAAAGGAGGTCATCGGCTCCTGGAAGATCTGGCTCATCCGCTGGCCGCGTATGGCACGGATGCGGGAGCCGTCGCGCGGCAGTTGCAGGATGTCCACCGTCTCGCCGCTGGCCGGATCGGTGAAGAGCACGCGCCCCGTCACCCGGGCCGAGGCGGGCTGGAGGCCCATCACCGCCTGCCCGATGACCGACTTGCCCGACCCGCTTTCGCCCACCAGTGCCGTGACCTTGCCCGGCAGGATGCGCAGGCTTGCATCGTCGACGGCCTGCAGGGTGCCGCGCATCAGCGGGAAGGCCACATGCAATCCCTCGATCCTCAGAAGGTCGGTGCCGGACGTCATCCGCTGTTCATTCCCCGTTCGCGGGCAGAGGGGTCTTGGCGCCCGTGCCGGTCATCGCCGGGGATACTATAGCAGGACCTCCGCTTGTCTATCGCGTTCCTGCGAAATCCGGGTCGGCCGGGGGAACGCGGTCGATGGCGCCCTCGCCATGCAACCGGAACACCGCATCCTGCGGAATCTCCAGCCGGAATGCACGCGCGGACGGCAATCCGGCCCAGAGCCCGCGCAGAACCCGCCCCGCAATGGCGTGACAGACGAGGATATGCGTCACCCCCGGGTCCGCCGCGAGATCGCCCAGAAGCGCGCCAAGGCGTCCCTCCACCGCGCCCAGCCGCTCACCCTCCGGTGCCACGAATGCCCAGCCGTTGCGCACCACGGCGCCGCGCGCACCAAGCCAGCTCGCATCAATCTCGTCGCCCGTGAGCCCCTCCCAGAGGCCCATGCCAACCTCGATCAGCCGCGGGTCAGGCACCACCGGAAGACCCAGCGTCTGCCCCACGATCTCCGCCGTCCGCATGGTGCGCCGCAAAGGGCTGGACAGGATCCTTGCAGGACGCGCGCGCACATGGGCGGCGAGCAGCTTGGCCACGCATTCGGCCTGCTCCACCCCGCGCGGGGTCAAAGGCGAATCGATCCGGCCCTGAAACCGGCCCGCGACGTTCATCTCGGTCTGTCCGTGCCGCGCGAGCCAGATCACGGCGCGCGCCGGCAGAGGAAATAGCGCCCCTCCGGCACCGTGGCCGGGACCGCCAGCGGCTCCAGTCCCGGATGGTCGAGCCGCAGGCCGGAGACCGCGATCCCCCCCGGCACCAGCAGATCCGCCACCAGCCCCGGCAGCCATGTGAGCGTCACAGCGTCACGGCTGTCGTAGCCGGTGCCGATATCGGCATGGATCAGCGCCACCGCCTGACCCACGTAGCGGCGCGCGGTCTCGCCGATCTCGCCCAGCACCAGATCGCCGGCGGGCGGGATGGACGGCCCGTGCGCGCCCAGCGCCCGGTCGAACGCCACCACCCGCCGCGCCGGAAACGCCTCGCGAAGATGGCTGAAGGTCCGCCCGTTGCCGAGGCCCAGCTCCAGAACCAGCCCCTCCGGCAGCGTCGGGTCGCGCGCCACATGGTTCAGGAGGTCGCGCTGCGCGGTCAGGCGGCGGATGACACTGTCGAGACGGCTCATCTCAGGCCTTCACGATATGGTCGCCGGCAATCCCGCGCCGGCCAAAGGCGTTGCGCGTATCCACGATCAGCGGCGCCCACCGTGCCAGTGCCGCATAGTCCACATCATCGTGATCGGTCGCGACCAGCACGGCGTCATAGGCCCGGATCGTATCCTCCGCCCAGAGCACGGATGTCCGCCCCATCAAGGCCATATATTCCCGCGTCCGGGGGATCTCCGGCACATGCGGGTCGTGATAGTCCGCCCGCCCGCCGTGCTCTTCGATCAGCGCCGTCAGCTTCAGGGAGGGGCTTTCGCGGATGTCGGGGACGTTCTTCTTGTAGGCCATCCCCATGACCAGCACGCGCGACCGGCTCAGCGCCTTGCCCGCCCGGCGGTCGAGCGCCCCAGCCAGCCGCTGGACGATATGGCGGGGCATGGCTGAATTGATCTCCCCCGCCAGCTCGATGAAGCGGGTCGGCTGCTCGAACTCCCGGCTTTTCCAGGTGAGGTAGAACGGGTCGATCGGGATGCAGTGACCGCCGAGGCCGGGACCGGGATAGAACGGCATGAAGCCGAAGGGCTTGGTCCTGGCCGCGTCCACCACCTCCCAGATGTCGATGCCCATCGCCTCGTAGACCACCTTCATCTCGTTCACGAGGGCGATATTGACGGCGCGAAAGATGTTCTCCGTCAGCTTTACCGCCTCCGCCGTGCGGGAGGAGGAGACCGGGACCACCGTCTCCACCACCGCACCGTAGAACGCCTGCATCAGTGCCAGCGCCTCCGCCCCGTCGGCGCCGACGATCTTGGGGATCGAGGAGGTGTGGAAATCGCGGTTGCCGGGATCCTCGCGCTCCGGCGAGAAGCCGAGATGGAAGTCCGCGCCTGCGACCAGCCCGCCCGCCTCGAGGATCGGGCGCATCACCTCGTCCGTCGTGCCGGGCCATGTCGTCGATTCGAGCACGACGAGCTGACCCGCGCGCAGGGTCCGCGCGATGTCGCGGCAGGTCTGCTCCACGAATGACAGATCCGGCTCGCGGTATTTCGTGAGCGGTGTCGGCACGCAGATGGCGATCACGTCGCAGTCGCCGAGCCGCGCGAAATCGCAGGTGGCGTCAAACCGTCCCGCCGCCGTCATGGCGCGCAAAATGTCGTGCGGCACCGCATCGATGTAGCTCCGCCCGGCCTCGATGGCGTGGATCTTGCCCGGGTCGATGTCGAAACCCGTGACGCGGAACCCGGCGCGCGCCGAGGCCATCGAAAGCGGCAGGCCGACATAGCCGAGGCCGATCACGCCGATCCGGGCGGTGCGGTCCGCGAGCCTTTCGGAAAGCACGTCGGTGGGGGTCTGGCTCACGAGCGTTCCTTCGGCATGGGGTCCGGGCAGATGGGCGCGCCCGCGTGGCCAAGTCAAGCGCGCCGCCTTGCCACACCGCGCGACGGGTGCGACAACCGCGGGGACCAGAGAGCGGGCAAAAAGGCTCCGATGCCGCAGACAATCGCGTTCTACGCCCCGCTGAAGCCCCCGGACCATCCTGTGCCCTCCGGCGACCGGACGATGGCGCGGCTTCTGATGGCCGCACTTTCGGGGACCGGACGCGATACGGTGCTTGCCTCCACCCTGCGCAGCTTTCTGCCCGATCCGGACGACAGCGCGGAACAGGCCCGTATTGCTGACGGTGCCGCAGCAGAGATCGACCGGATCGACCGGGAATGGCGAGCGGCCACGGTGCCCGCGCTGTGGTTCACTTATCACCCCTACTACAAGGCGCCCGACCTGATCGGCCCGACGTTGTGCCGGCAGTTTGGGATTCCCTACGTCACGGCCGAATGCTCCCTGTCGCCGCGCCGGGACATCGGCCACTGGACGACGTCGCAGGCGCGGGTGGCCCAGGGTGTGCGTCAGGCCGCGCTCAACATCTGCCTGACCGCGCGCGATCTCCAAGGGCTGCACGAGGTCGCGCCCCGCGCCCGGTCCGCGCGTCTGGCACCCTTCATCGACGCCGCGCCGTTCCTGTCGCTGGACACGGTGCCGGAGCGGAACCGGCTCATTACCGTGGCCATGATGCGTGCAGGCGACAAGGCGCGGAGCTACGCGATGCTGGCCCGCGCGCTGAACCTTCTCGACGGTCAGCCCTTCACGCTGACGGTGATCGGCGACGGCCCCGAACGCGCGGCGACGGAGGCCTTGTTCGCGCCCTTTGCCCCCCGCGTCACCTTCACCGGCCTCCTGCCCCCGGACGCCATCGCGCGCCACCTGAGCCACGCCGCGCTCTTCGTCTGGCCGGGATGCGGCGAGGCCTACGGTCTGTCCTATCTGGAAGCGCAGGCGGCGGGTGTTCCGGTCGTGGCCCAACGCACCGCCGGCGTGCCGGAGGTGGTGGCCGACGGCAAGACCGGCTGCCTCA
The DNA here is from genome assembly GCA_038233815.1 of Rhodobacterales bacterium. GTDB lineage: Bacteria > Pseudomonadota > Alphaproteobacteria > Rhodobacterales > Rhodobacteraceae > JBBSVE01. Next base: position 25,083 of record JBBSVE010000010.1, read on the forward strand.
CGCCGCCCGGGGACACGGAGGCGTTTGCCACCGCGATCCGCCGCATGCTCACCGACGACAGCGCCCGGGAGGCGGCCGGGGCGCAGGCGCGCCGCCATGTGACCGGAAGCCACGATCTGACCGCCGCGACCGCACAGCTGCGCGATCTGCTGGGTCCTCTGGTCCTCGCACCATGACGGACCCGTTCCGGAACCTCGCGGGGCGGCTCGACGATCTGGCGCTGACAGGGCGAAAGGCGCGCTTCTGGCTGCGCGACGACGACGCGGTGGAACCGACCGAGGCGCTGGACCGCCTGCTCACGCTGACGGCGGCGGCGCGCATCCCCGTGACGCTCGCCGTGGTGCCCGAGCCGACCGGGCCCGCCTTGGCGCAAAGGCTGGACGCGGCACCCCACGCGCGCGTCGCCGTGCATGGCTGGAGCCACACAAACCACGCACGTCCCGGTGCCAAGAAATGCGAGCTTGGCGCGGACCGGCCGCTGACCGAGGTGCTGGGCGAGCTTTCCGACGGCCTCGCGCGCCTGCACCACCTGCACGGTCCGCGCCTACTGCCGCTTCTGGTGCCGCCGTGGAACCGGATCGCGCGGCATGTGGTCGACGCGCTTCCCGGCCTCGGCTTTGCGGCCCTCTCGATCTTCGGGCCGCCCACGTCGGGGCCTCTGCCGCACCTGAACACCCATGTCGATCTGATCGATTGGCACGGAACCCGGGGCGGGCGGACGGCGCAGGCGCTGACTGACGAATTGGTAGCGGCAATCGACGCAGGCGTGCCGGTGATCGGCCTTCTGACCCACCACCTCGTCCACGATGCCGCCGCATGGGACTTCCTGCGGCGTTTCTTCGCGCTGACGGCGGACCATCCGGCCTGCGACTGGTGTGCGGCGGGCGACACGCCTGCATTCCACACGCGCCCGTGACGCACCGCGCCGCGGCATTGCCGTGGCCGCGCGCGGGCGCTACCCTCGCCTACCGCAGCGCGACGTCAGGACGGCACCTTTGGCACACAAGCTCCGTTCCGTCCGCAGTTTCTTTGCGTTCCTCCTGAACGGCGGTCCCGACACGACCGGCCTGCCCGCCCGCGTGGTGGACGAGATTGACCGCCGCGAGGATGCAGCCGAGCGTCTGATCGGCTGGGTGCAACTGGCCTTCCTCGTGGCGTTCGCCGCCCTCTATGCCGTGGCGCCAAGGGCCGAGGGCGGGTCGGGCGAGAATTTCGTGCCGATCACGCTGGCCATCTATTTCGGATTCACGGTCTTCCGGCTGGCGCTGTCCTACCGCATGACCCTGCCCGGCTGGTTCCTCGTGCTCTCGATCCTGATCGACACGGCGCTTTTGTGCGGACTGATCTTCTCGTTCCACATCCAGTATAACCAGCCCGCGGCCTTCTATCTGAAGGCGCCGACAATGATCTACCTCTTCATCTTCATCAGCCTGCGCGCGCTCAGGTTCGATCCGCGCTTCGTGCTGACGGCTGGCCTGACGGCGGCGCTGGGCTGGCTCTGCATGGTCGCCTTCGCGCTGATGAGCGACATGGGCACCATGCATATCACCCGCAATTACGTCGAATACCTCACTTCGAACTCGATCCTGATCGGGGCAGAGATCGACAAGACGGTGACGTTGCTCGGTGTCACGCTGATCCTGACGCTGGCGCTCTACCGCGCGCGGCGGGTGCTGTTTGCAGCGGTGCAGAGCGCCAATGCCGCGCAGGATCTGAGCCGCTTTTTCGCGCCCGAGGTGGCGGCCTCCATCACCTCTGCCGACGACGGACCCGGCGGGCATCACACGGAATCGCGCGAGGCGGCGATCCTGTTTGTCGACGTGCGATGCTTCACGTCGATGGCAGAGGCGTTGGCCGCGCCCGTCGTGATGGCCAGCCTCGCGCTTTACCAGCAGATCGCAGTCACTCAGGTGGAGCGGTTCGGCGGCAGCGTCGACAAATTCATCGGCGACGGCATCCTCGCCACTTTCGGCGCGATGGCCGACAGCCAGACCTATGCCGCCGATGCGCTGCATGCGGCGCGCGCTGTCATCGGCGCTCTCGACGCGGCGGAGGCGCAGTTCGCCGGTCTGGGCTGGCCGGGCACCTTTCGCGGCGGCGCTTCGGTGGCGGCGGGGATGGTGACGGTCGGGGTGATCGGGACGAAAGGACGCGCCGAGTTCACCGTGATCGGCAATGCCGTGAACCTCGCCGCCAAGCTGGAAACCGCAAACAAGGTGGAAGGGACACGGGCGCTGACCGATGCCGCCACCCTCAGGACGGCGCAGGGACAGGGGTTCGCGGAGCACCTTGCACCGCGCCCGAACCGCCCGGTGGAGGGGCTGACCCATCCCGTCGATCTCGCCGTGCTCGCCTGAGCGGTCAGATATCCTTCATCAGGCGGAGCGCGTCGTAGATCGCGGCGTGGGTGTTTCGCGCCGACACCGCGTCGCCGATGCGGAACAGCCGGAAGCCGCGCGGGCCGCCGTTCATGCGCTGCGGACGACCCGCGATCAGCGCCTCGGGGTCCACCGCGCCCAGATTCTCCGACAGGGGTTTCAGCGCGAAATAAAGGTCGTCGAGCGGCAGGGTGCCGTGGTTCACGACGATCTGATCGTAATGCCGCACCCGGTCCAGATCCATGTAGTCCGATCCGATCGTGGCCTTCAGGCGGTTGCCGTCCCGCGCGACGGACCGCAGCCGGTAGGTCACGGTGAAAGTCACGTCCCGGTTCTGCAAATTGCGCATGTAGGGCACGAGGTTCATCGCCATCACATCGGGAGAGAAGGTTCGATCCGGTGTCATGATCTCCACTTCAGCGCCGGCGAAGGCGCAGGTCTCCGCCGCTTGCAGGGCCGCGTGGTCGCCCGCATCGTCGTAGATCAGCACCGACGCGCCCGGCTTCACGTCGCCGGAGATGATGTCCCAGCTCGACACCACCAGATCGTTACCCGCCTCCAGCACCGCAGTGTGCGGCAGGCCGCCGGTCGCCACAATCACCACATCGGGGCCAAGCGCCTGCACATCCTCCGTCTCGGCCCATGTGTTGAAGCGGAACTCCACGTCGCGGGCCGCGCATTGCGCCATGCGCCAGTCGGTAATGCCGATCATCTCGCGGCGTCGCTTGTTCTGCGCGGTGAGCCTGACCTGCCCGCCCGGCAGGGCCGCCGCCTCGAACACCGTGACGCGGTGGCCACGCTCGGCCGCGACGCGCGCCGCCTCCAGCCCCGCCGGACCTGCGCCGACGACGACCACCGACAGCGGCGATGGCGCGGTCGCGATCACATGCGGCATCGTCAGCTCCCGCCCCGTGGCGGGATTGTGGATGCAAAGCGCGTCGCCTGCCTGATAGATCCGGTCGAGGCAGTAGGTCGCACCCACGCAGGGGCGGATATCCTCCTCGCGCCCTTCGATGATCTTGCGCACCAGATGCGGGTCGGCCATGTGCGCCCGCGTCATTCCCACCATATCGAGCTTGCCCGACGCCACCGCATGACGCGCCGTCGCCACGTCGGGAATGCGCGCGGCGTGGAAGGTCGGCAGCCCCACCTCGGCCCGGATGCGCCCCGCGAAATCGAGATGCGGGGCGGAGGCCATGCCCTGCACCGGGATCACGTCGGTCATTGCGGGATCGGTGTCGATCCTCCCCCGGATGATGTTGAGGAAATCGACGTGGCCCGAATCGCGGAACATGGCGCCGATGGCCACGCCTTCGTCCTCCGTGATGCCGCCCTTGTGCACCTCGTCGGCGGTATAGCGCACGCCGACCAGCAGCCGGCCGCCGACCCGCGCCCGCATCGCGGCCAGAACCTCCATCGCGAAGCGCGCGCGGTTCTCCAAACTGCCGCCCCACGGCGCCGCCATCTCGTTCGTGAGCGGCGACATGAACTGGTCCATCAGATGGCCGTAGCATTCCAGTTCGATCCCATCGAGCCCCGCCTCTGCCATCCGCTCCGCCGCGTCGGCATAGTCCGCTATGATCCGCGCGATGTCCCACTCCTCCAACTTCTTCGGGAACGCACGGTGGGCGGGTTCGCGCTGGTGGCTGGTGGAGACGGACGGCAGCCAGTCGCCCTTGTTCCACGTCGTTCGGCGGCCAAGATGGGTGAGCTGGATCATCACCGCGCAGCCGTGGTCGTGGCATTCGTCGGTGAGCCGCTTCATCCAGCCCACCACCTCGTCGCGGTAGGCCAGCACGTTGTTGAAGACCGGCGGGCTGTCCTTCGACACGGCGGCGGAGCCTGCGGTCATGGTCATCGCCACCCCGGCCTTCGCGCGTTCCACATGGTAGGCGCGGTAGCGGTCCTTCGGCATCCCGTCCTCGGGGTAGGCGGGCTCATGGCTCGTCGTCATGATCCGGTTTTTCAGGGTCAGATGCTTCAGGCGGTAGGGCTGAAGAAGCGGATCGGCGGAGGCGGACATGGCGAAAACTCCTCTGGACTGACCGCGAGCGTGGCGCGAAGCGGCGTCCATTGCACCCGAAAAAACGACACCTCGCGCCTGTTGCGGGCCGCTGCGCCCTACGCCGCCCCGCCCAGCCGGGTGCGGAGCGCACGCAGCACCGACAGCAGCGCACGCACCCGTTCGGCGCCGAGATCGCCCACCACGTCCGAGATCAACGGCGCGACGGCCTGCACCGCGCCATCACGGGCGGCGCGTCCAGAGGGACTGATCGCCACGAACTTCCGGCGCGCATCGTCCCAGTCCGGGCGGATGTGGACGTGGCCTGCGCGTTCCAGCCGGGCCAGCGTGTTGGTCATGGCACCGCGCGTCACGTGGAATGCGCGGGCAAGCTGCGCCGGGGTCCGCTCCTCCCCCACGCGGGCGAGGTGGTTGAGCACTCCGAAATGCGACAATTCCATCCCACGCGGCAGAGCCTTCGAGATCCGGTTGCGCGCCAGCTGGTCGGCCATGAAGAGTTCCCCGAAGAGCGCGACCGCGATATCCTCGTTCGGCGGCGGCATCAGGGGGCGCCGAAGGGTCGGTCGTGGCTGAGGGACGGGATGCGTCCACGCGCGGCGGCGACCTGGGCCAGGTCGATCTCCACCAGCGTCACGCCGGGATCTTTGCCGCCGTCCGCCAGAACCTCGCCCCACGGCGAGATGGCGAGGCTGTGGCCATGCGTATGCCGGCCCTTCCCGTGGCTTTCGGCATGGAACCCGGTCTGGGCGGGGGCGAGGACGAAGCACCCGGTCTCGATTGCGCGGGCGCGGAGCAGAACCTCCCAATGGGCGGACCCGGTTATGTGGTTGAAGGCGGCGGGGACGGTCAGGATCTCAGCCCCCGCCTGCGCCAAATGGCGGTAAAGCGCCGGGAACCGCACGTCGTAGCAGACTGTCATGCCGATGTGTCCCAGCGGCGTGTCGGCCAGCACAGCGCGGTCGCCGGGACGGTAGCCGGCCGATTCGCGGTAGATCTCCGTCTCCGACACGTTGACGTCGAACATGTGGATCTTGTCGTAGCGGGCACTGATCGTGCCATCGGGCGCGATCAGGATGCTGCGGTTCGCGAATCGCCCGTCCGCATCGCGGGTCAGAAGCGCCAACGACCCGATCAGCAGCCAGATACCGAGGCGGGAGGCCTCCTTCCGGAGGGCGGCGAGGGTGGCGTCGTCCTCCTCCAGCCGGAAGATGGCGCGCTGATGATCCCGGCTCGACGACAGCGCGTTTGTGCATTCCGGCGTCAGGACCCAGTCCGCACCGCCCGCTGCCGCCTCGCGGACAAGCGCCAGTGTGGCCTCGAGATTGGCCGCCGAATCGTCCGTCACCGTCAGTTGCACCAGCCCCGCGCGCATGGCCTAATCCGCCAGCATGGGGTCGAGCTTGCCGGTCCGCTCCAGCAGGTGAAGGTCGTCGCTCCCGCCTACATGCTGCCCGCCGATGAAGATCTGCGGCACCGTCCGCGACCCGTTCGCGCGCTGGAGCATCGTGGACCGAGCGGCAGGATCGCGGCTGACATCGGTTTCCGTGAAGGCCACGCCCTTCTGGCTCAGGAGCCGTTTGGCTGCAGCGCAATAGCCGCAGAGCGGTGATGTGTAGATCTCGACCGTCTGCATGTGCGACCCTTCCGTGATGCGGCGGAGTATAGGGATCTAGGGCTCCTTCGCAACGCGCGCCAGTGTGAGGATGCGGACCTCCGCCGCCCCGGCCGCAAGGCATGCCTCCGCCCCTGCGGCGAGCGTGGCGCCGGAGGTCATCACGTCGTCGACCAGCAGCACGGTCCGGTCCCGGAGCCTTGCCGCGCGTCGGGTGTGGATCGCCAACGCGCCGGAGAGGTTGGAATACCGCTCCTCCCGTCCCTTGCCGCCTTGGGTGCGGGTGGCCCGCGGGCGGATCAGCAGATCCGGGCAATTGTCGAGAGAAGCGCCCCTGGCCAGTGCCGCCGACAGCAGCGCCGACTGGTTGTAGCGGCGTCGGAACAGGCGGAACCAGTGCAGCGGCACCGGGGCCACCAGCATGTCCGGACACAGGAGCGGCGCCGCCGCGCGCAGCAGCCATGCGCCCGCCGGACGCGCGAGGTCGAGCCGGTCGCCGTGCTTGAGCTGCAGCACCAGCTTGCGCCCGTTGTCCTTATAAAGAAGCGCCGCGCGCCCCCGCATCCATGGCCGCGTCAGCGTCAGGCAATCGTCGCAATGGGCGGCGCGGCCGTCATCCTCGCCCGGCAGGGGAATGCCGCAGAGGTCGCAGACGAGCCCGGTGATGAACGGCGTATCGCGCCAGCACGGCCCGCAAAGACCGAAGTCCGACGTGACCTGCGCGTCGCAGCTGAGGCTTTGCGGCGGATAGACGAACTGCAGAACGGCTTGCAAACTCACGGCGCACCCCTACCGTCCAGCCATGGACGCCCCCATCCTCACCGACCGCCCGGCCCTTCTGCGCCAGCGCCGCCGCGCCTGCGCGATGACCGAACCCGCGACATTCCTTCACGACTCGGTGATCGCCGAGACGCAGGAGAGACTGTCCGAGGTTAACAGACGGTTTACGGCGACCGCCGTCGTCACCGGATTTCCCGACCTGTGGCGCCCTTCGTTCCCCGATGCCCTCATCCTGCCCGACGACGAGGTGCTGGCGCTGGAGGAAGGCGCGCACGATCTGGTGATCCACGCGCTGTCGCTCCATTGGGCGAACGATCCCGTGGGCCAGCTCGTCCAGTGCCGGCGCGCGCTTCGACCGGACGGCTTCCTGCTGGTCTCGCTTCTGGCCGGGCGGACCCTGTCGGAGTTGCGCGCCGCCCTGGCGGAGGCGGAGATCGCGCTTACCGACGGGCTGTCGCCGCGCGTGCTGCCGATGGGCGACCTGCGCGATCTGGGCGCGCTCCTGCAAAGGGCGGGGCTGGCGCTGCCGGTCGCCGACAGCACAGTGCGGACGGTGGACTACCGCGACCCGGTCCATCTGATGCACGACCTGCGCGCGATGGGGGAGGGCAATGCCCTGCAGGCGCGGTCCCGCTCGCCGGCGCCGCGCGGCCTCTTTGCGGGGGCCGCCGCACGCTATGCCTCGCGCACGCCCCAAGGCCGGATTTCCGCGACGTTCGAGACGGTGTTCCTTTCCGGATGGGCGCCCGATCCGAGCCAGCAAGTCCCGCTGCGCCCCGGCTCGGCCAAGGCCCGCCTGTCGGATGCGCTGGGCGTGGCGGAGCGACCGCTCCCCGGTCCCGGCCGCGAAGGTTGACCCCGGGTGCGACGCGGTTATGTGGGAGGCAACGATAGCCTGAAGGATCCCGCCATGCCGCCCGCATCCACCCCCGGAGACAGCGTCACCCCGGGACACGGGCGTCTGACCCACGCGCCCGCTGAGCATCCGCCCGTGAAGCGCGCAAAGATCGGCGTCCTGCTGGCCAACCTCGGCACCCCGGACGGGCACGACTACTGGTCGATGCGGCGCTATCTGAACGAGTTCCTGTCCGACCGCCGCGTCATCGACTACGCGCGCTGGAAATGGCAGCCGCTCCTCCAGCTCGTGATCCTGACGAAACGGCCCTTCACGTCGGGCAAGAACTACCGCTTGATCTGGAACGAGGAGGCGGACGAAAGCCCGCTTATGACCATCACCAAGGCGCAGACCGTGAAACTCCGCGCCGCGATGGAGGCGATCCACGGCGACCGGGTGCTGGTCGATTTCTGCATGCGCTACGGCAACCCCTCGACCGAATCGCGGGTCCGCCAGATGGTGGAGGCGGGGGTGGAGAAGCTTGTCTTCTTTCCGCTCTACCCGCATTACGCGGGCGCCACCTCGGCCACCGCGAACGACGCCTTCTTCCGCGCGCTGGAACGGGAAAAGCGACAACCCGCCGTCCGCACCGTCGCGGAATATTTCGACGAGCCTACTTACATCGACGCGCTGGCCGAATCGGTGGAGCGGGCCTACGGGGCGCTCGACCGCCGGCCGGACGTGCTGGTCACGAGCTACCACGGGATGCCGAAGCGGTATCTTCTGTCGGGCGATCCCTACCACTGCCAGTGCGCCAAGACGACGCGCCTTCTGCGCGAACGGCTGGGCTGGGCGGAGGGCAGCATCGACCTCACTTTCCAGTCCGTCTTCGGTCCCGAGGAATGGCTGCAACCCTATACGGTGAAGCATGTGGCCGAACTGGCGAAAGCCGGAAAGCGCAACATCGCGGTGATGGCCCCGGCCTTTTCAGCCGACTGCATCGAGACGCTGGAGGAGATCCAAGGGGAGATTCGCGAGGCTTTCGAACATGCCGGGGGCGAAAGCTTCACCTATATCCCGTGCCTCAATGACGAGGATGCGCATATAGCGGCACTGACCCATGTGATCGGCAAGAACCTCGCCGGCTGGATCGACTGAAACGTCAGGTCGCGCAAATGAAAAGGACGGCAACCGGGGCTGCCGTCCGATAGATCTGGATCGTGGAACGATCAGTTGGCGACGACAGCCACGACCACCAGCAGCAGAAGCAGCGGGATGATGATGCCACCGGCAGACGACGAGGTCTGCTGTTCGACAACAGCGGGCTCCATCATCGGTTCGGCCATACCGCCGGCGTAAGCACCGGTTGCAGCGACAGACACAGCGGCCGCGAGCGCGAGTTTCTTCATAGTAACCTCCGTTTTTCGCACGCCGCCGAATTTTTTCAGAGGACGACGACGCGCACCCAAGACTATACCTCGTATGTATTTTCTAAGCAGTTAGACGGGACCATTGCAATCTGACCTTCAGCTTTCCGGCCCGACCCGGGCGGGCGTCGTCAATTTGGCAACACTCTGGAGCGCCTCCAGCGCGCCGGGCGACGGGTCCTAGATCAGCAGAACCTGCGTCCCGACCTGCGTCAGTCCGTAGAGGATCGCAATATGCTCGTTGTAGAGCCCGATACAGCCGCTCGACGACCGGCGCCCGATCTTGCGCGTGTCGTGCGTCCCGTGGATCCGGTAATATTGCCACGAGAGATAGAGCGCGTGCGTGCCGAGGGGATTCTCCGGTCCGGGCGGAACGACATCGGGCCATTCGGGGTTGCGGATCTTCATCTCGGGCGTCGGGCGCCACGTCGGGCCCACGACCTTCTTCACGATCTCGGTCCGTCCTTTGCGGGTGAGTTCCGGCGTCAGCGGCACCGAGGTCGGGAAGAGCTTGTAGACCGACTGGTCCTCGGACCAGAAATGCAGCGCGCGCGACGTGGTATCGACGAGAATCGCCCCCTTGCGGGTGTCGTTGAAATAGGGCTGCCATTCCAGCATGCGGAAGCTGGAGAAGTTGTTGCGCGCCACCACCGGTTGCGGGTCCATCTCGGTCGAGCCTATGTCGGTCGGGCCGGACTGTGCCAAGGCGGGGAGGGCCGCGAAACACGCCCCTGCGGCGACGCCCGTCATCAAGGCGCGACGGCCGATCTTCGTCTTCTCGTCGACATTCATCTGCCGGTCTCCTTGCTGCTGCGAATGCACGGGTGCATAGGCCCGCCAGTCCCGGAGCGCAAATCAAAGAGTTGCGACCCGGTGATGCAGGCCTGCGCGACTTCGTTTGAAGAGTCCTCCGCGGCGGCGTAAGAAGACGGTGGATTTGATTGGTGGACCGGATGAACAGACGATCGCTTCTGACCCTCGGCGCCGGCCTTGCCCTGGCGGGATGCGCCTCGGGCGCGATGACGCTCGGCCCCGACGGGCGGCCGTTGCCGAAGGTCTACAAGATCGCAC
>JBBSVE010000011.1:0-34398 GCA_038233815.1 Rhodobacterales bacterium
ACCGACGATCTTGTAGAGGACGAACGACACCACCCCGCACCAGACGATCGTGGTCCCCACCGCCTCGATCTGCACCAGAAGCTGACCGCCCATCGTCTGGCCCTCGGCATAGCCCACCCCGCCCAGCGTGTCGGAGGCGAAGATGCCCGTCAGGATCGCCCCGGTGATGCCGCCGATCCCGTGCACCCCGAACACGTCGAGGCTGTCATCATAGCCGAACGACGCCTTCACGGAGGTCACGAACAGGTAGCAGACCGGGGACACGACCAGCCCCAGCACAATGGCCCCGACAGGGCCGACGAAGCCGCAGGCCGGGGTCACGGCGACCAGCCCCGCCACCATGCCAGACGCGGCACCCAGCATGGAGGCGCGGCCGCGCACGATCCCCTCCACCGCCGCCCAGGACACGATCGCGGCGGCCGTCGCCACGAACGTGTTGATCATCGCCAGCGCCGCCGTTCCGTTCGCGGCCAGCGTGGAGCCCGCGTTGAAGCCGAACCATCCGACCCACAGGATCGACGCCCCGACCATGGTGAGGGTCATCGAATGGGGCGCCATGTTCTCCTTGCCGAAGCCGACGCGCTTGCCGATCACGAGGGACCCCACCAGCGCCGCGATGCCTGCGTTGATATGCACCACGGTGCCGCCCGCGAAATCCATAGCCCCCCTGAGGAAAAAGTAGCCGTTGGCGTCCCAGACCATGTGCGCGATCGGGAAGTAGACGAACGTGACCCAGAGCACGATGAAGAGGAGCAGTCCCGAGAATTTGATCCGCTCCGCGAAGGCCCCGATGATGAGCGCGGGCGTGATCGCGGCAAAGGTCATCTGGAACACGACGAAGACATATTCCGGGATCGTGCCCGACACCGAGCCCACGCCGACGCCCCTGAGGAACAGCTTGTCGAACCCGCCCCACCAGGCCGACGTGCTGCCCCCGAACGCCATCGAATAGCCCCAGAGCACCCAGACGATCATCACCACCCCGGTGATGAGCGTGCATTGCATCAGCACCGACAGCATGTTCTTCGACCGCACCAGCCCGCCGTAAAAGAGTGCGAGCCCCGGCACCGACATGAAGAGCACGAGCAGGCTCGACGTCATCATCCAGGCCGTGTCGCCGGAATCGATCGCGGGCACGACGGCTGCCGCCTCGCTTGCCACCGCCTGCGCGTCCTGCGCCCAGACCGGCCAGGCGGAGAGGATTCCCAGCGCGACCGCTGCGGCCAGTGTTTTCATCGGTCTCGTCATGCACTCATCCTCCCGCATCACAGCGCGTCGTCGTTGGTTTCGCCGGTGCGCACCCGCACGGCATGGCTCACGTCCAGCACGAAGATCTTGCCGTCGCCGATCTTGCCGGTCTTTGCGGTGGTGCCGATCGTCTCCACCGCCTGATCGGCGAGCCCGTCCGGCACCACGATCTCCAGCCGCACCTTGGGGACGAAATTCACGGCATATTCGGCCCCCCGGTAGATCTCGGTATGGCCCGATTGCAGCCCGAACCCCTTGGTTTCCGTCACCATCATGCCGCGCACGCCGATGGCGGTCAGCGCCTCGCGGACCTCTTCGAGCTTGAACGGCTTGATCGCCGCAACGATGAGCTTCACGTCGTCTCCCTTCGTGTGCTTGCGCAGCCCTTGCCGGGCCGTCTGCGCAAAGAAGGCGGGACGCGGTGCGCGATGGGCAAGGCAGGCGGGTGCCGGGGTCCCCGACAAAGCGCATCCCTGCCCGATTCCGGGCCGAATCGGCACGGCTGCCCGAAAATCGGGCGCAGGCGGGACAGGAAGGGGCAGCTTCGCTCTCCACATCGCGGGTCGGGCACGCTATCAAGGGGACAAGAACAGCGTGGTTGAACACGGGATCCATCGAGCATGGCAACGAAGACGAGAGGCGCGGCCCCGATGGTGGCCGACCGCCGATACAGGACTTCCACACGCAGCGGCGGAAGTGGCGGCGGCGGCGGCGGTGGCAAGAAGCCGCCCGCACGCAGGCCCCGCAAGCGCGCGCCGCGCCGGGGCGGGCCGCTGATGTGGATTGCCGCGTTTTTCCGCTGGATCGTGGGCACGGTCTGGGCGGTGGCCTGGCGGATCGGCCTCGTCGGGGCCTTGGCGCTGGGCGCGGTGGTCTTCTACTTCTATTCCCAGATGCCGCCGCTGAATGACATGCTGGACGCGCGCGCGAAGGGCTCGGTCACGCTTCTGGACCGCGATGACAAGGTCTTCGCCTGGCGCGGCGAGACGTTCGGGCAGGACGTGACGGCGCAGAGCGTCTCGCCCTACCTCCACGATGCGGTGATCGCGACCGAGGACAAGCGGTTCTACCATCATTTCGGCGTCAGCCCGCGCGGCATCGCCTCCGCCATCGCAATCAACCTGCGCGAAGGACGCGGCGCGCTGGAGGGCAACGGCGGCTCGACGATTACGCAACAGGTGGCCAAGCTTCTGTGCCTCGGCGTGCCTTACGATCCCAAGACATGGAAGTCGGAGACGGAATACGAGACCGACTGCCGCAAGGGCGGCATCTGGCGCAAGGTCCGCGAAGTGCCCTACGCGCTGGCGCTGGAGGTCAAGTATTCCAAGGAACAGATCCTCACGATCTACTTCAACCGCGCCTATCTCGGTGCCGGCGCGCGCGGGTTCGAGGCGGCGTCGCAACGCTATTTCGGCATCTCCGCCAAGACGGTCGATCCCGCACAGGGCGCAATGCTGGCGGGGCTCTTGAAGGCGCCCTCCTACTATGCGCCGACCGCCAACCTGAAGCGCGCCCAGACGCGGGCCGACCTGATCCTCGGGCTGATGCAGGAACAGGGCTACATCACCGCGGCTCAGCGCGAGGAGGGGCGCGCGAATCCGGCCACCCTCTCGGCTGCGGCGGAAGCGCAGGCGGGCGGCTATTTCGCCGACTGGATGATGGATCAGGCGCCGCGGTTTCTCGCCAAGGACACGACCGAGGACGTGGTGATGCGCACCACGCTCGACCAGCGTATCCAGACAGCGGCGGAGACGGCACTCCGGGACGTCTTCACCGACAAGCTGAAGGACGGCTCCAACGCGCAGGCGGCGGTAGTGGTGATGTCGGCGGACGGCGCGGTGCGCGCGATGGTGGGGGGCCGTTCGCCCCAGCCTCCCGGCAGCTTCAACCGCGCCACGATGGCGCGGCGTCAGACCGGATCGTCGTTCAAGCCCTTCGTCTATGCCGCTGCGATGGATCTGGGCTACACGCCGTCGGATTTCGTGGAGGACAAGCCGCTCACGATCCAGATCAAGGGCTCCGGCCCCTGGTCGCCGGAGAATTACACCCGCCGTTATCTCGGCCTCATCACGCTGACCAAGGCGCTGGAGGAATCGGTCAACACCGCCGCCGTGCGGATCGCGATGGCCGTGGGGCTCGACAACGTGAGGAAGGTCGCGACCGATTTCGGCATCCAGTCCGATCTGGCCGCCGGGCCTGCACTGGCGCTCGGCGCATCGGAATCGACGCTGCTGGAGATGACGGGCGCCTATGCCGGCATCCTGAACGGCGGCTCTGCGGTGAAGCCGTTCGGGCTCATCGACCTGCATCTGAAGGGCGACACCGCCCCCCTGATGGGGCAGGAGGGCGGCATCGGAGAGCGCGTGATCTCGCAGCGGTCGGCGCAATATCTGACCTACATGATGAACAAGGTCGTGGAGGAAGGCACCGGCGGGCGGGCGAAGATCCCGGGGCTGGAGCTTGCGGGCAAGACCGGCACCACGTCGGGCCTGCGCGATGCGTGGTTCGTGGGCTTCTCCGCCGACTATGTGATTGGTGTCTGGATGGGCTATGACGACAATTCGCCCATGAAGGGGGTCACCGGCGGCGGCATCCCGGCGGAGGTCTGGCGCGAGGTAATGAAGCGGACCGAGGCGGGCCAGCCCGCAAAGCCCCTGCCGATGCTGATCCCGGAACCCAAGCTCGCCCCCACGCCGGAAAACCTCGCGCGCTACGGACAGGCGGAGAATCAGGTGGCCACTGGCGACCCGTCGCTGGCCGACAATCCTTATGGCGAGGGTGTGGTGAACGAAGGCCCGGTGGGCGCGCAGGACAACCTGCCCGACCGGATCCTGAACGAGGTGCTGGGCATCTTCAACAACTGACGCCTCACGCTTCCTTTACGCCTCTGCGCCATGATCGGTGCATCGGGAAAGGATCGGGGGGCGGCATGGCGGGGGCAGAGCGCGGTCTGGCGGAACTCGACGCGGCCCGGTCCGGGATGCGGCGGCTGACGGCCACGGTGATCCTGTTCGGCATCGGGGTGAATGCGCTGGCGCTGACCGGACCGCTCTACATGCTCCAGGTCTATGACCGGGTGCTCGCCAGCCGGTCGGAGGCGACGCTGGTGGCGCTGTCGATCCTGCTGGTGATCCTGTTCATCGCCATGGGGCTGCTCGATGCGTTCCGAGGGCGCATCATGGCGCGGATCGGCGCGCGGTTTCAGACGCGGCTCGACGCGCGGGTGTTCGACGCGGCGCTGCAAAGGCGCACGCTGGCACCCGACGATCCGGCCGCGGTGCAGGCCGGGCCAGATCTCGCGGCGCTGCGGGCGTGGATCGCGTCCCCGGTCAGGCTTGCGGCCTTCGACGTGGTCTGGACCCCGGTCTATTTGGCGGCATTGTTTCTGTTCCACCCGCTTCTGGGCACCGTTGCGGTGGCGGGCGGCGCGATCCTCGTAGCGCTTGCGGCGGCGAACCGGCAAGGCACGCAGGCCGCCACCCGCATGATGGGCGAGGCCGTGCAGGCGGCGGACCGGCTGGGCGAGCGCCTGGCCGCGGAGGCGGAGACGCTGCGCGGGCTCGGGATGGCGCGGGCTGGACAGGCGCGCTGGCAGGTCGCGCGCGATGCGGGTCTACGGGGCGGGTTGCAGGTGTCGGACGCAGGCGGCGCCTACAGCACCGCCTCGCGCACCTTCCGGATGTTCCTGCAGTCGGCGATGCTCGGCACCGGGGCGTGGCTGGTGCTGCGCGGCAGTCTCGGCGCGGGTGCGATGTTTGCCTCCTCGATCCTGCTCGGCCGGGCGCTTTTGCCGGTGGAGACGGTGGTTGCCGGATGGGCGGTCCCGCAACGCGCCGCACAGGCGAGGACGCGGCTCGCCGCGCTGTTACAAGCCTGCCCCATGCCCGAGGCGCGCACCGCCTTGCCACGTCCGAAGGCGCGTCTCGACGTGCAGGCGCTGAGCGTGGTCCCGCCGGGGGAGCGGTCGCCTACGCTGCGCGCCATCACCTTCGCGCTGGAGCCGGGTCAGGCGCTCGGCGTCATCGGACCGTCCGGGGCGGGCAAGTCGAGCCTCGCGCGGGCGCTGACCGGCGTCTGGCCCGCCGCCACGGGCACGATCCGGCTGGGCGGGGCGGCGCTGGATCACTACGGGGCCGACGGGCTCGGCCGTCTGATCGGGACGGTGCCGCAGCGCGTGGCGCTCTTCGACGGCACGGTGGCCGAGAATATCGCGCGCCTCGACCGCGACCCCGATCCGGCTGAGGTGGTGCGCGCGGCGCAGCGGGCCGGGGTGCACGAGATGATCCTGTCGCTGCCGGGCGGCTACGACACACGTCTCACGGGCACCGGCGGCCGGCTGTCGGGCGGCCAGATCCAGCGCGTCGGCCTCGCCCGCGCGCTCTATGGCGATCCCGTCCTTCTGGTGCTGGACGAGCCCAACGCGAGCCTCGACAACGACGGCGCGCTGGCACTCAACCGCGCGATCCGGGACATGAAAGCGGCCGGCGGCGCGGTCATCATCATGGCCCACCGCCCGTCCGCAATCCAGGAATGCGAGTTATTGCTGGTTCTGGGCCACGGCACCATGCGGGCCTATGGCCCCCGCGACGGCGTGCTGCGCGATATCGTGCGCACCCATACGGCACTCGTGCCCGACCCATTGCCCGTCGCGTCATGACACTCCTGCCCGCCGATCCGTTCTCCGCCCGCTCGCCCGTGGTGCTGGGGCTCCTGACGCTGGCCCTGCTCGTCGGCGGCTTCGGCGCATGGAGCCTCGCCACGCGCATCGACGGCGCAATCATCGCGCCGGGTCAGGTGGAGGTCGACCGCAACCGCCTCGTCGTGCAGCATCCCGATGGCGGCGTCGTGACGGACATCGCGGTCGTCGAGGGCCAGCATGTGGCGCAGGGCGACCTGCTCCTCCGGCTCGACGGCACCGACCTCGCGATCGAGCGTGCGCTGGTCGAGGCGCAGCTCTTCGACGCGATGGCCCGTCATGCCCGGCTCGCGGCGGAGCGCGACGATGCGCCCGCGCCGATCTTTGCGACGGAGCTGACGAACGCCGCCCGCACCCGCCCCGAAATCGCGGACCTGCTGGAGGCCAAGCGCCGCCTGTTCGCCGCGAGCCTTGAGACCTTTCATCGCCAGATCGAGGGTCTGGGCGAACGGAGCAGCCAGATCGACGCCCAGATCGCGGGCCTCAACGCGCAGGACCGCGCGCTGATCGCTCAGGCCGCGCTGATCGAGCAGGAGCTTATCGGCCAGCGCAGCCTGATGGCCAAGGGGCTGGCGCAGACCGACCGTCTGATGGGGCTGGAGCGGGAGGCGGCCCGGATCGGCGGCGAACGCGGCGCCACGGATGCCGCCCGGGCCGAGGCCCGGGGCCGCGCGACCGAGCTTGCCGTCGAGGTCCAGCGTCTGGCCGCCGCCCGGCGCGAATCCGCCGCCTCCGACCTGCGCGACGTCGTGGCACGTGAGGCCGACCTCACGCTGCGCCGGAACGCGCTGGCGGGGCGCTACGACAGGCTCGACATCCGCGCGCCGGTATCCGGCATCGTGCTCGGCCTCGCGGTCACGGCCCCGCGCGCGGTTCTCGGTGCGGCGGCGCCCGCGCTCTACATCGTGCCGCAGGACCGTCCGCTGATCGTGACCGCCCAGATCCCGCCCTCCGGCATCGATGAGGTGCACGAAGGGCAGGCGGTGCGGCTGGTCCTGCCGGGCCTGCCGGCACGCACGACGACCGACCTCATGGGGCGCGTGACCGTCCTGTCCGCCGACGCGCTGACTGACGAGCGGAGCGGCGCGCGCTACTACCGCGCGGAGATCACGCTGGACGCAGGCGCGCGGGCCGGGCCGGACGGCCCCCCCCTTCTCCCCGGAATGCCGGTGGAGGCCTTCATCCGGACCGGAGCGCGCAGTCCGCTGGCCTACCTCCTGAAACCCTTCACCGACTATTTCGGCCACGCCTTCCGGGAAAGCTGACCCTGCGCCGACCCCGGCGCCTCGCTTGCACCCCGCCGACCCTGCGGTTAGCCTTCGCCCGAACCTGTGCGGAGAACCATCATGTCGATCGAATCGCGTCTTGCCGACCTCGGCGTCACCCTGCCCGACGCGCCCACGCCGGCAGCGAACTACGCGCCGTTCGTCGTGACGGGCAATCTGGTCCATGTCTCGGGCCAGATCGCGCAAGGCCCCAACGGGCAGATCAAGGGCAAGATCGGCGCGGATATGAGCCTCGAGGACGGGGCGGAGGCCGCGAAACATTGTGCCATCTCGCTGCTGGCGCAGGTAAAAATGGCCTGCGGCGGAGATCTGTCGCGCCTGAAGCAGGTGGTCAAGCTGACCGGCTTCGTCAATTCCACCGCCGACTTCACCGACCAGCCGAAGGTCATCAACGGAGCGTCGGATTTCCTCGTGGCCGTGCTGGGGGATGCCGGGCGTCATGCCCGCTCCGCCGTGTCGGCCGCATCGCTGCCGTTCGGCGTGGCGGTGGAGATCGAGGGCATCTTCGAGATCGAATGACCGGTCGGGGGTGGTCGCACCCCCGCCCCCAGCGCCGGACAGCCCCATGATCAAGCTTCCCCAAGCCTTCTTTGCACTCCCCATCGCCCACCGCGCCCTGCACGACCGCAGCCAGGGCCGGATCGAGAATTCGCCTGCAGCGATCCGCGCGGCGATCGACGCGGGCTACGGGATCGAGATCGACCTGCAGCTGTCGTCCGACGGCGTGGCGATGGTGTTTCACGACGACACGCTGGACAGGCTGACCGACCGGACCGGGCCGGTGGAGGCGGTGACTGCCGCCGACCTCGGCCGCACCAAGCTCACCGGCGGTCCGGACACGATCCCTACACTGGCGGAGGTTCTGGCGCTCGTCGCGGGCCGGGTGCCGCTGCTGATCGAGATAAAGGACCGCAGCACAACCCTGTCGGGCACCGACGGAAAGCTGGAGCGCGCGACGGCCGACGCTCTCGCGGCCTATGAGGGACCGGTCGCGGTGATGTCCTTCAACCCCCATTGCGTGGCCGAGATGGCGCGTCTTTGCCCCCACATTCCGCGCGGCCTCACCACCGCCGCCTTCGCGCCGGGGACTTGGGCGCCGGTGCCGCCCGCCACCTGCGACCGGCTTCGGGACATCCCGGACTACGGTCCCACCGGCGCGTGCTTCATCTCCCACGAGGCGGCGGATCTCGCCCGCCCGCGCGTGGCGGCGCTGAAGGCCGACGGCGCCGCGGTGCTCTGCTGGACGATCCGAAGCCAGGATGCGGAAACAGCGGCGCGCCGGATCGCAGACACCATCACCTTCGAGGGATATGCCCCCCGGACCGCTTGACCCCTGCGGCTCGCACCCCATCTGCAGGGCGGCACCGGACAGTCTGCCGGGCACCGTTTTCCCAAGGCCCGCATGACCGACTCCATCGAGATCACCGTTCATCCTGGCGTCGCGGACATTCCCGCCGGGGACTGGGACGCGCTCGCCTGTCCTGAGGCGGCGGACGGCGGCAAGCCCCGCGACCCCTTCACGACGCACCGCTTTCTGGCAGCACTGGAACGGTCCGGCTCGGTCGGGGCCAAATCGGGCTGGCAGCCGCGGATCCTGATGGCGCGGAAGGGCGGGACGCTTCTGGCGGCGGCCCCGCTCTATGCCAAGGGCCATAGTCAGGGCGAGTATATCTTTGATTTCAACTGGGCCGATGCCTACCAGAGGGCGGGCGGGCGCTACTATCCGAAGCTCCAGATCGCCGTGCCCTTCACGCCCGCCACCGGCCGGCGGTTCCTGACCGCCCCCGGATCGGAGGAGGAGGGCCGCGCCGCCCTGATCGCAGGCGCCATGGAGATCGCGACGGAAAACCGGCTCTCCTCCCTCCACGTCACCTTCTGCAACGGGGAGGAGGCCGAGGCGGGTGCGCGGATGGGCCTCCTGCACCGCATCACGCAGCAGTTCCACTGGCATAACGACGGCTACGCGGATTTCGACGGTTTTCTCGCCGCCCTGTCCTCGCGCAAGCGCAAGGCGATCCGGAAGGAACGTCTGACCGCCAATGCGGACGACATCGTCATCCGCGACCTCACCGGCGACGCGATCGAGGAGCGGCACTGGGACGCGTTCTGGACCTTCTACCAGGACACCGGCGCGCGCAAATGGGGGATGCCCTACCTCACCCGCCAGGCCTTCCGCGAGTTCCACGCCACGATGCGCGACGACATCCTGCTGGTTATGGCCTTCCGGGGCGACCGGCCCATCGCCGGTGCGCTCAACTTCATCGGGCGCGATACGCTTTACGGCCGCTACTGGGGCTGCGCGGAGGATCGCCCCTGCCTGCATTTCGAGCTCTGCTACTACCGCGCAATCGACTGGGCCATCGCGCACGGCCTCCCCTTCGTGGAGGCCGGGGCGCAGGGCGAACATAAACTTGCCCGCGGTTATCTGCCGGTGGAGATCCACTCCCTCCACTGGCTTGCCGACGAAGGATTCAGCCGCGCTGTGGGCCAGTATCTGGAGGCGGAGCGGCACGCGGTGGAGGAGGAGATCGAAGTCGCCACCGCCTACGGCCCGTTCCGGCGTGGCAACGAAACAGACGACTGACAGGCCGCCTCCGTTCGGGCATGATAGGAACACGCTTTGGACAGGGAGACGCCCGATGAGCCTGACGCTCCATACCAACCCGATGTCACGCGGACGGATCGCGCACTGGATGATGGAGGAGGCGGGTGCGCCCTATGACACCCGATACCTCTCCTACGGCGAGGAAATGGCGGCCGCCGATTTCCATGGGCTCAACCCGATGGGCAAGGTGCCGACGCTGATCCATGACGGGCGTGTCGTGACCGAATGTGCGGCGATCTGCCTCTACATGGCGCAGGCGTTCCCGGACGCAGGTCTGTTCCCAGACGATACTGCGGCGGGCTTTCGCTGGCTGTTCTTTGCCGCGGGTCCGCTGGAAACCGCGATCACGAATCGCGCGCTGGGGTTCGTGCCCCCGGCGGAGCGGGAGGTCATGGTCGGATACGGCAGCTATGAGCGGTGCGTCGACGCGCTGGAGACGGCGGTGGAGGGGCACGCGTTCATCGCGGGGGACAGCTTTTCCTGCGTCGACGTCTATGTGGGAAGCCAGATCGGCTGGGGCCTGGAGTTCAAGACCCTGCCCGACCGTCCCGCGTTTAGCGCCTATTGGGACCGTCTGAAATCGCGCCCCGCACTCCTGCGCGCGAATGCCGCGAACGATGCCCAAGCGGCGGAGGGGTGAGCCTATGCCGAAGACCGGACCTCTGACCGACCGCGATGCCCTGGTGCCTCTTCTGGCGTCGGGCTGGACGCTCGCCGGCGACCGCGATGCGATCACCAAGACCTTCCGCTTCGCCGATTTCAACGCGGCCTTCGGTTTCATGACCCGTGTGGCGCTCTGGGCCGAACGGCTTGACCACCATCCGGAATGGTCGAACGTCTACCGGACCGTCGAGGTGACGCTGACCACGCATGATTGCAAGGGATTGAGCGCGCTGGACGTATCGCTGGCGGGGAAGATGGACCTTGCCGCGGAGGGACCGGTCAGAGCCGCACGACCCTGACCTGGCTGCCCTTCGCCGACAGCGCGATCTCCCCCCGGCAAAGGCGCAGCGCGTCGGCCCCGAAGGCCTCGCTGCGCCATCCGGTAAGTGCCTCGCCGTCGGTCTGGCCCGCCGCGATCGCGTCGAGATCGGAGGACGAGGCGATGAGCTTGGCCGCGACGCCCAGCTCCTCCGACTTCGCCTTCAGGAGCACGCGCAGAAGGTCCGCGAGCGCCGGGTTGACCTGCATCTGCTCGCGCGAGAGGTCGGGCTTCGGCATGTCCTCGGGGCGCATGCCCATCCCGGCCTTGACGGCGGCGAGCAGCCCCTCGGCGATATCCCCCCGGCGCCCGTCCCGCATCAAAAGCCGAGAGCGGCCCAGTTCCTCGAGGTTGGTCGGCCGGGTGGAGGCCAGTTCCAACAGCGCGTCGTCCTTGATGACCCGCGCGCGCGGCACGTTGGCCGCCTGTGCGTGGGATTCGCGGAACCGCGCCAGTTCCTTCACGACGGCCAGAAACCGTCCCGACGTGGTGCGCGTCTTGATGCGGAGCCACGCATCCTCGGGGTGGACGGTGTAGGTCGCGGGATCGGTCAGGACCGCCAGCTCCTCCTCGACCCACGCCTGCCGGCCGCTTTTGGCGATCTGCGCGGCGAGGCTTTCGTAGATCACCCGCAGATGCGTCACGTCGGCGACCGCATAGGTCTTTTGCGCGTCAGACAAAGGTCTGCGCGACCAGTCCGTGAAGCGCGAGGTCTTGTCGAGCGGATGGTGCGCGATCCGCTTCACCAGCGTCTCGTAGCCGACCTGTTCGCCAAAGCCGCAGACCATCGCCGCGACCTGCGTGTCGAACAGGGGTTTCGGGAACACTCCGCCCTCGACGAAGAAGATCTCCAGATCCTGCCGGGCCGCGTGGAAGACCTTGACCACAGCCTCGTTGCGGAAAAGCTCGTAGAGCGGCTCCAGCGACATCTCCGGCCCCTCGATCGGATCGACGAGGACCGCGTCCCCGTCCGCACCCGGAAGCGCCAGCTGGATCAGGCAGAGCAGCGACCAGTAGGTCCGCTCGCGCAGGAATTCGGTATCGACGGTGACGTAGGGCTGGCTTGCCGCTGCGTCGCAGAAGGCCTGAAGATCGGCCGTGGTCGTGATCGTCCGCATCCAAACCCCGGGGTCGGTCCGCCCGGCAAGACCGGCGACATCTGCGGGCTCATCCCGCGGCGAACTTTATAAGAGCCGGGCGCGCGAATGAAAAGGCCCCGGTGCGGCTCAGATCTCCGCCAGCATCGCCTCGCCGCCGGAGATGTCGCAGGCCCCGGGGCTGTCCTCGACATGGAGAACCTTCACCGTGCCGTCCTCGGCATAGAGCGCGTAACGCTTCGAGCGACCCATCAGCCCGACCGCGGGCGCATCGAACGCCATTCCCATCGCGCCGGTGAAAGCCGACGTCCCGTCGGAAAGCATGGCGATCCCCGCCGCCGCAGCCCCTGTGGACTCGCCCCACGCCTGCATCACGAAGGGATCGTTGACCGACACGCAGATGACGTCGATGCCCTTGGCGGCAAAGGCGTCCTTGGTGCGCATGAAGCTCGGCACATGGGCGGTGGAGCAGGTCTTGGTGAACGCGCCCGGCACCGCGAAGATGACCACGTTGCGGCCCGTCGTCATGCTCTTCACGCTGACCTCCTCCGGTCCGGCGTTGCCCATCCGGATCAACGTCGCGTCCGGCAGCCTGTCGCCCACGGAAATCGTCATGGCATGGTCCCTCTTGGTTGCGTTCCCCACGGGGCGGGATATAGGCTCCGCCGCCGGGCCGGGCCAGTGAATTCGGGTGAGGGGGCGGGGGGATGACGCATATCGTCGTGGTGGGCGCCGGGCAGGCCGGCGCCGCGCTGACCGCGAAACTGCGGGCCGAAGGGCACGCCGGGCGGATCACCCTGATCGGGGCCGAGGCGGCCCCGCCCTACCAGCGCCCGCCCCTGTCCAAGGCCTATCTGAAGGGTGAGATGGAGGCCGACCGGCTGTTCCTGCGGCCCGCGACCTTCTACCGCGATGCCGGGATCGACCTCCGGCTGGGCGTGAGGGTGGAGGCCATCGACACGGACGCGCGGACCCTGAGGCTGGACGAAGGGTCGCTCTCCTACGATGCGCTGGCGCTGACCACCGGATCGATCCCCCGCCGCCTGCCAGCCGCGATCGGCGGCGACCTGCCCGGCGTCTTCACACTGCGCGATCTTGCTGATGTGGATGCGATGCGGCACCGCTTCACGCCCGGCGCGCGGGCGGTGATTGTGGGGGGCGGCTATATCGGGCTGGAGGGGGCGGCGGTGGCGGCGGGCCTCGGGCTGCGGGTGACGGTGCTGGAACTGGCGCCGCGCATCCTGCAGCGGGTGGCCTCGCCCGAGACGTCGGACTATTTTCGCGCGCTGCACCAGGCGCACGGCGTGACGCTGATCGAGGGCACCGGGCTCGATCGGATCCTCGGGGAGAACAATGTCACGGCTGTGCGCCTGACCGACGGGCGCGAACTACCCGCCGATTTCGTCATGGCGGGCGTCGGCATCCTGCCCGCCACAGCACTGGCGGAGACGGCGGGCATCGCACTCGACAACGGCATCGCGACGGATGCGCAGGGGCGCACGTCAGCGCCCCACGTCTGGGCGGCGGGGGACTGCGCGTCGTTTCCGTGGCGCGGCGGGCGGCTGCGGCTCGAATCGGTGCAGAACGCCATCGATCAGGCCGAACATGTGGCGAAAGCGATGCTGGGCCATCCCGATCCCTACCGGCCCGAGCCGTGGTTCTGGTCCGATCAGTATGACGTGAAACTCCAGATCGCGGGGCTCAACACCGGCTACACGTCGGTCGTGACGCGGGAGGCGGGGGCCGCGACCTCGATCTGGTATTACGCGGGCGACCGGCTTCTGGCGGTCGATGCGATGAACGATCCGCGCGCCTTCATGACGGCCAAGCGGCTTCTGGCGATGGGAACGTCGCCCGACGCGGCAGCGGTCGCCGACCCTGGCACAGACCTGAAGTCGCTGCTGCGCTGATGCGGATCGTGGGTGGCAGTCACCGGGGGACGCATCTTGCCCCCCTGGGTGCGGGCGACGAGGCGGCCCGGTTGCGCCCGACCTCCGACCGGGTGCGCGAGGCGATCTTCAATCTGCTCCTTAACGGCAGGCTCGATGGCGGCGCGGACCCCGTCACCGGCGCGCGCGTGCTCGACCTCTTTGCGGGCACTGGCGCGCTGGGGCTGGAGGCGTTGTCGCGGGGTGCCACGCACGCGACGCTGGTGGACAGCGGCACCGTCGCGGGCGCGCTGCAAAAGGCCAACGTGGAGCGTCTGCGGCTTCAGGGCCAAGCCGCCCGCCTGAAGGCCGACGCGACGCGCCTCCCCCAAAATCCCGGCGCGCCGTTCACGCTCCTGTTCCTCGACCCGCCCTATGGCAAGGGTTTGGGCGAGGCGGCCCTGGCGCAAGCCCGCGCGCAAGGCTGGATCGCACCCGGCGCCCTCATCGTGTGGGAGGAGGGCCGCCCCCCTGCCCCGCCGCCCGGCTACGCCCCCGTCGACCAGCGGCGCTACGGCGACACCACCGTCACGATTCTGCGCCAGAAGGACGGCGGACAGCCGGGTCCGCCCGCATGACCCCGCGATCGGGCTTCACCTCGCGCTCATGGCCCGAGGTGGGGGACGCCTTTACGGAAAATCCCGCGCCAATCATTCATTCCGCCCCTGACCCTTCGAAAGGCTTCGCATGACCCGCACCCCCAAGGCCGTCCTTTTCGATTGCGACGGCGTGCTCGTCGACAGCGAGGGCCCCACGTTCGACCTGATCCAGCAGGAGCTTGCCGCCCACGGCCTGCCGCTGGAGATGGCGGAGATGGAGGCGCTGTTCCTCGGCGGCACCGTTCCGGGCATGTTCGCCACGGCGCGCAGGCTCGGCGCCTCGCTGCCCGACACCTGGGTCGACACATTCTACGGGCGCATGTTCGCGCGTCTGGCGGAGGGCACCGACCTCATGCCGGGCGTGGCCGACCTCCTGGACCGGCTCGACGCGGCGGGGATCGTCTATGCCATCGGCTCCAACGGCACGGGGGAGAAGATGCAGATCACGCTGGGCCAGCATCCCCATGTGCTGGCGCGGTTCGGCGGACATCTCTATTCTGGGCAGACGCTGGGCACGCCGAAGCCGGAGCCGGGGCTCTGGCTTCATGCCGCGCGTGCGCTGGGGGTGGAGCCTGCGGACTGCGTCGTGATAGACGACAGCCCGCCCGGCTGCATGGGCGCTGCCCGCGCCGGCATCCGGTGCCTCGGGCTCGCCGTCCACGGCGATGGCGCGGCGCTGGCAGAAACGGGGGCCGAAGTGATCCTGCGGCTGGGCGAAGTGCCCGAACGGCTGGGGCTCGCGGACTGACGCGGCGTCAGTCGAAGGACTGCGTATAGACCCCGCCCGGCGAGAGGGTGAAGATCTCCGCCCCGGTCGCGGTCACGCCCAGCGAATGTTCGAACTGAGCCGACAGCGACTTGTCGCGCGTCACCGCGGTCCAGTCGTCGGCCAAAACGAACGTCTCGGACCGGCCGAGGTTCACCATCGGCTCGATGGTGAAGAACATGCCCTCCTCCATCGTGGCGCCGGTTCCCTCCCGACCGAAATGAAGCACGTTCGGCGTCGCATGGAAGACGCGGCCGAGGCCGTGGCCACAGAAATCGCGCACCACCGACATGCGCTGGCTCTCCACGAAGGTCTGGATCGCATGGCCGATATCGCCGAACCGCGCGCCGGGGCGAACGGCAGCGATACCGGCCATCAGCGCGCCGTGCGTTACCTCCAGCAAGCGCCGCGCGAAAGGCTTTGCCGTGCCCGCGACATACATCCGGCTCGTGTCGCCGAACCAACCGTCCACGATCACTGTCACGTCGATATTCACGATGTCGCCGTCGATCAGGCAATCGTCGTCGCGCGCGGTTTCCAGATCGCGGCTGTTCGTCTCGCCTTTCCACTTCTGGATCGGACCGCCGGGGATGCCGTGGCAGACCACATGGTTGACCGAGATGCAGGAGGCGTGGCGGTAGCCCTTGTATCCGATGGTGGCGGACGTGGCCCCGTGCCGTTCGACCTCAGTGCGGATGAAATCGTCGAGCGCCGCAGTCGATACGCCCGGCGCCACCATGGGGACCAACGCGTCGAGGATCTCCGCCGCGACCCGTCCGGCCGCCTGCATTCCCTCGAAATCCGCCGTGTCGTAGATGCGGATGCGATCCTTCGTCATCCGTGCGCCAGAGTGATCCATCGCGCCTGCTCCGCATGCCATTCCGGCTACGCCAGATAGGCGCAGAAAGGCCATTTGTCCAGTAGGACGCCGACAGCGTGATTTGTCAGCCGCCCGTTCACGCTCTATGTTGATCCTTCACAGATGCGGAGAGCCAGATGCCGAATCCGACCGCCGCCATGCTTGTCATCGGGGACGAGATCCTCTCCGGCCGGACGCGGGACGGCAACACCCATCACCTCGCGGGGGAACTGACGCGCCACGGCATCACGCTGGCCGAGGCGCGCGTGGTGCCAGACGCGACAGATGCGATCGTGGCGGCGGTCAATGCGTTGCGTGCCGCGCATGGAACGGTCTTTACCTCGGGTGGCATCGGCCCGACGCATGACGACATCACCGCCGATGCCATCGGGGCCGCGTTTGGCGTTCCGGTCACGCACCGTGCCGATGCGATGGCGCTACTCGCCGACCACTATACGGCGCGCGGAATCACGTTCAACGACGCCCGCAAGCGGATGGCGCGGATTCCAGAAGGCGCGATGCTGATCGAGAATCCCGTCTCCATCGCCCCCGGTTTCGTGCTGGGCGGCGTCCAGGTCATGGCGGGCGTGCCGGACGTGTTCAAGGCGATGGTGGCCTCGGTCCTGCCCACGCTCACCGGCGGCGCGCCGCTGCTGAGCCGCTCGCTGCGCGTGCTCGGCGGTGAGGGCGACGTGGCGGGGCCCTTCGGCGCGTTTGCCGCGGCGCATCCCGACCTCGCGATGGGTTCCTATCCGTTCAATCAGGGCGGGATCTCCGGCACCAACCTCGTGATCCGGGGCAGCGACGCGGGCGCGCTGGATGCGGCGCTGGACCGGCTCTCCGCGCTCTTTCCCGTATGACGCCGGACCGGCTCCTGCACGCGATGGAGGCGACCTGGCCCGCGGCCTTTTGTCACCGGACCGGCCCGTGGCTGGTGCGCGAAGGACAGGGCGGCGGGCAGCGCGTGTCCGCAGTGACGCCCGCAGGCGATTGGCAGCAGGAGGATATAGGGCTTGCCGAAGCGGCGATGCGCGGGCTGGACCAGATGCCGCTCTTCATGATCCGCGAGAACGATGGCGCCCTCGACGCGGCGCTGGAAGCGCAGGGGTATGCCGTCCGCGACCCGGTCGTCCTCTATTCGGCGGCCCTCGGGCGGGACACCGGCACCGGCGACGCGTTCCCGCACTGGCCTCCGCTCGCCATTGTCCGTGCGCTGTGGGCCGACGCAGGCATCGGTCCGGGGCGGATTGCGGTCATGGACCGGGTGAAAGGAGCGAAGGCCGCGATCCTCGGCCGGACGGATGACGCTGCGGCGGGGGCTGCCTTCGTCGCCTGTGACGGGACGGTGGCGATGATCCACGCACTTGAGGTGGCGCCACCCTGCCGCAGGGCCGGGTTGGGGCGGACCCTGATGCGCGCCGCCGCGGCATGGGCGACTGAGCAGGGCGCCACGCATCTGGGGCTTGCAGTGACGAAGGCCAATGACCCCGCCCGCGCGCTCTATGTCTCCCTCGGGATGGCGCCGTCGGGGGCCTATCATTACCGTGCGCGGTAGACCCTTCCCTTGGCCGCGCCTCGCGGCCGTGGTCGTGATCTGCGCCGTGCCCGTTGACGCCGCGACGCCGGACTTCCCGCTGCCGGCGACACCCAGCAGTGCCCATGACGCACCATTGACAAGCTACCGCCTGCCCATCGGTCCCTTCGCCGACGGCACCGTCCCCGTGCGGCGGGTGGAGGGGCACATGATCCGCCGGGTCTGGAAGCTCGACGCACCCGGCGAAGGCACGCTCGCGCTCTATGAGCCCCTGCGCGCGGCGGTCGCGAAGGCCGGCTACCGCGTGATCTTCGATTGCGCGGCGCAGGGCTGCGGCGGGTTCGATTTCCGTTATGGGACCGACGTCCTCCCCGAGCCGGAGATGCATGTCGATCTCGGCGATTACCGCTTCCTCTCCGCCGAAAGCCCGACTGACGGCGTGCTGAGCCTGCTCGTCAGCCGGTCCGCCACGATGGCCTATGTGCAACTGACTGAAGTGCTGCCGGCAGAGGCCGTGATCGCCGATCCGGTGCCCCCACCCCCGGACCCGATTCCGGTGACGAGTGATCCGGGTGCGATCCTGCGGCGCGACGGGGCGGTAACGATCGACGGGCTCGATTTCGCCTCAGGCTCCTCGGACCTGAGCGCAGGGCGCTATGCTGCGCTCGAGGCGCTGGCCGCATGGCTCAGCGCCAATCCCACGCGCACCGTGGTGCTGGTCGGCCATACAGACATGTCGGGATCGATGGAAGGCAACCTCGCCCTGTCCGCCCGGCGCGCGCGATCGGTGCGGGCTCGGATGATCGAGACGTGGGGGATCGCGCCCGGACGGATCGACGCCAAGGGCGTGGGCCCGCTCGCCCCGCGCGCGACGAACCTGACGGAAGCCGGACGGATGCTGAACCGGCGGGTGGAGGCGGTTCTCACGCCGGACCAGTAATCGTCCCGCAGCGGCGCGCGAGGAAGTCGATGAAAGCGCGAACCTTCGGCTGGGTGAACCGCCCCGGCGGGTAGACGGCGTAGATCCCCAGAGCCTCCATCGGCAATGCGGGGATCGCATCCTCCACCAGCCCGCGGCGCATCGCGTCGGCATAGAGAAAGCTCGGCAGATAGGCGATTCCCAACCCCGAAATCGCCGCGTTGAGCAGCGATTGCCCATCGTTCACCGTAAGCCAGCCTGCCGCGCGCACCTGCCGGATTTCCCCCGTGGGCGACGGGATCTTCCACATGTTGCCGCTCGCCTCATTGGAATAGTGCAGCAGCCGGTGCGCGTTCAGATCCTCGATCCGCGCAGGACGGCCATGGCGCGCGAAATAGTCGGGCGCGGCGATCATCCGCCGCGTCGTCACCGTCAGCTTCTTCGCGCGCAGGCTGCTGTCGTCCATCTCCCCCACCCGCACGGCGAGGTCGAACCCTTCGGAGATCAGCTCCACGAATCGGTTGCTCAGCACCATGTCGACGGTGATGCCGGGATGGTCGTGCAGGAAATCGCCAAGGATCGGGGACAGCAGGCTCATCCCGAAATCTGTCGCGACCGAGATCCGCAGGAGCCCCGTCGGCGCCGACTGCATCGCCGTCACCAGCCCGTCCGCCTCACCCGCGTCGTTCAGGACGCGGCGCGCGCGGTCGTAATAGGCGAGCCCGATCTCCGTCGGGCTGACCCGCCGGGTCGTGCGGTTGAGTAGCCGCGCCCCGAGCCGCACCTCCAGCGCCGAAACATGCTTCGACACCGCGGATTTGGAGATCCCCAGCTTGCGCGCGGCATCGGTGAAGCCGCCCTGATCCACGACGGTGGCAAAGGCCTCCATCTCCGTCAGCCTGTCCATACCGTCCCCCCGCCATGCCACCGGTGAAGGATTGCATGCACAATCGGGCGGATTCGCGGCCGTTCCGTGACCATCCGCGCCGGACAGGTGCTGCGCCTCAAAGCGCCGCGCGGGGCCGTCGGGTGAAGGTGACATCGAGGATCGTCAGCGCCATCGGGCCGGGACGCTCCCAGATCAGGTCGACCCAGATCTTCTCCACCCGCGTGCCGGTCGCGGGAAGGGCTGCCAGATCGAACTCTACCACAACATCGGCCGTCCCGGCGGGAATCGCGCGCACCAGCCGCTCCGTGTTGGGTCCGCGCTGCAGGTTCAGCCGCACGGTCATCGGGGCGGGCATGTGCGCCGCCACCCTCGCCTCGCACCGGATCAGATGGGTCGGACGAAGCCCCGCCACCGCCGCCTCCGGCAGGTCGATTGCCAGCGACAGGTAGCTGCCCGCGAAGGACAGAACCGCGATCCCGACATCGGCCGGGGTCAGGCGGACCGCCAAGTCCGACCGGGGGCAATCGTGAAACACCCGCGTGTCGGCGGAAATCGGCGTTCCGGCGGTCGGGGAGAGGATCTCAGCCCCCGCAACGGGCCCGCGCCATGGCAGCGGACGCCACGCCCAGTCAGTGCCGGAGGGGCGGCGGATGGCTTGCCCGTCATCCTCGGGTCCGGTGCGACGATCCGGTGCCGGCGGCCTCTGCCCGCGACGGATCATCCGGCCGATCCCACCGGATAACAGGATCGCGCCGCCATCACGGTGCGGCTTTGTTCCACGGACCAGTCTCGACCATTGCGCCATCGTCCCCCCACCCCAGGCCAAAAATGAGCGCCTGGGATGCGATCTCTAGCACGACAGGGGCGAACGTCCGGTAAACGGGGCGAGGGCCGGAGGACACGGCGCTCCTCCGAACGGGCCGACGGCGCTTACTGGTCCATGTAGACATGCCGTTCGGCCTGCGCGCCCGGATGCGTCACCGCCCCATGCCGCGCGCCGCCGACAAGGCGCGCATATTTCCAGAGCACGCCGCTTTCATATTCCGTCCGGCGCGGGCCTTTCCAGTCGGCCTTCCGGCTTGCAAGCTCGTCCTCGCTCAGATCGACCGAGATCTCGCCCGCCACGGCATCGAGCGTGATGATGTCGCCGTTGCGCAACAAAGCGATCGGCCCGCCGTGCGCCGCCTCGGGACCGACATGGCCGACGCAAAAGCCCCGCGTCGCGCCCGAGAACCGCCCGTCGGTGATCAGCGCCACCTTCTTGCCCATCCCCTGCCCTGACAGCGCCGCCGTGGTCGCCAGCATCTCGCGCATTCCCGGCCCGCCCGCCGGACCCTCGTTGCGGATGACGATCACCTCGCCTGCCTTATAGTCGCGCTGCTGCACGGCCTCGAAGGCCTCCTCCTCGCACTCGAAAACCCGCGCGGGGCCGACGAACCGCTGGTGCTGCGTCTCGATCCCCGCCACCTTCACGATTGCACCCTCGGGGGCGAGATTGCCCTTCAGCCCCACCACGCCGCCGGTGCGCGTCAGCGGCGTCTCGATCGGATAGATCACGCGGCCGTCAGCCTCCCCCCGGATCTCCTCAAGGCTTTCGCCGATGCTCTTGCCGCTCGCCGTGATGCAGTCGAGATGCATGAGACCGGCTTTCGCCAGTTCTTTCATCACCACCGGCACGCCGCCGACCTCGTAGAGGTCTTTCGCCACATATTGCCCGCCGGGCCTCAGATCGACAAAATAGGGCGTGTCGCGCATGATGTCGGCCACGTCGAAGAGGTCGAACGCAATCCCCGCCTCGTGCGCGATAGCGGGCAGATGCAGCGCCGCGTTGGTGCTGCCGCCGGTGCAGGCGACCACGCGCGCGGCGTTTTCCAACGATTTCAACGTCACCACGTCGCGCGCGCGAATGTTCTTTTCGATCAGGGTCATCACGGCGACGCCGGAGGCATCGCAGAACTGGTCGCGGCTCTCGTAGGGAGCGGGCGCGCCGCTCGAATTGAGCAGTGCCAGTCCGATTGCCTCGGACACGCAGGCCATCGTGTTCGCGGTATATTGCGCGCCGCAGGCCCCCGAGGATGGGCAGGCCACCCGCTCCATGATCTCCAGCTCCGCGTCCGAAAGTGTGCCCGCCTGATGCTTGCCCACCGCCTCGAACATGTCCTGCACGGTGATGTCCTGACCCTTGTAGCGGCCGGGCAGGATCGAGCCACCGTAGATGAACACCGACGGCACATTGAGACGCACCATCGCCATCATCATGCCCGGCAGGCTCTTGTCGCAGCCCGCAAGCCCCACGATGGCATCGTAGCAATGCCCGCGCATCGTCAGCTCCACCGTGTCGGCAATCGCATCGCGCGAGGCGAGCGAGGAGCGCATCCCCTCATGCCCCATCGCGATGCCGTCGGTCACGGTGATCGTGGTGAACTCGCGCGGGGTGCCGCCGCCCTTCTTCACGCCCTGCTTCACGATCTGGGCCTGCCGGTTCAGCGCAATGTTGCACGGCGCGGCCTCGTTCCAGCAGGTCGCGACGCCGACCCACGGCTGGTGGATCTCCTCCTCCGAAATGCCCATCGCGTAGAAATAGGATCGGTGCGGCGCGCGTGCGGGGCCTTCGGTCACATGGCGCGAGGGCAGGCGCTGCTTGTCGAAACGGGTGTTCATGGGGTGAGGCTCCTTCGGACAGTGCGGCACAGGCGTCAGGTCCAATGGATAGGCGCGCGGCGTTCGGGGGGCAATAAGGGATGTGGTCCCTTGTGATGCGCGGCGTCGCGGGCTAGCTTAGAATCGTTCCAGATCGAAAGCCGCACCGATGATCCCCGGTCTCTCCCACCGACTGCAGTTCAGCGACCTGAGCGAGCAGAATGTCCTCGCCCTCGCCATCAGTTCCGAGGAAGACGACGCCCGCATCTACCGCGCGTTCGCAGACCGGCTGCGGCCCGACTATCCGTCCTCGGCGGCGGTGTTCGACGGCATGGCGGTGGAGGAGGACGGCCATCGACGCCGGCTCATCGACCTCCACACCACCCGTTTCGGGCCCGTGATCCCGCTGATCCGGCGCGAGCATGTCGCGGGCGCCTATGCCCGGCGGCCGTTCTGGCTGACCTCCAATCTGGGGCTGGAGCGGATCCGGGCCGAGGCGGGGCTGATGGAAACCGAGGCACGCCAGTTCTACGAGCGCGCCGCGAAGCGCACCTCGGATACCGCCACGCGCAAGCTCTTGGGCGATCTCGCGGCGGCCGAGGCGGGGCACGTCAGGACCGCGGAGCGGCTGGAGAACCGCCACCTCCCCGACGATGCGCGGAGCGAGGAGGACCGGACGGCGCAGCGCCAGTTCCTGCTGACCTGGGTGCAGCCGGGGCTCGCGGGGCTGATGGACGGGTCCGTCTCGACGCTGGCGCCGATCTTCGCGGTGGCCTTCGCGACACGCGACAATCACACGACGCTGCTGGTGGGGCTTGCGGCCGCCATCGGGGCCGGCATCTCGATGGGCTTCACCGAAGCCGCGTCCGACGACGGCCAGCTCTCGGGGCGCGGCTCACCGCTGAAGCGCGGTATCGCGGCGGGGGTGATGACGGCCATCGGCGGGCTGGGTCATGCGCTGCCCTATCTCATCTCGGACTTCTGGACTGCCACGAGCATCGCCATCGCCATCGTGTTCGTGGAGCTGTGGGCGATCGCGTGGATCCAGAACCGGTTCATGGAGACGCCCTTCCTGCGGGCGGCAACGCAGGTGGTGCTGGGCGGCGGTCTGGTCCTCGCCGCCGGCATGCTGATCGGGGTCGGCTGAACAGCGTCAGGCCAGATGCGGGCGGAAGCCTTCTATCACGGTCGCATAGACGTCGCGCTTGAAGGGCACGATGGAGGCCAGCATCTCCTCCGCCCCGATCCAGCGCCAGACCGAAAATTCGGGATGCTCCGTCGCTATGTCGATCTGGTCGTCCTGACCGGTGAAACGGTAGAGGAACCAGCGCTGGCGCTGACCCCGGAACCTGCCGCCCCAAGCCTTGCCCAGCAGGTCGGGGGGCAGGTCATAAGTTACCCAACCACCCGACGTGGCGACAAGGTTAACGAGCCCCGGCCCGATCCCCGTCTCCTCCCCCAGTTCGCGCAGAGCCGCCGCCTCTGGCGTCTCGCCAGCGTCGATGCCCCCTTGGGGCATCTGCCACGCGGGGACAGCGGTATCGATCCGCTGCCCCGCGAAGATCATCCCGTCAGGGTTCAGGAGCATGACCCCCACGCAGGGCCGGTAAGGCAGATCGCCGACCATGCCCTACTGCCGCTCAACCTCGATCGCCTTCACCCCTTTCAGAATGTCGACGGCATAGGCCAGCTGGTAATCCTCGTCGCGCAGCTTGGCTGCATCCTCGGCGGCCGCACGCTCCGCTTCGGCCAGCTTCTTCTCGTCCTCCGTCATCGAGTCGTTCGACAAAGCACCGCGCAGGCTCGCCTCGGTCCGCGGGCCGACGATGGAGGCCGCGCCGTCGTCGGGCTTGGCGTCCGCAGGCTTCGGCGGCGGCTGCTGCACCACGATGTCGGGCGCCACGCCCAACGCCTGGATCGAGCGGCCGGAGGGCGTGTAGTAGCGCGCCGTGGTCAGGCGCATCGCACCGTTGCCCTTCATCGGAATGATCGTCTGGACCGAGCCCTTGCCGAAGCTCTTCGTGCCCACCACGACCGCGCGCCGGTGATCCTGCAACGCGCCCGTGACGATCTCCGACGCCGAGGCCGAGCCGCCGTTGATCAGCACGACGAGCGGCTTGCCGCCCGTCAGATCGCCCGGCGTGGCATTGAACCGCTCCCCATCGGCGGGGTTGCGGCCCCGGGTCGACACGATCTCTCCCTTGTCGAGGAACGCGTCCGACACCTTGATCGCCTGCACCAGAAGTCCGCCCGGATTGTTGCGCAGATCGACCACGACGCCCGTGACCTTGTCCATCCCGCCAAGCTGGTCCGCCATCTTCTTCAGCCCGGCCTCGAGCCCGGGAAAGGTCTGGTCGTTGAACGTGGTGATGCGCAGCACGATCACGTTGCCGATGGTGCGCGCGCGCACCGCCGTGACCTTGATCGTATCGCGGATGATCGACACGTCGAACGGTTTTTCGGTGCCTTCGCGCACCACGGTGATGATGATCTCCGACCCGATCGGGCCACGCATCAGGTCCACCGCCTTGTCAAGCGTCAGGCCCTGCACCGATTCACCGTTGACGTGGGTAATGAAGTCGCCGGGCTTGATCCCCGCCGCCGCCGCAGGCGTGTCGTCCATCGGGGACACGACCTTGATGAATCCGTCCTGCTGCGTGACCTCGATGCCGAGCCCGCCGAACTCGCCCCGGGTCTGGACCTGCATGTCGTCGAACGCGGCCGGGGGCAGATAGCTCGAATGCGGATCGAGCGAGGTGAGCATGCCGTTGATCGCTGCCTCGATCAGCTTTTGAGTATCGACAGGCTCCACGTACTGGTTGCGGATACGCTCGAAGATATTGCCGAAAAGATCGAGCTGCTCATAGACCGTGGGGGTCTTCTTCGCTTCCTGTGCCAGCAGCGGACCCGCGATCTGCGTCGTCAGCAGAACGCCCGCGACCGTACCGCCCAGCGCGGCCATGACGAATTTCTTCATGCCTCGATCAATCCTTGTACCCCGGCCGCTATCGGGCCGTCCCCTGTTGTGGCGGGCCATCCGGTACCCGTTCCGGTTCGATATAAAGCGCGTCCGCCACGCTGACACCACCTTCATCTGCATTCCGCCCCGGAAAGCGGTCATAGACGGCACAGGTTGCGAAAACGTGACCGCCCGGTGTCATGACCCGATCAGGCTTTCGCCGGTCATCTCCTCCGGCTGCGGCAGGCCCATCAGCGCCAGCAGCGTCGGCGCCAGATCGGCGAGCCTGCCCGGATGCAGCACCGCCCCCTCCGGCCCACCGACGAGGATCACCGGCACCGGGTTCGTCGTATGCGCCGTGTGCGGCCCGCCGGTTTCGGGGTCTACCATCGTCTCGCAGTTGCCGTGGTCCGCGCAGACCAGCATCGCGCCTCCGGCCGCCTCCAGCGCCAAAAGCGCCTCGCCCAGCCCCCGGTCGACCGCCTCGCAGGCCGCGATCGCGGCGGGGAGGATCCCGGTATGGCCCACCATGTCGGGGTTGGCGAAGTTGACCACGATCAGGTCGTAGCCTGCGCCGATCACCTCCACCAGCTTCCGCGCGACCTGGGGCTCCGACATCTCGGGCTGAAGGTCGTAGGTCGCGACCGGGGGCGATTTCGGCATGTAGCGATCCTCGCCCACGTTCGGCTCCTCGGACCCGCCGTTGAGAAAGAAGGTGACGTGGGGATATTTCTCCGTCTCGGCCAGCCGGAACTGCCGCTTGCCCTGAGCGGCGACCCAGGCGCCGAGCGTATTTTTCAGGACGGGCTTGGGATAGGCCGTCATCATGTAGCTGTCATGAGAGATGGAATAGTCCACCATGCCCAGCATCGCAGTCCAGCGGGGCCGGTCGGTGACGTCGAACGCCTCGAACGCGGGATCGCCCAGCGCCGACAGGATCTCCCGCGCGCGGTCGGCGCGGAAGTTGAGGCAGTAGAACCCGTCGCCCGATCCCGCCCCGGCATAGTCGCCGATCACGGTGGGGGTTATGAACTCATCCGTCTCACCGCGCGCGTAGGCATCCGCGATGGCGGCCATCGGGTCCGCCGCCCGTGCGCCCCGGCCCCCGGCCATCGCGTCGAACGCACGCTCCACCCGGTCCCAGCGGTTGTCCCGGTCCATCGCGAAATAGCGCCCCGACACGGTGCCCACCGTCGCGCCGGGCGGCAGCGCATCCAGAAGCCGCCGCATGAACCGCTCCGCCGATTTCGGGGCCACGTCGCGCCCGTCGGTGATGGCATGGACCACGACCGGCACGCCTTCCGACGCGACCGCCTTCACCGCCGCAATGACATGTTCCACATGCCCGTGCACACCCCCGTCGGAGATGACGCCCATCAGGTGTGCCGTGCCCTCCGCCGCCATCACATCCGCGATGAAAGCGCGGTGCTGCGGGTTCTGCGCGAAGGCCCCCTCCTCGATCGCAAGGTCGATGGCGCCCAGATCCATCGCCACGACCCGGCCCGCGCCGATGTTGGTATGCCCGACCTCGGAATTTCCCATCTGCCCTTTGGGAAGCCCCACATCCGGCCCGTGGGTGACCAGCGTGGCATGCGGGCACGTCGTCATCAGCCGGTCAAAGTTCGGGGTTCGGGCCAGAACGGGCGCGTTGGAGGCGGGATCCTCATTGATCCCCCAGCCGTCGAGAATGCAGAGCACGACGGGTTTTGGCACGCGCATGATCGTTGATCCTCCGGCTCGGGGGTCTCTCATAGACCCGGGACCGTCCGCTCGCAACCGGCGTCAGGGGAGCGGCCGGTCTCGTGTCCACCAGCGCCATCCGGTGTGGATGATGACGATGGCCACCACCACCGCGACCGTGGCTAGGATGATCCAGTGCCGCGGTCCGGCAAGAAGGGCCGCGAGCAGGACGCCGACGCCATGTCCGAGGGTGGCGAAGAAGATCCCCCACACCACGGCTACGACCGCATCTATGGTAATGAATACAGACGTCGGGATGCGTGACTGCGCAAGAACCATGGGCCCGATGATCCGCATCCCGGGTATGAACCGGCATATCACCGTGAGACGTCTCGGCTGACGTTCCACCCGGGCGAAGAGCTTGTTGATCCCGGGGCGCTTCAGGACGGACATCACGAGCGAGGACGCACGGACCCGCCGCGCCAGCAGGAACCAACCCACGTCGGCCGCGAACGCCCCAGCGATGACAACGAGGACCACGTGCGAAAGGACAAGCAACCCCTTGTTGGCGAGGATCCCTCCGGTGATCGCCACCGTCTCGCCCTCGAAGAAGCAGCCCGCAAAGATCGCGATCAGCCCGTAGTCCCTGATCATCGATTCGATGGTCACCGGACGGGCGACCCTGAGGGCACCGGGCGGACGAAAGTGATGGAATGGCAGGGGGGCACTCGGCGCCTTCCGGGGGGATCAGGAGCAGCGGTCACGCATTAACGTCCAAACGGCGGATCGTCCACCCCGATGCGCCCGAACGAAAAGGCCGCCGGATTGCTCCGGCGGCCAGATCACGCAATGGAGTGGATCAGGTGCGGTCATCCACGACAACGAGAACCTGATTGGTGCCCTCGCTGGCCGCCGCCGCCACCACCTGATTGGCGGTAAATCCCTTGGACTTCAGCGCGTCACCGACGACCGCACTCCCCGCGATGTCCGTCTTGAGCATCGGGATCATCGGGTCCTGCATAGCCAGCGCAGCGTTCAGTTTTGCAACGTCAATGTTTTGAGCCTCGGAAAGCTCGGACAGGGTGACGACGCGAACATCCTTGATCGACGCGACATCGCCGATCATCTTGCCGACCATGGCTCCATCCGCCATCCCGAGCATCTCGACGATCTTGTCGGCGGGCATGTTGGCCTTGTCACCGCCGGCGAATGCATTGCCGGTATCGCCTGCGGACGTCGTTCCCGCTGCTGCCGAGGTGCCGTCATTGGTCTGCGCCATCACGGACGTGGCCATGCCCGATGCGAGAATGAGGACGAGTGCCGTTTTCATCGAATTACGCATGTAAAACTCCTCTGGGATGCTATCCCGGTTCCTTATCGTCGTCTGGCCAATGAACCGCGGACGGGCGTTTGCGTTCCTGATTATCACGGATCTGTGAAGACCGGGGCGGCGGCTCAGGCCCGGTGATACGGCCCGCCCGAAAGAATTGTTGCCGCCCGGTAGAGCTGCTCGGCCAGCATCGCGCGCACCAGCATGTGCGGCCAGACCATCGCGCCGAAGCTGAGCGCCAGATCCGCAGCCTCCCTCAGCGTCGGTGACAGACCGTCCGCGCCGCCGATCAGGAAGGCCGCATCCTGACGTCCTGCGTCCCGCCACCCGGCCAGCCGGTCCGCGAAGTCAGGCGAGGTCAGTACGACACCGCGTTCGTCGAGCACGACCACCACCGCCCCCTGCGGCACCGCGCGGCGCAGGAGCGCCGCCTCCGCCTCCATCCCGCCACCGCGGCGGTCCTCCACCTCGGTCACGCCGAGCGGCCCGAGGCCCAGCGCGCGGCCGGTCCGATCGAACCGGGTGCGGTAATCCTCCACCAGCGCATGTTCGGGACCCGGCCGTAGCCGCCCCACGGCGCAAAGGTGGACGCGCATTCAGTCGGCCTCGCGCACGCCCATGTGTCCGCCGGGCTGCCACATCTTCTCGAGCTGGTAGAACTCCCGGACCTCGGGGCGGAAGACATGCACGATCACGTCACCTGCGTCGATCAGCACCCAGTCGCCGGTCTCCTTGCCCTCCATCCGGCAGATCGTGCCGAAGCGGCCCTTGATCCGGTCGGCGAGTTTTTCCGAAATGGCGGCGACCTGCCGCGAGGACCGGCCCGAGGCGATCACCATGTGGTCGGCCATCTCGGAGCGTCCGCGCAGGTCGATCTCCACGACCTCCTCCGCCTTGTCGTCGTCGAGCGAGGCCAGCACCGTCTCCAGCAACGCGCGGGAGGTGTCGGCGGTGTCGTCGGCAGGACGGTCGGGACGGGGACCGACCGGCAGACCGGTGGCAGGATCTGAATGGGACAGGACGCGAACCTCCGCTTGCGCCGGGTCCGTCCCGACGCGTGATTGGAGCGACGCTAGCACCAGACCTGCGAAAGCTCAATCCGCCTGGGGCCGTCAATCCGGCAACACCGGGGTCTTGGTTCCGCTCCGCCCTTTGCCGGGCATCGTGCCGCCCAGGACCTTCACCTCGCGCTGGGGGAACGGGTGGGAGAAGGCGTGCTCCTTGAACGCATCCCAAAGCGCCAGATAGACGTTGCCGCGAATGTTCGTCAGCCCGTCCGTCGGATCGCGGATCCAGAACCGCAGGACGTAGTCGACCGAACTGTCGCCAAAGCCCGTGACGTGACACACTGGCGCGCGGGTCTTGAGCACGCGGCTCACGCCCAGGGCTGCCTCCACCGCGACCTTGCGGACATGGTGCGGATCGTCGGCATAGGCCGCGCAGAAATGCAGATCGAGCCGCACGAACTCGTCCGAATGGCTCCAGTTCACCACCTGTCCGGTTATGAGATCCTCGTTCGGGATCAGGTATTCCTTTCCGTCCCGGGTGACGACGGAGACGAAACGCGCGCCCAGACTCTCGATCCAGCCGAACGTCTCGCCCAGGGAGATCACGTCGCCCGGCTTTACCGACTTGTCGAGCAGGATGATGATCCCGGAGACGAGGTTCGAGACCACCTTCTGGAGCCCGAAGCCAAGGCCCACGCCGATCGCCCCCGACAGGACCGCGAGCCCGGTCAGATCGAACCCCACCGCCTTGAGCCCGATATAGATCGCCCCGCCGTAGAGCACGAGTTGCATGACCTTGATCGCGAGGACCTGCATCGAGGGGCTGATATCCTCGTTCCCCTTGATCCGGTCGGTCACGGTGCGGGTCAGGAACCGCGCGGCCAGAACCAGCAGCCCCATGATGAGGAGCGCCTTGATGACCGTCAGGACCGACAGCCGGAAACTGCCGAGATCGACGCCCACCCGGTCCAGAAGGATGAACATCTGCGCCTGGACGTTCAGGAGGTAGGACACGACCCAGATGCTCGCGGCCCATGTGACAAGCCGTGATAGCGTGCGGTTGCGGATCAGCTTGCCCGCCAGCTGCACCGCGAGGAT
The DNA here is from genome assembly GCA_038233815.1 of Rhodobacterales bacterium. Taxonomy (GTDB): domain Bacteria; phylum Pseudomonadota; class Alphaproteobacteria; order Rhodobacterales; family Rhodobacteraceae; genus JBBSVE01. The sequence continues at coordinate 30,123 of JBBSVE010000011.1, forward strand.
TGCGGTCGCAACGGAAGCCGCGATGTCGATGATCTGGCTGCGCGAGGGCCATGTGATCTGCTGCATCACCGCCACGGTGAGCCACGCGGTCAGCGAGAAGAAGATCAGCGTCCAGCGCTTGTTGATGACGACGGCCCAGCGGAGCTGCCATTTCGGCAGGCCCTCCTTGGCCCGCAGCCAGTCGGTGAACCGGGGCGAGATCACGCGCTTCAGGATCCAGGCGAATGCATAGATCCCGGCGATGGCCGCCAATTGATAGAGCCGCCACGGCACCATCATGGACTGCGCGAAGGCCTGGATGTCCGCCCAGAAGCCTGCAGCGGCGCTGGTCAGTTCCGGCGTGATCTGATCCAATTTCCGCGCGCCCTTCCGTCCCGCCCCGGCAGGGACGGCTGATGGCGACAGTAGGGCCGCCCCCGCCCCATGCCAACCGTGTTGCAGCGCATCGGGAACGGGCGTAGAAACCCGTCCCATGATGCGCTTTTTCGACATCGGCGACCGCGCCCGCCTGCCATGGCGCTTTTTCGGGGCGACCTGCGCGGATCCCGCACGCCCCTGACGCCTGCTTCGATCCGCGCGCCCCCGCGCGATCCTACCCAGTTCCCGCCATCGCCATCAAGGATACAAGCGCCATGAACGCCCGCACGCTCTACGACAAGATCTGGGACGATCACCTCGTCGATCAGGCGCCCGACGGCACCTGCCTGCTCTATATCGACCGCCATCTCGTGCATGAGGTGACGAGCCCGCAAGCGTTCGAGGGTCTGCGCCTCAGCGGACGGCGCGTGCGCGCGCCCGAAAAGACCATCGCCGTGCCGGATCACAACGTGCCGACGACCGAAGGCCGCGACGTCAGGATCGACAATCCCGAAAGCCGCATCCAGGTGGAGGCGCTTGACAGGAACGCGAAGGATTTCGGGATCAATTATTACCCCGTCTCCGACGTCCGGCAGGGGATCGTGCATATCGTCGGGCCGGAACAGGGCTGGACGCTGCCCGGCATGACGGTCGTGTGCGGCGACAGCCATACCGCGACCCACGGCGCGTTCGGCGCGCTGGCGCACGGCATCGGCACCTCGGAGGTGGAGCATGTGCTGGCCACCCAGACCCTGATCCAGCGCAAGGGCCGCAACATGAAGGTGGAGATCACCGGCTCGTTGCGCCCCGGCGTCACGGCCAAGGACATCACCCTGTCGGTGATCGGCGCCACCGGCACGGCGGGCGGCACCGGCTATGTCATCGAATATTGCGGGCAGGCGATCCGGGAATTGTCCATGGAAGGCCGCATGACGGTCTGCAACATGGCGATCGAGGGCGGCGCCCGCGCGGGCCTGATCGCGCCCGACGAAAAGACCTTCGCCTATTGCAAGGGCCGCCCGCATGCGCCCGAGGGTGCGGCTTGGGACGCGGCCGTCGCCTGGTGGTCTACGCTGCATTCCGACGTTGAGGCCGCATGGGACAAGGTCGTGACACTGAAGGCTGAGGACATCGCCCCCGTCGTCACCTGGGGCACCTCGCCCGAAGACGTGCTCCCGATCACCGGCACCGTGCCCAGCCCGCAGGATTTCGAGGGCGGCAAGGTGGAGGCGGTGCAGCGGAGCCTCGACTACATGGGCCTGACACCGGGGCAAAAGCTGTCCGACATCGCCATCGACACGGTCTTCATCGGGTCATGCACCAACGGCCGGATCGAGGATCTGCGCGCCGCCGCCGCGATCCTGAAGGGCAAGGTCAAGAAGGATGGCCTGCGCGCGATTGTCGTTCCCGGCTCCGGCCTCGTGCGCGCGCAGGCGGAGGCGGAGGGGCTGGCCCAGATCTTCATCGACGCGGGCTTCGAATGGCGGCTCGCGGGCTGCTCCATGTGTCTTGCGATGAACCCCGATCAGCTGAGCCCGGGCGAACGCTGCGCCGCCACCAGCAACCGCAACTTCGAGGGACGTCAGGGTCGGGGCGGGCGCACGCATCTTCTGTCGCCGCAGATGGCGGCGGCGGCCGCGATCACGGGGCGGCTGACCGATGTGCGCACGATGCTCGGCGACGCGGAGGCCTGACCGGTGGGGTGATTCGCGGCGTTTCCCGTCCTTGCATTGCAGGGCTGAACGGGGAGCGTCGCGCACAACTCCGCCGTGTGGGTTGTTCTCCATACCCTCCGCTTCGATTCGCCCCCTAGTTGAAATGATGCGAGGCAGTTAAGGAAAATTTTACAAATACCACCCCCGAAAGCCATATACGGCGGATTTCCGCTTCCCAACCCTGACCCATGGGCATAAGACCGCATCGTGGCTTTCAGGAGTTAAAGAGTATGCGTATTAAATCTGGTTTGTTCGGTATTGTGGCTGCCGCGTTCGTCGCCACCACTGCCTCCTCCGCGACCGTGACTCTGCAGTATGATGGCGGCACATCCAACGGGACCGCCAAGATCCTGCAGGCCCCGGTCGCGGTCGTCGGTGGCTTGAAGACGACCTACGGCGCCTTCGGTTTCAACATGACGGACACGACCGGCAAGCTCGGCAGCTTCGTCGCGTGGTGTCTCGACGTGACCCACTGGCTGTCGCAGGGCACGGCCTCCTATTCGACGACATCCACGCCCTTTACGAACAGCTACGGCCTCGACGGCAATGCCCGGATGCGCATCCAGTCGATGTTCGATGCAAATTACAAGACGCTCGACACGTCGAACCGCAAGGAGGCCGCGTCGTTCCAAGCCGCGCTGTGGGACTCGGTCTATGACACCGACGGCGATGTGACGAAGGGTCTGTTCCGTGTCAGCGGCGGCGACCTCAGCAAAGCCAACGGCTACCTTGAGGCTGCGATGAATTACGCCGGGCCGAAGCTCTACAACCTGACGTTCCTGCAGAGCAACGCCAACAACCAGAACCTCGTCACGGTGTCGCCGGTGCCGGTGCCTGCCGCCGGTCTTCTGCTGCTGGCCGGTCTGGGCGGTATCGCCGCCCTGCGTCGCCGCAAGTCGGTCTGACGTTGGTATCCAATTAGCGAGTGGACGACATTATCAGTTTAGCGAGTGCAGGGCTCCGCCGGAAGGCGGGGCCCTTTTCTTGCGTCGAAGGCTGACCCGCTGCGCCCATGAAAACGCCCGGAAACAAACTTCTGTTTCCGGGCGCGATGTTTGCCAGCCTTGTCGCGATGGCGCCTTCAGCCGCGGCGACGACGGACCAGACCGAAGAGCGCAAGCCCGCCGGCCAGCAGCGGGAACCCGGCCGGGATCGGAATCGCGCCATCGGCCGGGGGCACTACGACCTCACCCCGCTTGCCGAAGCGGATGCTGTCGATCGCGAACCCGTCCGTTTCCGCGCCGACAAGATCGAGGAACACGCCCGCGATGTCGGCCTGATCCGACACAAGGCCCAGGAACTCGATCCCGAGACCGGTGTTGGCCACCGACCCGATCAGCGCGCCCGCGCGGTTGAACGCCGTGATGGCGGTCGATCCCGCCGCATTGAAGAAGCCTCCGTCGAAGCCTACGCCGAACTGATCCATGTCGAACAGGAACGCGATCGGACCATTGAACTGCGGCGTTCCGCTGAGAACCGGGCTATTGGGCGCGGAGCCGTCAATGGTGATGAAGGTCGGAAACGCCGCCGGATCGAGGCTCAGCGACGCGGTAGGATTGCCCACGACGCAGGCGCTGGCGGCCGCTCCGGGGCAGTCGGTTGCCGCATTGGCGCTTTGTCCCTGGCCCTCGAACCAGCCGCCAAAAGTAACGGTGGGAGAGTCCGCGCCACCGCCGTAATCGGCAGGGTTATAGGTCGGATCCTGCGTGCCGCCTGCGTTTTCGCTGAAGGTGATGAGCCCCGCGCCCGAGACGAAGTTCGCCGCCTCGACTCGCACGACGGCCGCATCGGCAGCATGGACCGTGCCCATCAGCAGCAGGGTGGCGGTGAGGCGATGCGTAGTGTTCATGAGTCTGATCCTTACACTGTGAAAGAATTGCCTCCGCCCCATTTGCGGATCGCCCTTTCAACAACCGCAGGTTGTCGGTTCGGTGACCATTCGGCAACTCTTTCCTCTGCGCCCCCGACTGGAGGCCATCAGGCCAGACGGCCGCCAGTAGGCGGTCTCAACCGGTCGTCGCAACACAGACATTTTGCGCGGCAAGCAAGTGGGCGTCCAGTGTTTCTGCTGGGGCTCGCCATTCGAGGGTCTTGCGCGGCCGGCCATTGAGCGCGGCGGCGACAGCCTGGAGGTCGTCGGGCCCGTGCAGGCTGAGGTCTGTGCCGTTGGGAAAGTACTGGCGCCACAGCCCATTGGTGTTCTC
>JBBSVE010000012.1:0-34393 GCA_038233815.1 Rhodobacterales bacterium
CCTCCGAGCACGGACACGCGCTGCTCCGAACGTTCCTCAAGTCCGGGACCGTCGCCGCGTGAGCGACCGGCTGAAGCCCCTGATCGGCCTCGCCGCCGATCGCGCCCTGACGCGTGCGGAGGCGGAGACGGCCTTTGCCGCCCTCTTCGACGGCGATGCGACCCCGGCGCAGATGGGCGGCTTCCTTATGGCGCTCCGCACGCGGGGGGAGACGGTGGACGAGATCGCGGCGGCGGCTTTCGTTATGCGCACACGGTGCCATGCGGTGCGCGCGCCCAAGGGCGCGATGGACATCGTCGGCACCGGAGGCGACGGGAAGGGCACGCTCAACATCTCCACCGCGACGGCCTTCGTCGTGGCGGGCGCGGGCGTGGTGGTGGCCAAGCACGGCAACCGGAACCTGTCGTCGCGATCGGGTGCGGCCGATGCGCTGACCGAGATGGGGCTTAACGTCATGGTCGGCCCGGCGGTCGTGGAACGCTGTCTGGCGGAGGCCGGGATCGGTTTCATGATGGCGCCGATGCACCATCCAGCAACCCGTCACGTGGCCCCGGCCCGGTTGGAGCTGGGCACCTGCACGCTCTTCAACGTGCTGGGACCGCTGACGAATCCCGCCGGGGTGCGACGCCAGCTGACGGGCGCTTTCGCGCCAGAACTGCTGCGCCCGATGGCGGAGGTGCTGCGCCTGTTGGGCTCCGAGGTCGCGTGGCTGGTCCATGGCGGCGACGGCACCGACGAGTTTTCCATCGCCGCCCCGACGAAGGTGGCGGCCCTCGCGAACGGTGACATCGTCGAGTTCGAGATCCACCCCGAGGATGCCGGCCTGCCGGTCCATCCGTTCGCGGCGATCCGTGGCGGCAGCCCCGCTGACAATGCCCGCGCCTTCCGCATGCTTCTGGACGGGGCGCAGGGCGCCTACCGCGATGCCGTGCTTCTCAACGCCGCAGCAGCGCTGATCGTCGCCGGTCGTGCGGACACGCTGCGGTCGGGGGTCGACATTGCCCGCGAAAGCCTCGATTCTGGTGCGGCCCGTGACAAGCTTTCGATGCTCGCGCGCCTGACCGCAGCCTGAGGAAACGCGATGACCAGCATTCTGGACGAGATCAAGGCCTACAAGCTCGACGAGGTTGCGCGTCTCAAGGCCGAAACACCGCTGGCGGAGATGGAGGATCGGGCCCGCGCCGCCCCTGCCCCGCGCGCCTTCGCCAAAACGCTTTCGGACGCCGCCGCCTCGGGCTACGGGCTGATCGCGGAGATCAAGAAGGCGAGCCCGTCGAAAGGCGTCATCCGCGCCGACTTCGACCCGCCCGCGCTGGCGCGCGCCTACAAGGCCGGGGGTGCTGCGTGCCTCTCCGTGCTGACCGACGCGCCGTCGTTTCAGGGCGACGATTCATATCTCGCCTCGGTGCGCGAGGCGGTCGATTTGCCCTGTCTGCGCAAGGACTTTCTCTACGATCCGTGGCAGGTCGCGCAGTCCCGCGCGCTCGGCGCCGATTGCATCCTGCTGATCCTCGCGAGCCTGTCGGACGCGCAGGCGGCGGAGCTTGAGGATGCCGCGATCCGGCTTCGGATGGATGTTCTGCTGGAGGTCCACGACGCCGCCGAGCTGGAGCGGGCCGCCGCCCTGAAGTCGGAGCTGCTGGGTATCAACAATCGCGATCTTCGCAGCTTCGAGGTCTCGCTGCAGACCACGCGCGACCTCGCCCGGCGTGTGCCGGAGGAGCATCTGATCGTGTCCGAAAGCGGCTTTTCGCGCGCCGAGGATCTGGCCGACGTGGCCCGCTACGGCGCGCGCTGCTTCCTCATTGGCGAAAGCCTGATGCGCCAGACCGATGTGGAGGCCGCGACCCGCGCGATCCTCACGGCCCCTCTGACGGCGCAGTCCGGGCGATGAACAAGGATGCGGCGCAGGCGGGGCCGCTCACCCATTTCGACGCCGAGGGGCATGCCCACATGGTCGATGTGTCCGACAAACCCGCGACGGCGCGCGTCGCCGTGGCGTCGGGTGCGGTGCGCATGACGCAAGCCACGCTTGCGCTGGTGACGGAAGGGCGCGCCAGGAAGGGCGACGTTCTGGGGGTCGCAAGGCTTGCTGGGATCATGGCGGCGAAGCGGACGGCCGATCTTATCCCGCTCTGCCATCCGTTGCCGCTCACCGGCGTCACGCTGGACCTCGTGGCGGATGCCACCCTGCCAGGGATACGGATCCAGGCCACGGTGCGGACCGGCGGCCCGACCGGCGTGGAGATGGAGGCACTGACGGCCGTAACGGTCGCCGCCCTGACCGTTTATGACATGTTGAAGGCGGTCGAGCGCGGAATGGTCATCGAGGCGGTTCGCGTAATTCTGAAAGATGGCGGTAAATCCGGACGTTACGAGGCGCCCCTGTGATATCGGTCGAAGAGGCGCTGGATCGGCTCTTCGCGCTCGCCACGGTGCTGCCAACCGAACGCGTCCCGCTCCAGCGCGCGGTGGGGCGAGTCCTGCGCGTTTCGGCATCCGCGACCCGGGACCAGCCGCCCTTTCCCGCCTCCGCCATGGACGGTTATGCGGTATCGGGCGAGGCGTCCCCCGGCGCGACGTTCAGGGTCGTCGGGACTTCTCGCGCGGGTGAAAGTTTCGGGCGCACCCTGTCGGCCTGTGAGGCGGTCCGCATCTTCACCGGTGCGCCCGTGCCTGATGGTGCCGACCGCGTCGTGATTCAGGAGGACGTGACCCGGGATGGGGCGACCATCACGCTCCGCGACAGTCTCGATACCGCCCGCCATATCCGGGCGCAGGCGCAGGATTTCGCGGTCGGCGTTATGCTGGACGCCCCGCGCTGCCTGCGTCCGACAGATCTTCTCCTGCTCGCGGCGATGAACGTCCCTTATGTCGATGTCGCGCGCCGCCCCGTGGTCGCGATCATGGCGACCGGCGACGAGCTGGTGGAACCGGGCGAGACGCCGCGCGCCGACCAGATAATCGCCTCGAATGCCCTGGCCCTGGCCGCGATGGTGGAGGCGGCGGGCGGTATAGCGCACCGCCTGCCCATCGCGAGAGATACCGTCGCGAGCCTGAAAGCCACGTTTGAGCTGGCGGACGGCGCGGACCTCATCCTCACCATCGGCGGCGCGTCGGTGGGGGATCACGATCGGGTTGGCGCGGTGGCATGCGACCTGGGGCTGGACCGCGCGTTCGATCGTATAGCCATGCGTCCTGGCAAACCCCTGATGGCCGGTCGCCTGCGCGGGTCCATTATGCTGGGACTACCGGGGAATCCTGTCTCTTCAATGGTTTGCGGCCATGTGTTCATGCTGCCGCTCCTGCGCTCCATGATGGGTCTGGGCGCCCACCCGGCGGAGACGCGACGCGGGGTGCTGGGCGTCGATGTGGGTCCGGCGGGGCCGCGGGCGCACTATATGCGGGCGACGGTGCATCATGGCGGCGGATCGCCGTGCGTGACGCCGTTCGACCGACAGGATTCGGCGTTGATCTCCGTCCTGACGGGGGCGGAGGCCTTGCTGATCCGGCCTGCTCGGGACGGCGCGCGACTGGCGGGTGCGGATATCGACTACATGATGTTGTGACGATGTGTCATTGACACAAAGCGGGAACGCGGGCAGAACGTGGGGCGAACCAAACGACCGGAGGCTTTCATGCTGACGCGCAAACAGATCCAGCTCCTGGACTTCATCCGGGTGCGGATGGCGACGGACGGCGTGCCGCCGTCGTTTGACGAAATGAAGGATGCGCTGGACCTGCGCTCCAAATCCGGGATCCATCGGCTGATCACAGCGCTGGAGGAGCGGGGGTTCATCCGCCGACTGGCTCACCGCGCAAGGGCTATCGAGATCCTGAAGCTCCCCGAAGCGATGGAGCGGCCCGATTTCGTGGCCCCGAAGGCTCCGGGTTTTGCGCCAAAGGTCATCCGGGGCGACCGGACCGACCCGCCGCGCGGCGCGATGCGGGTCGAGAGTCTCAATTCCGTCGATCTGCCCGTGATGGGCCGGATTGCGGCAGGCGTTCCGATCGAGGCGATTTCCGAGGTTTCGCACCATATCGCTGTGCCGGGCACGATGCTCTCCGGTCAGGGCCAGCACTATGCGCTCGAGGTGAAAGGCGATTCGATGATCGAGGCCGGGATCAACGATGGCGACGTCGTGGTGATCCGGGAACAGACGACGGCCGAGAACGGCGATATCGTCGTAGCCCTCGTGGAGGAGGCAGAGGCGACGCTGAAGCGGTTTCGCCGTCGCGGTGCCATGATCGCGCTGGAGGCCGCGAACCCGGCCTACGAGACGCGGATCTTTGCCGCGCATCAGGTGCGGGTTCAGGGTCGGCTTGTGGGGCTGATCAGAAACTACTGAGCCGGGGATCGGTCGGACGGGCGGGTCAGGATCTCGTCGGGAACCGGCCTCCGGTGCGACCACGCCCGATTGGCGTGCTGGGTGGCTTGCAGGATCAAGGCGCCATCCTTTCGCGGCGAGATCGCGAGGGGTCCGGTGCCTCGCAGGGACTTCGCGTCGATCCGGCGGCACGGTCCGTCCTCCCCGGCAGTCGCCGTGGTGATCACCAGATCGGACGTTGCGCAGGCGTCAGCAAAAGCACCCTCGGCGCTCTTTCCCTTGAGGACGATCATGCGCCAACCGTAGGCCGTGAACGCACGCGCCGTGGGTGGCCCCGAAAAGCCCGGCCGGACGGCGGCCCCGGCCTGATCGGCGGAGTCGCCGTCATTCTCCAACCACTGCGCCGCAGCAAACCCCGCGCCCTTTACCGCCGATAGCGCCCTCCCCTCCGCTGTCATCAGGCCGGCGAGCGATCCGTCTGATGTGATGAGGAGCGGCGGGCGCTCCGTGACGCTCCACACCACGAACGCAAGCGCCATCGGGACGACGCCTGCGAACCGCGCGCGTCCGCGCCAGAGGATGAGCCAGAGCGCGCCAAGCGCCAGCGCGCCCAGCACACCGGCGGGGGGTGCCGGCACCGGGATCACCGCCCCGTTCCACCCCGCCACCAGCTTCGCGACCCAGAGGATCCAGCGCGTGCCCTGCTCCATCACCCAGAGCGCCGGCGCCTCCCACCCCAGCGGCGCCAGCAGCCCCGCCACCACCGCCGCCGGCATGATGGCAAGCCCCATGACCGGCACCGACAGCATGTTCGCCACGAGACCGTATTCCGCGATCCGGTTGAAATGCGCGGCAGCGAAGGGTGCGGTCGCGAACCCCGCAAGCAGCGACGACACGAACAGCGTGAACAGCGGCATGACCCAGCCCGGCAACTTTCCGTGTGGCATGACCGCGCGCAAGGCGGCGAATCCCGCTACCAGCGCCACGGTGGCCGCAAACGACATCTGGAAGCCCGGCTCCATCATCGATTCCGGCTCCACCGCCAGAAGGATCGTCGCCGCGATGGCGACCGACCGGAGCGTCAGCGCCCGCCTGTCGAAGAGAACGGCGCCCAGCATGACCATGACCATGACCCAAGCCCGCTCCGTCGACACGCTGCCGCCCGACAGCGTGAGATAGATCGTTGCCGCGCCCATCGCGATGGCGGCGGCGACCTTCTTCGACGGAATGCGCAAGGCCAGTGGCGGCACGAGCGCCAGCCCGTTCCGCAGCGCCGCGAAGACGAATCCGGCCAACAGACCCATGTGGAGGCCCGATATGGCAAGGAGATGAGCAAGGTTGGAATTCCTCAGATCGCTCACCGTCGCCTGACCCATCCCTGAGCGGTCGCCGGTGATGAGGGCTGCCGAAAAGGCCCCCGGTTCCCCCCCGATCCGCGCCTCGACACCGGCCCGGATGTCGGCGCGCAGACGGTTGATCCGCAGCGATCCGGGTTCGGCGGGCTCCAGCAGCAGGACCGGACTGCGCGTGTAGCCGACCGCCCCCAGACCGTCGAACCAGGCCATCCGGCGGAAATCGAAGGCGCCGGGCTCCACTGGGCCGTCGGGGGGCGACAGGAGCGCGGTCGTCATCACCACCATCCCCGGCACGGGTGCAAGTCCCGGCTCCCCGTGCAGCGAGATCCTGACCCGGGCGGGTGTGCGCGACGGATCGGTCCGTTCCAGCACGACATGGTCGAGGGTGAGGCGCGGCTGGTCGGACTGGCTGCGGTCGACGGAGACGACGCGACCCTCCACCGGACCGTAGTAGCGGAACCCGAGCACCGGCGCGTCCACCCGTCCCGCGCGCAGCCCCGACAGAAGGAACCCTGCGGCAATGCAGGCCACCGCCACCGCGACCGGATGAAGCATCTCCGGTCCGCGCAGCCGCAGCAGGACGCCGCCCGTCACGACCACACCCGCCACGCCATATTCCATCGCCCCCGGCTCCCAAGTCAGCGCGAACCAGAGCGCCACGCCAAGGCCGATCAGGACTGGAACCCACGGGAAGAGCGCCCCGCGCATGTCCGCAATCCGACCGAACGGCCAAGCTAGCGCCGCTGCCAGCCACTGGCCCCGCGGGGCGCTGGCGCGCGTGCCGTCCGTCATCTCTCCGACTGCCGCCACCTTGTCACCCGCAGAAAGCGTGCCTAGAGAATGGTGTCCGCGGTCCGGCCCCGTCCGTCCGGTCTTGCCGCGATCCGCCCCGACCCTATCTTCCGTGTGGTTTCCGAAAGGTTAACGTCCCATGTACCCCGACGTCGACACAACCCGCGAGAGACCGGTCGTCACCCGCATCGCTCCCTCGCCCACAGGCACCATGCATATCGGCACGGCACGCACGGCGCTCTTCAACTGGCTCTACGCACGGGGTCGCGGGGGGCGGTTCCTGCTGCGGATCGAGGATACCGACCGCGCGCGCTCCACCCCCGAGGCGACCTCAGCGATCCTGCGCGGACTGCGCTGGCTTGGCCTCGACTGGGATGGCGACGCGGTGAGCCAATTCGACCGCCGCCACCGCCACGCCGAGGTGGCGCACGAGATGCTTACACGAGGATCGGCCTACAAGTGCTTTTCCACGCAGGAGGAGATCGAGGCCTTCCGCGCGGCAGCCGAGGCGGAAAAACGATCCTCCCTCTTTCGCAGCCCGTGGCGCGACGCCGACCCCGCGACCCATCCCGACGCACCCTTCGTGATCCGCATGAGGGCGCCGCTGGACGGCCAGACGATCATCAACGACCACGTGCAGGGCCGCGTCACGATCCGAAACGAGACGCTGGACGACATGGTCGTGCTCCGCTCCGACGGCACGCCCACCTACATGCTTGCGGTGGTGGTGGACGATCACGATATGGAGGTCAGCCACGTGATCCGGGGCGACGACCATCTCAACAACGCGGCCCGCCAGCAGATGGTCTATGACGCGATGGGCTGGGCGCTGCCGGTGTGGGCGCATATTCCGCTGATCTTCGGGCCGGACGGCAAGAAGCTTTCCAAGCGCCACGGGGCCACGGGGGTCGAGGAATATCAGGCGATGGGCTATCCCGCCGCCGGCATGCGCAACTATCTGACCCGGCTCGGCTGGTCCCACGGCGACGACGAGCTGTTCAGCACCCAGAAGGCGCTGGCCTGGTTCGACCTCTCCGGTATCGGACGCGCGCCCGCACGGCTCGACTTCAAGAAGCTGGACAGCATCTGCGGCCGTCACATCGCCGCCATGGACGATGCTGCACTGCTGCATGAACTGGAGGCGTTCCTGGCAGCCACCGGCCGCCCGGCGCTGACCCCGGCGACGCGGGAGGCGATGCTGTCGGCGATGTATTGCTTGAAAGACCGGGCCAAGACCTACGTCGAACTGATTGATATGGCGCATTTCCTTCTGGTGGCGCGACCTGTTCTGCCAGACGGGGCGTCGGCCTCTGCGCTGACGCCCGACGCCCTCACGATGCTTGCGGAATTGACGCCGCGACTGCAAAATGCTAGCTGGACCAAGGCGGATCTGGAGGCATTCCTGACTGATGTCGCCACGGCGCGTGGACTGGGATTCGGCAAGCTGGCCGCACCCTTGCGTACGGCGCTTGCCGGGCGAACCGTGTCGCCCAGCGTCTATGACATGATGCTCGTTCTGGGACGCGACGAAAGCGTGGCGCGTCTTTTGGATGCCGGGGACGCAGCGAGGATCCGATCCGAACCCTGAGGGGTTTGCAACTGCGGCGTGGATTGAGAGGTCCGGCCGTCGACAAGAAAAGAGGAATACGAGATGCCTGATTCCACCCAGACCGCGCAGCTTACGATCGGCAACGAGACTTACGATCTGCCGATGCACAAGCCGACGATTGGACCGGACGTGGTCGATATCGGCAAGCTCTACGCCTCCGCCGATGTCTTTACCTACGATCCCGGCTTCACCTCCACCGCCGCGTGCGAAAGCTCCATCACCTATATCGACGGCGAAAAGGGCGAGCTGCTGTATCGAGGCTATCCGATCGAGGAATTGGCCAACCAGTCGAACTTCCTCGAAGTCTGCTACCTTCTACTCTATGGCGAATTGCCCGATACCTCGCAGCAGGAGGATTTCATCCAGCGTGTGACCAAACATACGATGGTGCACGAGCAGATGCAGTATTTCTTCCGCGGCTTCCGGCGCGACGCGCATCCGATGGCGACAATGGTGGGCGTCGTCGGCGCGATGTCGGCGTTTTACCCGGATTCAGTCGACATTCAAGATCCCTGGCAGCGCGAAGTCTCCTCGATCCGGATGATCGCGAAGCTGCCGACGATCGCCGCCATGGCCTATAAATACTCGATCGGTCAGCCATTCGTCTATCCCAAGAACGACCTCGATTATTCCTCCAACTTCCTGCGGATGTGTTTTTCCGTCCCATCAGAGGAGTATGTCGTTGACCCGATCCTTGCCAAGGCGATGGACCGGATCATGATGCTGCATGCCGATCATGAGCAGAACGCCTCCACCTCCACCGTCCGGCTGGCGGGGTCGTCGGGCGCCAATCCCTTCGCCTGCATCGCGGCGGGGATTGCTTGCCTCTGGGGGCCGGCGCACGGCGGCGCCAATCAGGCCGCACTCGAGATGCTGCGCGAGATCGGGACCGTGGATCGCATTCCCGAATATATCGCGCGCGCCAAGGACAAGGACGACCCGTTCCGCCTGATGGGCTTCGGGCACCGGGTCTACAAGAACTTCGACCCGCGCGCGAAGGTGATGAAGGAAAGTGCCGACGAGGTGCTCGGCCTGATGGGGATCGAGAACAACCCGACGCTTCAGGTCGCCAAGGAGCTTGAGCGGATAGCACTTCAGGATGACTATTTCATCGAGAAGAAGCTCTATCCCAACGTGGATTTCTACTCCGGCATCATCCTCGACGCGATGGGTTTTCCAACCGCGATGTTCACCCCGATCTTCGCGCTGTCGCGGACCATCGGATGGATTTCCCAGTGGAAGGAAATGATCGAGGACCCGACACAGCGCATCGGCCGTCCCCGGCAGCTTTACGTTGGCCCGACCCGTCGCGATTTCGTGGCGCTGGGCGATCGGTGAGACAGGCGGAACGCAACGTCAGGATGCGGCGTTGCAGTTCCATATCGGTATCACAGGAGGGTGAGATGAAAGCGCAGGGTCTGAGGCTTGCAATCGCGGCATTCGGCGTCGCGGGGATCATGGCGATGTCCGGCTGCCTGCCCATCGCGGCGGGCGCGACGGTGGGTGCCGCCGCGTCCGGGGGCGCCAACAAGAGCGTGGAAAAGGGTGCCGCTGTCGGCGGCCTCGCGGGTGCGGCCCTCGCGCTCTGACGCGTCAGGGCGGTTGGACGGGCCGCCCCGACAAAAGCGCATGGTGGCGATCAGACCGTCAGATACCCAACCAGCGTCCGTGTCGACGCATCCTTGTTATCGTCGGATGCTTTCCCTTCCAGGATCGGTTGCAAGGCAACAGCCAGTTCCTTGCCCAGTTCCACCCCCCACTGATCGAAGGAGTTGATCCCGAGGATCACGCCTTCGGTGAACACCCGATGCTCGTAGAGCGCCACGATCTGTCCCAGCGTGAACGGCGTCAGTTTCGGGATCGCGAGCGTCACGGACGGCCGGTTGCCTGCGAACACACGGTGGCGGGCCTGCCGGTCGAGTTCATCCCCCGTCAGCCCCTTCTTTTCCATGATCGCAGTTGCGTCTGACAAAGGCCGCCCCCGCATCAGCGCCTCCGACTGCGCGAGGCAGTTCGCGACCAGCAGAAGATGCTGATGCGCGCCATCCGGCTCGTGCCCCTCGCGCGCCACGATGAACTCGCACGGAATGATCCGGGTGCCTTGATGGATCAGCTGGTAGAAGGCGTGCTGACCGTTCGTGCCGGGCTCACCCCAGACCACGGGGCCGGAGTTCTCCTGCAGATCCGCACCGTCCATCGACACGCGCTTTCCGTTGCTCTCCATCTCCAGTTGCTGAAGGTAGGCGGGCAACCGCGACAGGCGCTGGAGGTAGGGCAACACCGCGCGGGTCGCATAGCCGCAGACCTGATTGTGCCAGATCCCCGTCAGTGCCAGCAGCACGGGCAGGTTCCGCGCAAGCGGCGCCGAGCGGAAGTGCGCGTCGATGTCGGCGCCACCGGCAAGGAACGCGGCGAAATCCTCCGGGCCGATGCCCAGCATCAGGGACAGCCCGATCGGCCCCCAGACCGAATAACGTCCGCCGACCCAATCCTCGAAGCCGAAGACGGACCCCGGGTCGATCCCGAACTCCGCCGTCTTGTCCGCCGCGGTGGAGACGGCGGCGAACTGCCGTGCCGGGTCTTTGACGACCTTGCCCATCCAGTCGCGGGCGGCACGGGCGTTGGTCATCGTCTCGATGGTCGTGAAGGTCTTGGAGGCCACGATCACCAGCGTCGTTGCGGGATCGAGGGTTCGGACCGTATCAGCCAGATGCGCCGCATCGACGTTGGAGACGAAATGACAGCGCGGCCCGTCCGCATAGGGCGAAAGCGCAATCGACGCCATCGCGGGCCCGAGGTCCGAGCCGCCGATGCCGATGTTGATGACGTCCGTGTAGGCTCCGCCCTGCCCCGCGATCCGGCCGGACCGCACGCCGTCGGCAAAGGCCTGCATCCGGGCATAGGTCTCCCGCACGGGGGACATCACGGCCTCCCCGTCCACCGTCACATCGGTGTCGAGGTTGCGGAGCGCGGTATGCAGAACCGCGCGCCCCTCGGTTTCGTTGATCCGCGCGCCGGTGAACATCGCCTCACGGCGCGCGGCCAGCCCGGCCGCCTCCGCCAGCGCGACGAGCTGCTCAAGGGCATCCGCATCGATGTTGGTCTTGGCGAGGTCAAAGAGCAGCTCCCCGTGGCGGATGGAGAACGTCTCCATACGGTCCGGCTCCGCAAGAAGCGTCTCGATGCGCCGGTCCCTTGTGCGCGCCTGCTGCGTGCGCAGGGTGTCCCAGATTGCCTTCATCTCGCTACTCCGACCAATGAACGGTTGCCTCGCCGAGGATGCCCTTGACCGGGGCGTCGCGCAGAAGGCCGGCTTCGGCCGTTTCCAGAACCGCACGCTTCTCCGCCCCGGTGATCAGCAGATGGATGCGCATCGCGCCCTGCAGCACCGGCAGCGTGAGGGTGATCCGCGGCTCCCCCGCGCCTCCCGCCCGCATTGGCATCAGGATGGGCGCATTGTCCGCCAGCGCCTCCTCCAGACGGTCACCGCCGGGAAAGAGCGAGGCGGTATGTCCGTCCTCCCCCATACCCAGCAGCAGCACGGAAATTGGCAGATGCGGGGCTATCCCCTGCGCCAGCGTCTCGACAGCCTCCTCCGGCGTCGGCACGTCGATATGAAGCGGCACAAGCGTCGCCGCCGCCGCCTTGCCCTGAAACAGCCGTTGCCGCAAAAGCCGCGTGTTGGAACGGGCGTCGTCCTCCGCCACCCAGCGTTCGTCGTTGAGAAAGACGGAGACATTGGCCCAGTCGAGATCGACGGCGGAGAGCATGTCGAACACCGGTCCCGGCGTGGTGCCGCCGGGCACGCACAGGCTCGCCCGCCCGGTGGAGCGGAGCGCGTCGCCCAGATCGCCCGCGATCCGGTTCGCGACGGCGATCATCATCATGTCGCGGTCGGGATACTCCTGAAGGTTCATTCGCGTATCTCCCGCCAGCGCCGTCCGTCGCGGTGCATCAGCATCAACGCATCCTCCGGCCCGGATGTTCCGGGATCGTAGGCGCGGGGCTTGTCGCCGCGCTGTTCCCAGCCCTCGATGATCGGATCGGTCCAGGCCCAGGCTGCCTCCACCTCGTCGCCGCGCATGAAGAGCGTCTGGTTGCCCCGGATCACGTCCATGATGAGCCGCTCGTAGGCGTCGGGAATGTCGGTCCCCTCCTCGCCCAGCGCCTCGGCAAAGCTCATGTCGAGCGGAACCTGCGCCAGCCGCATGCCCCCCGGCCCCGGCTCCTTGATCATCACCATCAGGTCCATGCCCTCGTTCGGCTGAAGCCGGATGACGAGGACATTCTCCTTCCACCCTTCCGCATCGTCGAAGATCGAATGCGGCGGTTCCTTGAAGGTGATCGCAATCTCCGACGTGCGGGCGCGCAGGCGCTTGCCGGTGCGCAGGTAGAACGGCGTCCCGGTCCAACGCCAGTTGGAGATGGCGACCTTCATCGCGATGTAGCTTTCGGTGCGCGAATGGGGGTCCTCGACATGGTCGAGGTAGCTGCCCGCCTTGCCCTGTGCCAGATATTGCCCGCGCACGATGTCGTCGGGCTTCACGGGCTCGAGCGCGCGGATCACCTTCAGCTTTTCGTCCCGCACGGCGTTGGGATCGAAATGGTAAGGCGGCTCCATCGCGATGAGGCAGAGGAGCTGCATCATGTGGTTCTGCACCATGTCCCGGATCGCGCCCGACTTGTCGTAATAGCCGCCGCGGCCCTCGACGCCCACCGTCTCGGCCACCGTGATCTGCACATGGTCGACATATTCGGACTTCCAGAGCGGCTCGAACAGGATGTTGGCGAACCGCACCGCCATCAGATTCTGCACCGTCTCCTTGCCGAGGTAATGGTCGATCCGGTAGATCTGGCGTTCCTCGAAATGCGCGGCCAGCACGGCGTTGAGCGCGCGCGCGGAGGCGAGATCGCGCCCGAACGGCTTTTCCACCACGATCCGGCTGTCCCCGTCGGCGATCTTGTGCGAGCTCAGCCGCTCCGCCAGATCGCCAAAGAGCGAGGGGGCGACGGAAAAGTAGAACGCCCGCACGACGCCAGGACGGACCCGTTTCTTCAGCGCCGCCCAGCCGTTCGTGCCCACGGCGTCGATGGAGACATAAGAGATCCGATCCAGGAATTTGGCGATGACCTTGTCATCACGCTTGTCGCGCGCCACGAACTCCTCGATCGCCTCGCGCGCCATGGTCCTGTAGTCCGCGTCCGACAGATCGGAACGCGCAGCGCCGATGATGTTGCTCTCGTCCGGGATCTGTCCTGCCCAGAAGCGGCGGTAGAGGCTGGGGATGATCTTTCTGCGGGCAAGATCGCCGGTGCCGCCGAAGATGACGAGATCGAACGGCTCGACCGGAATGACTCTGGAAACCATCTTCTGTCCTGTTCCTTGGTGCCGGCGCCCGCGTGGTAGGCGCTGAGCCTCCGGGAGTCTAGCACAGCGTGACCGCAGGGCGACGCCAAGCCCGCGCCGGGGTCAGACCGGCGGGATCGCGTAGGTCAGCCCGGCGCGGGCGACCGGGTCCGTGCACCCTTCGCTGACGATCAGCACATCGCCCACCGCCAGCCTGCGTCCCAGCTTCAAAAGCCGCGCGGTCGCGATGAGCGCCACACCCGCCGCAGGTTTGCGCATGAAGTCGATGGCGCAGTTCGTCGTGACCGCCAGCGCCACCGGGCCCGTGTGCGACAGGATCGCGAGATACATTGCGACATCCGCCAGCGCGAACATCGCGGGACCGGATACGGTCCCCCCGGGGCGCAGGTGCCTGTCCGCCACGGCCATCCGGAGCGTCAGGCCCTCAGCCGTCGCTGCCAGCACCTCGAAATCCTGCGCGACCTGACCGAAATCGCGCGCGAGGAACGCGGTCAGGGCGGCCACGTCCATCCTGAGGCCCGGAGCTGCTGCCGCCGTCAAAGCCGGTAAATCTCGCCGAACTTTTCCTCCAGATAGTCCAGCAACGGTCCTTCGTCGGGTGCAAAGCCACAGGCGCGGCGTATCGTCTCCTCGGGGGAGGAGAGGCTGCCGTAGCGGTGCACCGTCTGCCCCAGCCATCCCGTCGCGGGTGCCGTGTCGCCCTGCGCCAGATGCGCTTCGAGATCGGGCACCGCGGCGCGCAGGGTCCGGTGCAGGCACCCCGCATAGAGGTTGCCGAGGGTGTACGTCGGGAAATAACCAAAAAGCCCGACCGACCAGTGCACGTCCTGAAGCATCCCGTCAGCGGGCCGCGTGACCGGCACGCCGAAATCGGCCAGAAAGCGGTCGTTCCATGCCGCCTCCAGATCGCCGACCGCCAGATCGCCTGCGATGAGCGCGCGCTCCAGATCGAAGCGAAGCATGATGTGGAGGTTGTATTGCACCTCGTCCGATTCCGTGCGGATGAAGCCGGGCCGGACGCGGTTGACGGTGGCGTAAAATGCCTCTGCATCCGCGATCCCGAAACTGCCGAACCGCTCCGTCATGCGCGCGAAGAGCCAGCCGGTGAAGGCCCGGCTGCGGCCGAGCTGGTTCTCGTAGATCCGGCTCTGGCTCTCGTGGACGCCCATCGACACGCCCTGCCCCACCGGGGTCAGCGCATGGACCGGGGCGATGCCCTGCTCGTAGCAGGCGTGACCGACCTCGTGGACCGTCGAATAGAGGCAGTTGAAAGGGTCCGCCTCCACCACCCGCGTGGTGATCCGGCAATCTGACCCGGAGCCCGCGGAGAACGGATGCACCGACAGATCGAGCCGCCCGCGCGTCCAGTCATAGCCGAATGCGGTCGCGAGATCGCGCGACAGGGCCATCTGCGCGTCGGCCCCGAACGTGCCCTGCAACGGCGCAGGCGCAAAGGCCGCGTCCATGATGGCGCCCCGCAACGCCACCAGACGGGGACGCATGCCGTCGAACATGGCCGACAGGGAGGCGGCGTCGGCCCCCGGCTCGTAATCGTCAATCAGCGCGTCATAGAGGTCGCGGCCGTCGGCGATGCAGGACGCCTCCTCCCGCTTCAGGGCCAGAACCTGCGCCAGCAAAGGCAGGAACGCGGCCACGTCGCCCGCGGCCCGCGCCGCGGCCCAGATGCCCTGCGCCTCCGACGTGACGCGTGCCAGATCCTGCGCGAGGGCGGCGGGCACGCGGGAGGCGCGCGCGTAGCTGCGCCGGATCAGGCGCAGGTTCGCCGCCGCCACCGGGTCCACCGCAGTGGTGGCATCCAGCCAGTCGCCCACGCGCGGGTCGGTCCTGCGCGCGTGGAGCACACCTTCGAGGGCGGCGGATTCCTCACCCCGCTGCCCGGCGGCCCCGCGCGGCATCATCGTCTCCTGATCCCAGCCGAGCCGGCCCGCGATCTGCCCCAGCGCCTCGGTCTGGCGCTGGAACGCCATCAGCACGTCATAGGTTTGGGTGCTCATGCCGTGCCCTCCCGAACCGAACCTGGCACCGGATAGCCCGCCATGACCCGCGCCCGCACGATCAAGACCCAGAGCACCACCGCCCCCACCTGATGCGTGATCGCGGCGCCCAGCTCGGCCGCCGTAAGGGCCGCACCGATGCCGAGGAGGACCTGCACGACGAGCATCCCCATGACGGCGTGGTAGGCCTTCCGCACCGACCGGAACGACGACGCCCGTGCGCGCAAGAACACGTAGATCCCGAAGGCGAAGAGCACATAGGCTGCCATCCGGTGCGTGAACTGGACGAGCCCCGGATTTTCGAAGAACGCGGCCCATGCCGGTCGACCGGGAATGTAGAACGCATCCGCCGGAAAGAACTGCCCGTTCATCAGCGGCCATGTCGGAAACCCGCGCCCCGCGTCGATCCCCGCCACCAGCGCGCCGAGCAGCACCTGCAGGAACGCGAGCCCCAGAAGCACCGTCGTCAACCGCCGCAGAGGCACCAGCCGCAAACGCCGCGCCTGCAAGAGCGCGCCCTCGGTCCGCCCGAGGAGGAAAACGGAGTTGGCGATCAGCCCGAGGATCGCGAAAGCGAGCCCCAGATGCACTGCCAGCCGATAACTGGCGACGGACACCATGGCACCTGTGAGGCCGGAGGAGACCATCCACCAACCAATGGCGCCCTGCACGCCGCCCAGCACACCAAGGAGCAAAAGCCGCCCGGTCCAGCCGCGCGGCATCCGGCCCGAGAGCAGAAAGCCGAAGAACCCCAGCGCCCAGACAAGGCCGATGGTCCGACCGAGTTGCCGGTGCCCCCATTCCCACCAGAAAATCGACTTGAACGCGCCCAGCGTCATTCCGTCGTTCAGAAGCCGGTATTGCGGGCTCGCCTGATATTTCGCGAACTCGGCGGCCCAGTCGGCGGCGTTGAGCGGCGGCAGCGCCCCCGTCACCGGCCGCCATTCGGTGATCGAGAGGCCGCTGTCGGTGAGCCGCGTCAGCCCGCCCACCATGATCATCGCCATGACCAGCGCGAAGAGGAGGATCAACCAGATCTGCACACCGCGCCGCGCCCCGCGATCGGTGCGGGAGATCATGCCGGCCTGCGCTGGCACGGCCCGCGCGGTGTTTCCCACATCCTCGAAGATCGAACGCTGTTTCGCGACCATGACCCGCTCCCCTTGCACGGGCAGGACAGTAGGCCCCCCGTCGGACCCCTTCAAGGCCCGCGCGCCCGTGGCCCATGGCCGCAAGCCTCAGTCCGGGCGGCGCGTGATCTGGCGCAGCATGCCGTGGAGCGTCTGCACCTCCGCCCGCGTGAGGCCCAGCCGCGACCACATGGACCGCAGCGACAGCTTCATGCCCGGCACCTTCTCGGGCGGATGGAAGAAGCCTGCCGTCTCCAGCCGCTCCTCGAAATGATCGCCGAGGCGCGCGACCTCCACCCCGCTCGCAAGCTCGGTCCGCGCCATGTGGAGAACCTCCGCCGGAACCTCCACAGACTGGCGACGCCACTCATAGCCCATCAGGAGGACACACTGGCCGAGGTTGAGGCTCGGGAAATCGGGATTGACCGGGACGCTGACGACCGCATTGGCAAGCGCCAGATCCTCGTTCTCCAGCCCGGTCCGCTCCGGCCCGAAGAGGACGCCCACGCGCTTGCCCTGCATGGCCATCTCGCGCGCCACCGCCATCGCGCGTTCTGGCGTCATCACGGGCTTGGTCAATTCCCGCCCGCGCGCGGTCGTGGCCAGCACGTAGTCACAATCGGCCACCGCCGCCCGCACGTCGGCAAAAGGCCCCGCATGATCCAGCAGCCGCCCCGCGCCCGATGCCATCGCCACCGCACGGGGCGAAGGCCAGCCGTCGCGGGGGTCCACCACGCGCAAACGCTCCAGCCCGAAGTTCAGCATTGCGCGGGCGGCTGCACCCACATTCTCCCCCATCTGGGGGCGCACGAGGATGAAGGCGGGCGGGACGGTGTCGGGCATGGGCGCTCCGGCTGGCATTGGCTGGTCTGATAGGCGCATGGGCCGGGCGTGACAAGGAACGCGAAGGCCCTGGCGCTTCTGGACATGGCGCGCGCTTTCGTGTCAACGCTGCGGCACCGCACACACCCGAGAGAGACACCATGCCAGACGACGAGCGGCCCCAGATCTGCCTCATTACTCCGCCCGCACCCGATCTGGCCCTGTTCCCGGACCGGCTCGCGCGTCTCCTGGACCGCCATCCCATCGCCTGCCTCCGGCTTGCGCTGGGCGGCGAGGACGAGACCGCCATCGCCCGCATGACCGACGCGCTGCGCGAGGTGGCTCATTCCCGTGAGGTCGCCATCGTCATCGCGGACCATGTGTTGCTGGTGGAGCGTCACGGCCTCGACGGGGTGCATCTGAGCGATGGGCGCCGTCCGGTCCGCAAGCTGCGCGCGGATCTGGGCGCGGATGCGATCATCGGCGCATTCTGCGGGATCACGCGCCACGACGGGATCGCCGCGGCCGAGGCGGGTGCGGATTACGTCGCGTTCGGCCCGGTCGGCGATACCGGCCTCGGCGATGGCTCGATGGCGCCGCACGATCTCTTTGCCTGGTGGTCGGAGATGATCGAGGTTCCGGTGATCGCCGAAGGCGGCCTGACGCCCGCATGGGTCGAGGCGCTGGCCCCGGTCACCGATTTTTTCGCCATCGGGCCGGAGATCTGGTCGGCCGATGAGGCCGGACCGGCGCTCGACGCGCTTCTGGCGCCGCTGGGCTGACTTAACCGCCGGACCGGTGGCCCGACCGCACCCGCTCTTCGCATTGGCGGGCCAGATCCTTACGGTCTGTTGCATCCGCGGCGAAGACCGGCGCGTGCCAGATCACCGTCACCTGCCCGCGACGCCATTTCGAGGCCACGCGCCACAGATGCGGGCCAAGGGCCATGTCGCCCCACCAGCCGTAGAATCTCGGATCCTCTCCCCCCGGTGCCCGGTAGCGCAGGGACACCGGCTGGACGGTCGTGCCGGAAGCGCGGAAGGCGGCAAAGAGCGTGGACTTGAACGGCAGCACGCGTGCCCCATCCGTGCTGGTCCCTTCGGGAAAGAACAGCAGTCGGTGCCCCGCAAGGGTCCGGGCCTCAACGAGCCGACGTTGCACATCGGCCTCGCGGCTTTTGCGCGCGATGAACAGGGTGCCGGTCGCCCGTGCGAGAAGGCCGATGCCGGGCCATCCCGCGGCCTCGGCCTTTGCGACGAAATAGACCCGGTCGCAAGCGTTGAGCACGAAGATGTCGAGCCATGAGATATGGTTGGCGACCGCAGCCCCCGTGCCAGACGGTCGCCCCCGCTGGACGAGCCGGACGCCGAGGATCACCAGAGCTGCGCGGCATACGCCTTGGGTGACATAAGGCGTCACCGGCCGGGAGGACTCGCAAAACGGTCGCTCGACGAGGCGGAGGAGGAGATGCACCCCCAACCCGCCAAATATGACAAGCGCCAGTACCACGATCCGCACGGTGCCCACGACGAGGCCCACCGCCCCGGCGCGTGGCGCCTCCATGCGCGCCTCCCGCCAGTCGCTCACGCGCCCTTGAACCGCGCCGACATCCGCGCCGTCTCCATCACGACGCAGACATCCGTGGTGTTGAACGCTTCGTCGACCCACGCGCCATCCCCCACGCCCCCCCCGAGCCGGAGGTAGGCCTTGATGAGCGGCGGCATAGCCAGCATCGCCGCCTTGCAATCCAGCGCATCCAGCGGCAGCCGGTCCATCGCCGCGGCCCCGTCCCCGATTGCGCGCACCCGGAGGCTTTCCCGCGCGCGGTGACGATGGTGCAGCAGCGACAGTGGCCCGTCAAGGGCAGAAAGATCGGTGCCGTGAAAGCTCGCCACGCCAAACAGGAGTTCCGTCCCCCGACGCGCCACCTCCGCCCCGAGCCCGTTCCACAGATGCAGCATCGCCGTCCCGCCACGATAGTCGGGATGCACGCAAGACCGGCCCAGCTCCATGATCGGGCGGTTGGCAGCGCGCAGGGCGGTGAGGTCATATTCGCCCTCGGAATAATAGCCGCTATCCCCGGGTGGGAGGTCGGCCATGATCCGGTAAAGCCCCACGACATCATCCAGCGTGCCAGCATCGCGGCGGGTGTCGACCAGCAGCAGATGCTCCGCCCGCGCGTCGAACTCGTCCGTCTCCAGCCGTGCGTCGTGATCGACCCCGGGGCCGACGGCGCCCAACTCTTCCACGAAGACACGGTAGCGCAGGCGCTGTGCCGCGCGCAGGTCGCGGGCGTCGCGGGCCAGCCGCAGCGTGAAATGCGGATCGGTCATCCCGCGCCTGACCCGTCCGCCGCAGCCCGTGGCCCGCAGGACACAAAGCCCGTGCGCTCGCACAATCCAGAGTTGCGTGCGGCGTCGGTCATCCCTAGTCTTCGACCCTGCCGTCGGTGATGATCTCCAGTGTCACGCGTCCGGGATCGATCACCTGTTTGCCCGCGTGGCGAAAGTTCACGGTGACGCGGTCGTCGATGTTGGACTGGACCTGACCCGCGCCCCAGTCCGGCCGACCCGGATGCCGCACGATCGTCCCGGGTTCCAGTATCGCCCGCATCCGTTGTCCTTTCGCCGTCACTGTCAGGGGTTCCGCCATGTCCGACCGTCCAGACCTCGCAGCCTTGCTCGGCTCTCGCATCTGCCACGACCTTATCAGTCCGATCGGGGCTATCGGCAATGGGGTGGAGCTGATGATGATGGACGGGGACGGACGCGGGCCCGAGGTGGCGCTGATCTCCGAGAGCGTCGATGCGGCGAATGCGCGGATCCGGTTCTTCCGCGTGGCCTTCGGTATCTTCACCCCGGGCCAGCAGATTGGCCGGAACGAGGTCACCTCCGTCCTCGCGGGGATCACGCAAGGCGGGCGGCTGACAATCGACTGGCAGCCCCCGGGCGAGGTGGAGCGGTCTGCGGCCAAACTCGTCTTCCTTTCGGTCCAGTGTCTGGAGACCGCGATGGCGTTTGGCGGGCGCATCACCGTGGCGCGGGAAGCCGCGCGCTGGACGGTGACGGGTCAGGCCGCGCGGATGAAGATCGACATGCCGCTCTGGGAATCGCTCTCCTCCACCGGTGACCGGGTCGAGATCACCCCGGCACTGGTCCATTTCCCGCTGCTGGGGGAGGAAATGGCCCGCCAGAAGCGTCGCCTCGGCATCGAGATCCGGGAGACGGAGATCCGCATCGCCTTCTGACGCCCCTCACGTCCGGCAGGTGCCGTCGCCGGTGACGAGATACTTGAAGCTGGTAAGCTGCTCCGCGCCGACCGGGCCGCGGGCATGGAGCTTGCCGGTCGCGATGCCGATCTCCGCCCCCATGCCGAACTCGCCTCCGTCGGCGAACTGGGTGGAGGCATTGCGCATCAGGATTGCGCTGTCCAGCCGGGCAAAGAACCGGGCGGCGGTCGCATCGTTCTCGGTCAGGATCGCCTCGGTATGGTTCGAGCCGTGGCGGCGGATATGGTCGATGGCCCCGTCCACACCCTCCACGATCCGCGCGGCGATCACCATGTCGAGGAACTCGCGGCCGAAATCGTCGGGTGTGGCGGGGATCACGCCCGGAACGCCGGTAATGTCCCCGGCCCCGCGCACCTCGACGCCCGCAGCCAGCAGATCCTCGATCAGCACCGGGCCGTGACGGTCCCAGAAGGCCCGGTCGATAAGCAGGCATTCGGCCGCCCCGCAGATCCCGGTGCGGCGGGTCTTGGCGTTGAGGACCACGCGGCGCGCCTTGTCCAGATCCGCGTCGCCGTCGGCATAGACGTGGCAGATCCCCTCCAGATGCGCGAAAACCGGCACCCGCGCCTCCGCCTGCACGAGGCTCACGAGCCCCCTGCCCCCGCGCGGCACGATCACGTCGATATGGGCCACCGCGCGCAGCATCGCCGACACCATCGCGCGGTCGCGGGTGGGCACGAGCTGGATCGCCGCATCCGGCAGTCCTGCCGCGCGCAGCCCCTGCACCATCGCCGCATGGATCGCGGAGGCGGAGCGGAAACTCTCCGACCCGCCGCGCAGGATGACCGCGTTCCCGGCCTTGAGGCAAAGCGCGCCTGCGTCGGCGGTCACGTTCGGACGGCTCTCGAAGATCACGCCGACGACGCCGATCGGTGTGCGGACGCGCTGGATATGGATGCCTGACGGCCGGTCCCATTCCGCGATCACGGCCCCCACGGGGTCGGGCTGAAGCGCGACGGTGCAGAGGCTCTCCGCGATGGCCTCGACGCGCCTCAGGTCGAGGCTCAGCCGGTCGAGCAAAGCCCCTGGCACGTCCTTCTCGCGCGCCTCCGCCACGTCGGCCGCATTGGCGTCGAGGATCGCCGCCGCCCCGGACCGGATTGCATCTGCTGCTGCCGTCAGGGCGTGCGCCTTTTGCGCGCCCGGCGCGAAGGCAAGCTCCGCCGCCGCGTCGCGTGCGGCCTTGCCCATGGCGTCCATCATGTCGAGCGTCGCGCCGTCCATCTCTTGCCTCCCCGTCACAGCACCATGTCGTCGCGGTGGATCAACGCCGCCCGGCCCGGCGCGCCGAGGATCGCCGCGATCTCGGAGGTCCGGTGCCCGGCGATGGCGCGTGCCTCGGCGGCGGTGTAGCGCACCAGACCCTTGCCCAGACCTTCCCCCGCGGGGCCGAGGATCGCCACCGGATCGCCGCGACCGAACTGACCCGAAATCGAAACCACCCCGGCGGGCAGCAGCGACTTGCCCTCCGACAGCGCGCGCGCAGCCCCGGCATCGACGCGCAGATCGCCGCGCGGCTTCATCGCGTTGATCCAGCGCTTGCGCGCCTGCTGCGGATCGGCCTGAGGCACGAACCATGTCCGCGCCGCCCCGCCTGCCAAGGCCGACAGCGGATGCAGCACGGAGCCTTCCATGATCGCCATGGCACAGCCCCCCGCCATCGCGGTGCGCGCCGCCATCAGCTTGGTCGTCATCCCACCCTTGGAAAGCGCGGAGGCAGGCCCCCCCGCCATCGCCTCGATCCCGGGGGTGAGCGCGGTCAGGATGTCGAACCGCGTGGCACCGGGATTCAGCGTCGGATCCGCGTCGTAGAACCCGTCCACGTCGGACAGAAGCACCATCTGGTCCGCGCCCACCGTCACCGCGATCTGCGCGGCCAGACGGTCGTTGTCGCCGAACCGTATCTCGTCCGTAGCCACGGTGTCGTTCTCGTTCACGATCGGCACCACGCCCATGCCCAGCAGCGTCTCCATCGTGGCCCGGCTGTTGAGGTAGCGACGCCGGTCCTCGGTATCCTCCAGCGTCACGAGCACCTGCGCGGTGGTGATACCGTGCGGCGTCAGCGCCTCCTCATAGGCGCGGGCGAGGCGGATCTGGCCCACGGCGGCGGCGGCCTGGCTCTGCTCCAGCGCGAGGGCGCCCGGGGGGAGGTCCAGCACGGTGCGACCAAGCGCGATGGAGCCGGAGGAGACGATCACCACGTCGCTCCCCCGCGCCTTGGCCGCCGCCACATCCTCGGCCAGTGCTGTGAGCCACGCCTGCTTCAGCCCCGTCGCGCGGTCCACGAGGAGGGCGGAGCCGATCTTGACCACGAGCCGCTTCGCGTGGCGGATGTCGGGTGCCGTCAGGGTTGCCATGGCGTGTCGTCCGGCGCCACCGCCTTGTCCGCCATGATCCGCGCATAGAGGTCGCGCAAAACCTCCTGCACGCCCAGCCCCGCCACGCCGGAGATGGCGTGCACCGGCCCGCCACTGGCTTTCTCCAGCGCGCGCTTCCGGGTGCCCAGCGTTTTGGCGTCCAGCGCATCGGCCTTGGTCAGCGCGGTGATCCGCGGCTTGTCGCCCAGCGCTTCCTTGTAGGCGCCAAGCTCCGCCACGATGGTGCGGTAGTCCTTGGTGATGGTCGAGGAGGTGCCGTCGACGAGATGCAAAAGCACCGAGCACCGCTCCACATGGGCCAGAAACTGAGTGCCGAGACCGCGCCCCTCGGACGCGCCCTCGATCAGGCCGGGAATATCGGCCATGACGAACTCGTGGCTGTCCACGCCGACGACACCGAGGTTGGGGACCAGCGTGGTAAAGGGATAGTCTGCGATCTTGGGCCGGGCATTCGACACCGCGGCGAGGAAGGTGGACTTCCCCGCGTTGGGCAGACCCACGAGGCCCGCGTCCGCAATCAGCTTCAGGCGCAGCCAGAGCGTCCGCTCCACCCCCTCCTGACCCGAATTGGCCCGCGCGGGCGCCCGGTTGGTGGAGGATTTGAACTGCAGGTTGCCCCAGCCGCCGTTGCCGCCCTTGGCAAGCAGGATGCGCTGACCCGCGGTGGTGAGGTCGGCGATCACCGTCTCCTCGTCCTCGTCCAGAACTTCCGTGCCGACGGGGACGCGCAGAACGGAATCCTCACCCGTCCGGCCGGTGCGCTGGGAGCCCATGCCGTGTTGCCCGGATTTTGCAAAGAAATGCTGCTGATACCGGAAATCGATGAGGGTGTTCAGCCCCTCCACCGCCTCGGCCCAGACCGAGCCGCCCTTGCCACCGTCGCCGCCATCGGGGCCGCCGAATTCAATGAACTTCTCGCGCCGGAACGACACGCAGCCGGACCCGCCGCCACCGGACCGGATATAGACCTTGCAGAGATCGAGGAACTTCATGCCGTGTCTTTCAGGTCGGGCCGAAGCATGACGCGATACAGGAACGGCACGCGGACCTCAAGGTGAGGCCACTCAGCCCATCTTGCGCAGATAGGTCCAGGTGGGCACCGTCGCATTGCGCGCGACGCAGAATGTCTCCGCATCGCCCAGATAGTCGAAGCCGCAGACAGTCAGAACGCGGGCGGAGCCGGGATTGTCCTGAAACACCTCCGCGAAGATCGTGCGGTTGCCCTGTGGGTTGGCCGCGATAAGCGCGCCGAGCGCCTCGGAGGCATAGCCCTCGTTCCAGAAGGCGGGCGCGACCCAGTAGCCGATTTCCGACTGGCCCCGGTCGATGCGCTTCAGGGACATGACGCCCAGAACCTCCGGCAAACCGTGGGCGCTGCCGTCCATGACCCACACATCCTCCGCCCCGCCGGGCGCGGTGGCGCGGCTGACGAACGCGTCCGCAGCGCCCGGCGGCAACGGATGAGGGATCGAGTGCGTCCCACCCGCAACCCGGATGTCGCCCGCATAGAGCGCAAAGAGCCCCGCATCGGATCGCCGCACGGGGCGCAGCGACAGCCGTGCCGCTTGGATCGGGACAGCACCCGCCTCTGCCGTGCCACGTCCGGCACGGTCGGTCAGGGTCTGCCCCGTCGGTTGCGAACGCCCCTGTGCCAGAGAGCCGCGAAACGACACCGGCGACGGCCTCGACTTTGCCGCGTCACGCTCCGTGGGCTGAGACATGGGCTTCCCTTTCCGACCGCAGAAAATGCGGCGCTGGTTCATGCTGGACGGGACCGGCACCGACGCACAGTGCCGCAAATTGCCGGGGGGACTGGCCTGCCGGCCAATCCCCCCAGTCAGTCGATCGAGGATCGGTCGGTTACTCGGCGGCGTCCTGAACGGGGAGCACCGAAATGAAGGTGCGACCCTTCAGGCCCTTGCGAAAGTTCACCTGCCCCTCGACGGTGGCGAAGATCGTGTGATCCGTGCCCATACCGACGCCGGTGCCCGGAAACATCTTCGTGCCACGCTGGCGCATGATGATGTTACCGGGGGCCGCGGCCTCTCCGCCGAACATCTTGACGCCGAGACGGCGACCGGCCGAGTCGCGACCGTTGCGGGATGAACCGCCTGCTTTCTTGTGTGCCATGGATCGTTACTCCTTCACTGCTGCGGTCTGGGCCACGGCTGCGGCCTTCTTGCGGGCCGCGGCGCGGGTCGGCGGACGCTTGGGCTTTCGCCCGGCAGCGGCCGGAACCGTGTCCGTGCCGTGCGCTTCGCGCCGTGCTTCGGCGGTGCCGGTGGCGACGGTGACGCCCGATGTCTCCGCGCCCGAGGCTAGGATGTCGGTCACGCGCAGCAGCGTCAGGTGCTGGCGATGCCCTTTGGTGCGCTGAGACGAGTGCTTCCGCCGGCGCTTGACGTAGTGGATGACCTTGTCGCCCTTGATCTGCTCGATCACCTCGGCCTGCACGGCGGCACCAGCCACGAGCGGTGCCCCGACGGTCAGCGTGTCGCCGCCCACCATCAGCACATCGTTGAACTGGATCCGATCGCCCGATACGGCGCTGAGCTTTTCCACGCGGAGAATATCGCCCGCTTGGACCCGGTATTGCTTGCCGCCAGTCTTGAGAACCGCGAACATGGCTGTCTTCCTTCTCTCTCTGCCGCGTCCTTTGGCCCCGGTCGGTTCCGGCGTTGGTCTTTGCCTTCGGACTGCGCGCCCTCTTGGGGCGTCACCCATGAAATAACGCGGCGAACCTCTGGGGGCGCGCCGGGATGGGGGGCTTATCCGGGATTGCCCCCACCCTGTCAAGGCCGCCCTCAGATGGTGGAGGTGCGGGGTGCCACGACCTGTTCCATCAGCGCGTTGTTCCAGTCGCCGTCCACGATGAAATGCGCGGTGGCGCCCAGCAACGCCGCCTCGATCAGGTTGTGGTTGACGTAGGCATAGACCCCCGGCTGCTCGAACGTATACATCGCCGCCACCGCACTGCCGCCGCGCACGAACCACGTCTCCATTCCCGTCAGCGGCGGGTCGGAGAAGGAGCTTTCCCAGACGTAATTGCCGTGCCCGCCGATGAGGTGCGGGCGACTGTCGCGGTTGCACTGGTTATGCACGAAGAGAACCGTCTCCCCCACCTTGGAGCGGAACGCCCGGTTGCCGGTCATCGCCCCGACGGAGCCGTTGAAGACCACATGCGAGGGCGTCAGCGTCCGCATCGCAGCCAGCGAGTCCGCATAATCGTCGCCCGCATTGCGATAGGTCCGGTAGGTGCCGTCCTCGTCCATCGGCAGGTAATAGTCCTGTTCTCCGATATAGGCGATCTTGTCGTAGGGCAGCCGTTTTCCGTCGCGGTCCTTCAGCCCGTCGCGCGGCAGCACCATGACCGCGCCATTCATGCCGTGGCAGACGTGATATGGGATCATCGCACCCCCCGGCGCGCAGTGATAGGTGAAGCATCCGGCCTTGGTCGCCTTCCAGCGCAGCACCGTCTCCTCACCCGGATAGATGTGGGTCAGCGCCCCGCCGCCAAGCGCGCCGGTCGAGGCATGGAAGTCGATGTTGTGCTCCAGCGTGTTGCGGGTGTGGCTCTTCAGCGTCAGCTCGACGTAATCGTCCTGATGCACGATGATGAGCGGGCCCGGGACCGAGCCGTTGTAGGTCATGGCCCAGATCGAGGCGCCGCTGTCCTCGTCCACCACCATCAGCCGCTCGTCGACCATCATCTCGATCTCGACGATCTTCGGCGGCCCTTCAGCCACCTGATCGTGCTTGGGCGCATAGGGCGGGCGGACGAGGTCCTGCTTTACGCGCTCAAAGCCGGACAGATCGGCGGGCAGGCTGTTCGCGACCTGCTCCTGCTGGACGCGGACTAGGTTCGGGTCTGCCCGCGGGATCCGCGGCGCCGGGTTCGGCCCGCGCCCCGTGGCAGCGGTGGCGAGCGTGCCCGTCAGAGCCGCCGCACCGGCAAGCGCGCCGCCCTGCAACAGCGCCCGGCGGCCGGAATTGACACGATTTTCGTCGGTAGATTCTGGCATGAAAGCCTCCTCTGTTTCCGGGTCGGTGGGCGGGCGCGTCCCGCCACGCGTGGATCAGAGCGCCTTGATCTGCTCGGTCATGCGGGTCTTGGCCTTGGGCGGGATCCGGTTCTTCAGGAACGCGTCAGGCACCGTCACCCCGTCGCCGACCGCGATCGTCATCACCATCCCCATCGCGTAGTGCGGCGTGCAACGCACGGCATAGAGGCCGGTCTGGTCCAGCGTGACGCTGATCTCCTGATTGATCTTGCCCTTGAACGGCGTGGCCCCCTCCGGGATCATCTTGTCGATACTTTCGGCGTCGTGCCCCTTGTCGGTCGGCACGAAGGTCACGGTGTCGCCCGGCTGGATGTGGAGGAATCCCGGCTCGAACACCATCGTGCCGGCCTCGCCCTTGTTGAGCATCTTCACCTCGTAGGTCTCGGCGGTGGCGGTTCCGGCCATCAGCCCGCAAAGGGCGATGGAGGCGATCATAGGTCTCATCATGAAGGGTATCCTCGGATTGTCCCTGCCGGGGCCATCGTGGCCCGCGGCCTGTCCGGGCATCATGCCTGTCCGGTGCGTTCAATTCTTTGCGATTGCGCAAACTTTGCGACAATGGTCCACCCGAAGGCTGGCCAACGGACAGGCGCGGCCTTTCGACACTGGCGCAGCGCGGCGCCTGTGAATAGGTGTGGATCGCGCCTGTCGCGCCGGGGCGGAACAGATGGATCGGGACATCGAATATGCGCCAGGACATCCACAATTCCGATATTCCGCGCCTCTGTCAGGCCTGCGAGGCCCGCCACAATGGCGTTTGCGGCGCGCTGGAACCGGCGCAACTGGTACATCTCGGGCGGCAGACGGGGCGGCGCGAGGTGCCTCCGGGGACTGAACTGGTGGCGGCGGGCATGCCCATCGAAGGCTATGCCAACATACTCAGCGGTGTGGTCAAGCTGATCCGGCTCCTGCCCGACGGTCGCCAGCAGATCGTGGGATTGCAGTTCGCGCCCGATTTCCTCGGCCGCCCGTTCGCTGACACGAGCGAGTTCAGCGCGGAGGCGGCGAGCACCGTGCGCCTTTGCACCTTCCCACGCGCGGCACTGGAGGAGATGGTTCGCCAGTCGCCCGGTCTGGGCCAGCGGTTGCACCGTCAGGCCTTGCGCGAACTCGACGATGCGCGCGAATGGATGATGACCATCGGTCAGAAGTCGGCGGCGGAGCGGGTGGCCTCGTTCCTTCTGCTGCTGGCGCGGCATGTCGATCCGGCGAACGATGGCTGCTCCGCCCGATTCGACATCCCCCTGCGCCGCGTCGACATCGGGGATTTCCTCGGCCTCACGATCGAGACGGTAAGCCGCCAGATGACCCTCCTGCGCAAGTCCGGGATCGTGACCATCGCCGAAAGCCGCAAGATCACCATCCGCGACCACGCAGCCCTTGAGGCGGCGGCAGGTCTCTAACGCGCGACCCGGTGCCAGAGCGGCAGGATCACGTCGCGGTCGAAGGCGACGTGCCGGCGCAGCGACATGGACAGACCGCGCACCATGTAGCCGATCTCGTCCCCCTGACGGGTGCGCGCGCGCGGATCGAACTCCGCCACCGCGTCGCGCAGATCGCAGGCATTGTCGCGGTCCTCCAGATGCTCCGCGCGGAGCCGGTCGAAGATCGGGCCCATCGTCGGATCGGAAATCTGGAGCACGGGCAGGATCGCTGCCTCCTCGCCCCGGTGGCAGCGCCGCAGCGTCGTGCAGGTGCGCGCGGTCAGGAGTGCCGCGGCGCGGGTGTCCACGCGTAACGGCAGCGCGTCGGCGAAAGCCTCGAGCGCCGCGCAAAGGTCGAAGAGGCGGCCGAGGCAATCCTCGAAGCGCGCGATCGGTGCGGCGTCCGTATGATTTCCGAAAGGATGCATGGCTTGCGTTGTCCGGATGGCTGAAGTCCGATGTTAGCTCTGAAATCGAGAATTTTAGTGATCCAGATCAACTTCCAGTGATAGGCTCCGTGTCAGACCTCCCTTGAACCGCGCTGCTGCGGGGGATGAACGGACGAGGCCGAACCTTTGGCGCAAGCGGGATCCATGACCGGACCGGTGGGCTTTTCGAGCCCGCTCGCGCGTGCGGAAGTGCTGGCCGCGCGCAGGCCCGACGGTCAGGGACGCAGCCGTCTCCTCCTGTCCGTGCCGGGGATCCGGTGCGGCTCCTGCGTGGCCGCAATCGAGCGCACGCTTTCCTCGCGCGCCGATGTCGCCTCCGCGCGCGCCAACCTGACGCTAAAGCGTGTGAGCGTGGTGCTGGAAAGTGCCGATGCTGACCCGAGCCCGGTGATCGACGCGCTTACCGCCTTGGGATTTCCTGCGACCCCGGTGGAGCCGGGCGCGGTGGAGGCGGACGACCCCGCGGGGCGCGAACTGGTCCGTGCCCTGGCCATCGCGGGCTTCGGGGCCATGAACATCATGCTCCTGTCCGTGGGTGTCTGGTCGGGGGCGGAGGGGCGGCTGAGGCTCGGTTTCCATATCCTGTCGGCTTTGATTGCGCTGCCGGTCGTGGCGGTGGCGGGGCGACCCTTCTTCCGGTCCGCCATTGCGGCCTTGCGGGCGGGGCGGATGAACATGGACGTGCCGATCGCGCTTGGCGTGTCGCTCGCGGTGCTGTTGAGCCTGTTCGAGACAGCGCAAGGCGGCGCGCATGTGTTCTTCGACGCGGCGGTAACGCTGCTGTTCTTCCTTCTGGCGGGGCGCTGGCTCGACCATCTGATGCGGGAACGCGCGCGCAGTGCGGTCACGGGCCTCGCCCGTCTGTCGCCCGCAGGCGCAATGGTGCGGCAAGCGGACGGGACGTTCGCCTATCTGCCGCTGGCCGATGTGCGGGCGGGCGACGTCCTGTCGATCGCGGAGGGCGAGCCTGTGCCCGTCGATATCCGCATCCTCGACGGCCACACCGACCTCGACCGCGCGCTTGTGACGGGGGAGGCGATGCCGGTTCCTGCCGGGCCGGGCTTCGAGGCCGAGGCCGGGACGCGCAACCTTACCGGCACGGTGCAGGCGCAGGCGTTGCGGAGCGCGGATGCGTCGTTCCTCGCGCAGATGATCGGGATGCAGGCGGCGGCCGAGGGCGGGCGCGGGCGCTACGTGCGGATCGCGGACCGGGCGGCGCGGCTCTATGCGCCGGTCGTGCATGTCGCGGCGCTGGCGACCTTCGCGGGCTGGCTTGTGGCGACGGCGGGCGACTGGCAAACCTCCGCCTTCGTCGCGATCTCGGTGCTCATCATCACCTGTCCCTGCGCGCTGGGCCTTGCGGTGCCGGTGGCGCATGTCGTGGCCGCGGGGCAACTGATGCGCCGGGGCGTGCTGATGAAGGACGGGGCCGCCCTCGAACGGCTGGCCGAGATCGACCGCGCGGTGTTCGACAAGACCGGCACCCTCACGACCGGCCTGCCCCGGCTCGGTCCCGCTACGGGCGACGCGCAACTGGCGGGGGCCGCGCGTGCGCTGGCGCTCCGCTCGCGCCACCCCGCCTCGCGCGCCATCGCGGCGCTGGATTGCCGCGCGCCCGAGGCCACGGATGTGACCGAAGTGCCCGGATCGGGGGTCGAGGGAACGGTCGACGGCAAGCGCGCCCGGCTGGGCCGAGCGGACTGGGTTGGGGAGATCGCTTCCGTCCCCGCCGACGCGCAGAGCCCGGTGTTCGGCATGGCGGACGGCGGAACCCTGTCCTTCGCGCTGGAGGAGACGCTGCGCCCCGGTGCGGCAGAGGCGGTCCGCAGGATGACGGCGGGTGGTCTCGGCGTGACGCTCCTCTCTGGCGATACGGCGGCGCGCGCAGACCTGATTGCGGGCAGGCTCGGGATCGGGGACGTGCGCAGCGGTGCGACGCCCGCGGGCAAGATCGCAGCGCTGGAAGAGATGCGGTGCGCGGGCGGACATACGCTGATGGTGGGCGACGGGCTCAACGACGCACCGGCACTGGCTGCGGCGCATGTCTCCATGGCGCCGGGAAGCGGCACCGACGCAGGCCGGACCGCCGCCGATTTCGTGCTGTTGCGCGACAGCCTCGCCGCGGTGCCGGAGACTTGGACCCTCGCCCGCGACACCGCGCGGATCGTGCGGCAGAACTTCGCGCTGGCGGTGATCTACAACTGCGCCGCGATCCCGCTCGCGGTGGCGGGGCTCGTCACACCGCTGGTCGCAGCACTCGCGATGTCCGGCTCCTCGATCCTCGTGACGCTCAACGCGCTCCGCCTGAACCGGGGCGCGCCTGCACCGGCCCGGATGCAAGACGCGGAGGCGGTTCCTGCATGACGATCCTCGTCCTCCTCATCCCCGTGACGCTCGCCATGGGCGGGATCGGGCTTGCCGCCTTTTTCTGGAGCCTGCGCGCGGGGCAATACGAGGATCTCTCCGGCGATGCCGAGCGGATCCTGCATGACGACGACCGCCCGCTGAAACCTGCACGACAAACCGACGACCAAAAGACTGGAGAGACCGCGACATGATGGCTCAACTCACCCGTGCCGAGCGCACGAATGCGATGCTCATCACCGGGATCGGCGCGCTTGTCGGGCTCGCGATGGCGGTGGCGGGGCGCGGCGACGGGTTCGGCGCGCATGGCTGGGTGGTACTCGCGTTCTGCGCGCTCCTTTTCTTCATCGTCGCGGGCGCGCTCGAGGCACCGGAGCCGGTGGAAGACCGCGCCTCCGCCTATTACGACGATCCGACGCGGGTGGGGATCCTGCTGGCGCTCGTCTGGGCCGTCGTGGGGATGGGCATGGGCGTCTGGGTGGCATCGCTTCTGGCCTGGCCCGACCTTCGGTTCGACGCGGCCTGGTCTAGCTTCGGGCGCCTGCGCCCGGTCCATACTTCTGGCGTAATCTTCGGCTTTGGCGGCAATGCGCTGATCGCGACCT
This sequence comes from Rhodobacterales bacterium, assembly GCA_038233815.1. Lineage (GTDB taxonomy): Bacteria > Pseudomonadota > Alphaproteobacteria > Rhodobacterales > Rhodobacteraceae > JBBSVE01. Next base: position 31,990 of record JBBSVE010000012.1, read on the forward strand.
CGTTCCACATCATGCAGCGCACAAGCCGCGCGCGGATGCCGAACCAGGTTCTGCCGTGGTTCGTGCTCCTTGGTTTCAACCTTTTCTGCATCGTGGCGGCCAGCGGCTATCTCATGGGCATCACCCAGTCCAAGGAATATGCGGAGCCGGAATGGTATGCGGATCTCTGGCTCGTTGTGGTCTGGGTCGCCTATTTCATCCTCTACATGCGCACGCTGGCACGCCGGAACGAGCCGCATATCTACGTGGCGAACTGGTATTATCTGTCCTTCATCCTCGTGGTGGCGATTCTTCATATCATCAACAACCTTGCGGTCCCGGTATCGTGGACAGGCGCCAAGAGCTATTCGGCCTTTGCCGGGGTGCAGGATGCGATGGTGGAATGGTGGTATGGCCACAATGCCGTCGCCTTCTTCCTGACGACGGGCTTTCTGGGGATGCTCTACTACTTCCTTCCCAAACGCGCCGAACGCCCGATCTATTCCTACCGGCTTTCGATCCTGTCGTTCTGGGGCATCGTCTTCTTCTACATCTGGGTCGGTTCGCACCATCTGCATTATACGGCGCTGCCGAACTGGGTGCAGAACCTGGGCATGACGTTCTCGGTGATGCTCCTCGTGCCGAGCTGGGCGAGCGCGGGGAACGCGCTGATGACGCTCAACGGCGCGTGGCACAAGGTGCGCGACGATGCGACGCTGCGCTTCATGATGGTGGCAGCGGTGTTCTACGGCCTTTCCACGTTCGAGGGGTCGTTTATGGCGATCCGACCCGTCAACGCGCTCTCGCACTACACGGACTGGACCGTGGGGCACGTCCATGCAGGCGCGATGGGCTGGGTCGCCATGATCACGTTCGGGTCGATCTACGCGCTGACCCCGGTCCTCTGGCGGCGCGAGACGATGTATTCGTGGAAGGCCGTCGAATGGCACTTCTGGCTCGCGCTTGCGGGGACGGTCATCTACGTCTTCGCGATGTGGAACTCCGGCATCACGCAGGGGCTGATGTGGCGGACCTATACCGAGAGCGGAACGCTGGCCTATTCCTTTGTGGATACGCTGATCGCGATGCATCCCTTCTACATCGCGCGCGCGTTTGGCGGCCTGCTGTTCCTGGCCGGCGCCTGCATCTGCCTGTGGAACGTGGTCATGACCATCCGCCATGTTCCGGTTCACGTGTCCGCACGGGACTATCCCACCGATTCCGAAGCGAACGAGCCGGCCCTGCCGGCAGCGGAGTGACGACATGAACCGTTTTCTGAAAATCGTCCGGAAGCCCTTCGCACGGTTCTTCGAGTTCCACGCCCGCACCCATTACCGGGCGGAACGTCACTCCATGGCGCTGACCGTGGGCATCATCCTTGCGGCCGGCGTCGGCGGCTTCGTGGAGATCGTCCCCCTCTTCACCATAGACGAGACTGTGGAGACCGACCCCGACATGCGGCTCTACACCCCGCTGGAACAGGCGGGCCGCGACATCTACATCCGCGAGGGCTGCTATCTGTGCCACTCCCAGATGATCCGCACGCTGCGCGACGAGGTGGAGCGTTACGGCCCCTACTCCCTCGCGGTGGAAAGCAAGTATGACCACCCGATGCTCTGGGGCTCGAAACGGACCGGGCCGGACCTTGCGCGGCTGGGCGACAAGTATTCCGACGACTGGCAGGTGCGCCATCTGGAGAACCCGCGCGCGCTGGTGCCGGAATCGATCATGCCGCAATATGCCTTCCTCGCGCGCACCGACCTCGAGACGGCGGGCCTGCCGGCGCGCCTGACGGCGCTGCGCGACGTGGGCGTGCCCTACAGCGACGCGCAGATCGCCAGTGCGGCCACCGATGCCGCCGCACAGGCGCGGCCCGACAGCGACGCGTCAAGCGACGTCACGACGCGCTACGGCGAGGCCACGCAGGTGCGCCTTTTCGACGGCAGCGCGGAACGCGTGACGGAGATGGACGCGCTGGTGGCCTACCTGCAGATCCTTGGCAAGCTGTCGGCCCTGCCGCAGAAAATCGAACCCGTGGCGGAGGAATAGGGATGGATATCTCGCATGACTGGGCGGTCCATGCCGCCAAGAGCTTCGGGCTGTTCTGGCTCATCGGCCTGTCGATCGCGATCACGCTCTATGCGTTCTGGCCCAGCCTCGGAAACCGCTTCGACCGGGCCGCGAACAGCATCCTCGACGACGAGGCCGGGCCCGCCCCCGCATGCGGAAAGGACGCGCCATGACGGTGAAGGAACGCGATCCCCTGACCGGGCATCTGACCACCGGGCATGAATGGAACGGGATTACCGAGCTCAACACACGGGTTCCGCGCGCGGTCTGGTTCTTCGTCATCGTGACCCACGTCTGGGCGCTCGTCGTATGGGTTCTGCTGCCGACCTGGCCGCTGGTCACGACCTACACCAAG
>JBBSVE010000013.1:0-33553 GCA_038233815.1 Rhodobacterales bacterium
GCATCGCTCCAGTGTCGCCGGCGTGCGGCATCCGCGGCAGACAGAACTTCTATCTCGGGTCTGAACTTATGGTCGGCCATAAGGTCGGACGTATCACCAGCCTCGAAATCAAGTCAGACGGCCCCCGCCGGAGGGATACACAGGATGTAAGGATTGTCATGTCGGATCGCGGCGCGCGCCAGAAGCTTTACCTCGGGCGTCAGATGCGGCGTTTGCGCGGCAAGCTTTCGCTGACGCAGGCCTCCATGGCGGGCGACGCTACGACTTCGAGGTGCTCTCCAGCCGCTTCGGCGCGAGCTTCGAGCAGGTGGCCCACCGCCTCACCACCCTGCGTCGTCCGAGCGCGCGCGGCGTCCCGTTCTTCCTGATCCGCGTCGACCGGGCGGGCAACATCTCCCAACGCTTCGGCGGCGGCGTCTTTCCGTTCGTGCGGTCCGGCGGCACCTGCCCGCGGTGGCGGCTCTCTGAGGCGTTTCGCCTGCCGGGCCGGGTCGTGATCGATCTGGCGTCGCTTCCCGACGACGAGACGTTTCTCACGATCGCGCGCACCGTGGCGCGGCGCGGGTGCGCAGATGCCGGCACAGGATCTCGTCGTGGACCTCGGCACCGCAGCGCGCCATGTCGACCAGCTGATCTATGCCGACAGCCCCGTGCTCCCGAAAGCCCGGCGCGGCGGCAAGGGCGGGGATCAGGGACCGTTCGCCGTGGCCCCCACCCCGATCGGGATCATCTGCCGCCTGTGCGATTGCGCGGATTGCAACTGGCGTGCGTTCCCACCCTTGAAGGGCATCCTGAGCGTCAATGTCTCCGAGCGTCGGATCACGCCCTACCGGCTCGATACCGAGCGACCGCCGGGCGCCGCTTCGACGTCACATCTTCATCTGCATCTCGGGATCCATCGGCATCATCGAGGGGTCCATGTTGAGGTTCAGGTGATACATGATCCACATCGACCCGCCGACGACGAGGATCACGATCAGCGTCCCGAAGGCCAGCGCCATCACGTTGTTGGTGTTGTCGGGAGAGGTGGTAAGGTGGAGGAAGAACACCAGATGCACCCCCATCTGCGCTACCGCCAGCGTGAGGAGTGCGGCGGGAACCACCGGCCCCCACACCACACCGGTCAGCAACACCGCGAACGACGCCCCGGTCAGGACAACCGCAAGACCCAGCCCGATGACATAGGAGGTGAGGCCGGAGACGACGTCGTCGTCGTTGTCGCGCTCCTCCCCCGGGGCGAGGTCGCCGCGCTGATGCTCGTCGCCTTTGGCATCCCGCGCGCGACGACTCTCCGTGTCCGACGATCCGTGCCCGCCGTGCGCCGTGCTCTCCGACATCAGATCACCCCCAGAAGATAGACGACCGTAAAGACCGCGACCCAGATGATGTCGAGCGCATGCCAGAACAGGCTGAAGCACAGGTAGCGCCGCCCCATCGAGGGCGTGAAGCCCTTGAACCAGACCTGCGCCATGCTGGTGAGCAGCCACAAAAGGCCGCAAAAGACGTGGATGCCGTGGCAGCCGACCAGCATGAAGAAGGCCGACAGGAATGCTGACCGCGACGGCCCCGCGCCCGCCATCGTCATCGAGGCGAACTCGATCACCTCGAGCGTGAGGAACGCAGCACCCAGAACGAAGGTGGCCGCCATTGCCGCCTGAAACCAGAGCTGGCTTTTCTTCGCCAGGGCCAGACCCGCAAGGCCGCAGGTGAAGCTGGAGAGGAGGAGGAGCATCGTCTCCACCGCGACATTCTGGAGGTCGAAGAGCTCCTTGCCCGTGGGCCCCCCGTCGGTCGCGTTCCGCAGCACCGCGAAGGCCGCAAAGATGGCCGAAAACATCACGATGTCGGACAGAAGGAACACCCAGAACCCGAAGCCCACTACGATGCGCTTGGAGGCGGGCCCACCCGAACCCCGGCCCGGCGCCTTCGATTCCTCGCCGCGCCCGATCCGGTAGGGATCGCGGCCCGGTGCCTCGCTTACAGCGTCGGTCATGCCGTCTCCACCCGTTGCCGCAACCGTTCGGCGCGCTGGGAGCGGACATCCGTCTCGATCCGCACGACCTCGTCGCGGCCGATCTCATACTCCATCTTGTCGCGCCACGCGAAGACCACGAAGGTCGCGAACGCGCCAATGAGGCCCACGACCACCATCCACCAGATGTGCCAAATCATCGCGAACCCGGTGACCGTGGCGAAGAAGGCGGTGACCACGCCGGTCGGGCTGTTCCGGGGCATCTCGATCGCCTCGTAGTCGGGCGCATCGGGCATCGTTCCCTCCTTCAGGACGGATTGCTTGGTGTCCCAGTAGACCTCCAGCCCGGTCACGTCGGGCAGCACGGCAAAATTGTAAGCCGGCGGCGGCGAGGTTGTGATCCATTCCAGCGTGCGCCCATCCCACGGATCGCCCGTGGTGTCCGCCAGCGCCTCCCGGTCCCGGATGGAGACGTAGATCTGCACTATCTGGCAGACGATCCCCAGAAGGATCAGAAACGCCCCCCCCGCCGCCACGATCAGCCAGGGTTGCCATCCGGGCACGTCATAATGCTGCATCCGGCGGGTCATCCCCTCCAACCCCAGGAAATACAGCGGCATGAAGGCCACGTAGAAGCCGATGGTCCAGAACCAGAAGGCGCGCACCCCCCAGGCCCGGTCGAGCTTGAAGCCGAAGGCCTTGGGGAACCAGTAGGTGTAGCCCGCGAACGCACCGAAGAGCACCCCGCCGATGACGACATTGTGGAAGTGCGCCACGAGGAACAGGCTGTTGTGGAGCACGAAGTCCGCTGGCGGCACGGCCAGCAGCACGCCCGTCATGCCGCCGATCACGAAGGTCACCATGAAGGACAGCGCCCAGAGCATCGGCGGCTCGAACCGCACCGATCCTCCGAACATGGTGAAGAGCCAGTTGAAGACCTTCACCCCCGTCGGCACCGCGATGATCATCGTCATGAGGCCGAAGAAGGCGTTTACGTCCGCCCCTGCCCCCATGGTAAAGAAATGGTGCAGCCAGACCATGAAGGACAGGATGCAGATCGCCATCGTCGCAATCACCATCGACCGGTAGCCGAACAGGGGTTTGCCGGAAAAGGTGGAAATGATCTCCGAGAATACGCCGAAGGCGGGCAGGATCAGGATGTAGACCTCCGGATGCCCCCAGGCCCAGATGAGGTTCATGAACATCATCATGTTGCCGCCACCGTCGTTGGTGAAGAAGTGAAAGCCCAGATACCGGTCCAGCGTCAGCATGGCGAGCGTCGCGGTCAGGATCGGGAACGCCGCAACGATCAGCAGGTTGGCGGCGAGGGCCGTCCAGCAGAACATCGGCATCCGCGTGTAGTTCATCCCCGGCGCGCGCATCTTCAGGATCGTGGTCAGCAGGTTGATCCCCGATATCAGCGTCCCCACGCCGGAGATCTGGATCCCCCAGAGGTAATAGTCGACACCGACGTCGGGTGAGAATTTCAGCTCCGACAGCGGCGGATAGGGCAGCCATCCGGTGCGCGCGAACGATCCGACGACGAGGCTGATGTTGATCAGCAGCACCCCCGAGGCGGTGAGCCAGAAGCCCACCGAGTTGAAGGTCGGAAAGGCCACGTCGCGGACGCCGAGCTGCAATGGCAACACAAAGTTCATCAGCCCGACCATGAAGGTCATCGCCACGAAGAAGATCATGATCGTGCCGTGGGCGGAAAAGATCTGATCGTAATGCTCGGGCGTCAGATAGCCGCCGGACTGGAACGCCAGCGCCTGCTGCGACCGCATCAGGATCGCGTCAGAGAACCCGCGCAGCAGCATGACCAGAGCGAGCGCGCAATACATCACGCCGATCCGCTTGTGATCGACGGAGGTGATCCATTCCCGCCAGAGATAGGGAAACCAGCCCTTGACCAGCACCAGCGTCGACACGCCGAGGATGGTGAGGATTACGATCGCCGCTGCGATCATCGGGATCGGCTCGCCGAAGGGGATGGCGTTCCATGTGAGCCTGCCGAACATCGCTCAGTTCCTTCCCGAAGTCTTGACAGAGCCCGTATCGCCCGGCTCCCGTTCCGGCGCATCGGGGGCGGTGCGCGTCACGATGCGCCGGAAAAGCCCGTCCTCAACGCTGCCGTAGGTCACCGGCGCGTCCTTGATGCTGGCTTTCAGAAGCCCCTTGTAGGCCGCTTCGTCCAGCGGTCGCCCGCCCGCCGCAACCTTCGCCACCCACGCATCGAAATCGGCCATGGGCACCGCGCGGACCGGGAAGTTCATGTCCGCAAACCCCGCCCCGCTGTAGTGCGAGGCGAGACCGCGGAACGTGCCGGGATCGTCCGCCATCAGGTGAAGCTGCGTCTCCATCCCGTTCATCGAATAGATCATCGAGCCGAGCTGCGGAATGAAGAAGGCGGTCATAACCGTGGCCGAGGTGATGTGGAAATTGAGCGGAACACCCGCCGGGACCACCAGCTCGTTCAGCGCCGCCACCTTGCGGTCCGGATAGATGAAGAGCCATTTCCAGTCGAGCGAGACGACCTCGATCTCCAGCGGTGTGACCTTGCCGTCGAGCGGCCGGTAGGGGTCGAGCTTGTGCGCGCCGACGTAGGTGATGCCACCGAGGAACAGGATGACGAGGAACGGGATCGACCAGACCACCAGCTCCACCTTGCCCGAATAGGTCCAGTCCGGGCGCCTGCGCGCCTTGGTATTTCCGGCCCGGAACCACCAGGCGAAAGCGACCGTGGCCAGCAAGGTCGGAACCACGATGGCCAGCATGATGACGAGCGAGGTCAGCAGGATCGTCCGCTCGGCCGACGCGATTGGCCCTGCCGGGTTCAGGACGCCCGAGCAACCGGCGGGCAGGATCGCCAGACCAAGGATGGCCAGCCGGACAACACGGCTGCCGATGGCAGGGCCAACGCGGGATGCATTTTCAGTGGTTCTGGGCACGAGGGATATCCACCATTCCGTGGGTTGGGATCTAGGCGTAAACGCGCCCTTGCACAGCACTGACGGAAAAGATCTCTCGCGACATAACGGCACCGATCCTCGGGCATGGTCAACCCCCGCGCTGTTCGCTCCGGGATGTGCATCCGTTCAGCACAGGGTGCGCAGCCGGATCGGCAGATGGTCCGATGCGCGGCGCGCAAAATCGGGCGGGATCGTCTCCACCTCCGCGTGGCCGGTGTCGGGGCCGAGCAGAAACCGGTCGAGCTGGAAGATCGGGCGGGCGGCGTGAAAGCTCGGTCCCGGCGTCATCATCCGCCAGCCGGGCCGCAGCATGAGGGTGTCCCGGCCCGTGCGCCATTCGTTCAGATCGCCGCCTAGGATTGCGGGCCCGCCCAGACGCACCGCCTCCGTCACGGCGCGGTCGACCTGCCGGATGCGGTCGCCATGGCGCAGACCCAGATGCAGCCCGCCCACCGTCACCGCCCCGAACGGCCCCAGGATCCGCGCGAGGATCGCCCCCCGCGGCTCCGTCCCCGGCAGGTCGAGCGCCGTGATATGCGTGGCCGACACGCCATACCGCAGCAGGATCGCGTTGCCGTGATGCCCGATCGAGGGCGTCGACGGGTCAGGGTCGAGAGAGTGCCAGCCCGCCGCGTCCAGCAGGGCCGGTGGCAGGGCCGCGTGCCGGGGCGGCAGGCGCTTGTCGGCCTCCTGCAACAGCACGACATCCGCGCCGAGGCCCCCAAGAACCGCCAGAACCCGCACCGGATCGCGCCGCCAGTCGAGGCCCACGGCCTTGCGGACGTTCCAGCTCACGATGCAGAGCGGCGGGCGGCTCACAGCAGCCACTCCACGGGGAGAAGCCCGATCACCGCCAGCGCCACCCGTCGCGGCAGCGTGGCGCCCGGCTCGTGCGTAAGCTTCGTGCCGTCGGACGGGTCGATCCAGACCAGCTTGCGTCCTTCCAGCCGGACCCGCCATGCCTGTCCCAGAAGATCGCCCTCGAACGATCCCGCAAGCACGCCCGCCATGCGCGGGCTGTCGATCAGCAACCCCATCTCGGTGTTGAGCGTGGCCGAGCGTGGGTCGAAGTTGAACGAGCCCACGAACACGCGCCGCCCGTCGACCGCGAAGGTCTTGGCATGAAGCGACGCCCCCGACGATCCGATCGAGCCCAGCAGCCGTTTGGGCGTATCGGGGGCCGCGATCGGCCGCATCTCGTGGAGTTCCACGCCCGACTGCAGCATCCTCTTTCTCCAGCGCGCATAGCCCGCATGGACCGGCAGCACCGAGGTCGCGTCAAGCGAGTTCGTGAGGATCCGCACTGCAATGCCGTGATGGATCATCGCGGCGAACGCATCCACCCCCGCCTTGCCGGGCACGAAATAGGGCGAGATCCCGTCGAACCGTGTATGCACGCGTCCCAGCGCATCGGCCAGACGAGAGGTCAGGAGCGCCTTTCGGGGCACCGGACCGCCGCCCTTGCCGGGATCGTCGCTGACCAGCACGGCGTCGGTCCATTCCAGATCCGGCGCGCCCCCGACCAGCGCCTGCGCCACCGGCGAGGTGTCGAGGACGCGGCGGTAGGCATCAAACTCCGGCTCGGTCCGCAGGGCCGCCAGACGCGTCGCGACAGCATCCGCCCCCTCCGGCATGGGTCCGAGCACGGGGCCTGCCGGAAACGCGGCGGGCGCGGCCCAGTAAAGATCGAAATCCGCCGTGACGGACGGCAGGACCGCCCCCACCGCCAGCACGTCGAGATCGATGTAAAGCGCCATCGGCCCGATCGCGAAATACTCGTCGCCAACGTTGCGCCCGCCGATCACGGTCGCGAGCCCGTCCACCGTGAAAGACTTGTTGTGCATCCGCCGGTTCAGCCGGAGGAAATCGAAAAGGTAGCATAGCCCCTTCGCGTGCCGGAGCTGGAACGGGTTCCAGAGCCGCACCTCGATCATCGGATGCCGGTCGAGCGCAGCCACCATCGCGTCGAGGCCCGGGATCCCGTTGTCGTCGAGCAGGAGCCGCACCCGCACGTCCCGGTCCGCCGCGCGCCTCAGCGCGTCGATAAGAAGCGTGCCGGTCAGATCGCCCTGCCAGATGTAGTAGCGCGCATCGATCGAGCGGGTGGCCGCATCGGCCAGCACCATCCGCACCGCGAACGCATCGGCACCGTTCCGCAGCGTCGCGATCCCGGTCTGCGTGGCGCCTGCGTGACGCGCAAAGGCGGCAGCGAGCGGCCCGTCACCGGGTGGCGGCAGCGCGCCCGACCGGATGCGGGCGCCTGCCGTCGGCACCGGAAACAGCGCCCGCGCCGCGACAATCAGGAAAGCCGCAAGAAGAACGAATGCGCCCAGAGCCTTGAGGGCCACGATCAGAATGGCGATGTTCCGTCCTCCCCCACCACCGGCCCTGCGATGGCGTCCGGGTAGCATCCCCGGCCGCCGGAATGAAGGGCCGGCTGCGGGGTCAGGAGGCCAGCAGCCGCCGGATCTTCTCGATCACGCGGGTGGTATCCTCCTGATAGCCGATCGGTTCGAACAGTCGGCCATTGCGGTCGAAGAGGAGGACGTTGGCGGAATGGTCCATCGTGTAGCCGCCACCCTCCAGCGGCACCTTCTTGGCATAGGTGCGGAAGGCCTTGACGGCCTTGGCCACCTCCTCCGGCGTGCCGGTGACGCCGGTGACGCCGGTCACGCCGGGCACCCATCCGACATAGGCGGCAAGCAGCGGCGCCGTGTCGCGCTCCGGGTCGACCGTCACGAAGAAAACGCGGAGCGTCTCGCCATCCTTGGCCAGCGTCTCCTGCCAGCCGGAAATGTCGGCCAGCGTGGTCGGGCAGACGTCCGGGCAATGGGTGAAGCCGAAGAACACCGCCGAGGGCTGGCCCTTCAGCGAGGCCTGCGTGAACGGCGTCCCGTCCGTCGTCGTCAATTGGTAGTCGCCGCGTCCCAAAGTGTCCGCGACCTGTTCCTTCACCCCGACCCCCAGCGCCTTCCACGCCCCGAACCCCACCAGAGCCAGCGCGGCCAAGACCCAGAGAACCACCGTCAGCTTGCGTTGCATCGTCATTCCTGCCTCACTTTTCCGCCGGATAGGACCGGGCGTTGACCGCGCCCACGACCATCGGCACCTTGAGCATTCCCGCCGTCTCGAAGGTCAGCGTGACCTCCACCGTCTCGCCGGGCGTGAGCGCGCTCTTCAGGTCCATGAACATCAGATGGTATCCCGCCGGCGTCAGATCCACCGTGCCACCGGCGGGAATCGTCAGGCCGCCCGTCACCGGGCGCATCTTCATCACGCTGCCGTCCATGGTCATCGAATGGACCTGCACCCTGTCCGCCACATCCGACGTAAGGGAGAGGAGCCGATCGTCGCTGGCACCTTCGTTGGTGACGCTCAGATACCCGCCCCCCACCGGCGCGCCCGGCAACGTGGCGCGCGCATAGGGCGCCGTGACCGTGAGGGCGCCGACCCTGTAGACCGGCGCGTCGCCCGTCACGGCTGGCGCGGTATCTGCGCCCATCGCCATGTGATCGTGGCCGCCGTCGCCCGCCCCGGCCGCGACGACGATGAGACGGGGGGAGGCCGTCTCGATCTCGTCATCGGCGGAGGTGTCGGTCCACATCGCCTTGGCCGCGCCGCAATCCTGCTCGACCCCGAAGAACATCGGACCGGGGGCCACGTCGCCGCCGACCGTGCCACGCAGTGAGAACTCATCGTAAAAGTCGTCGGGCAGGCTGCCGTTCGACCAGACAACCTCGCTCACCGCGTCGCCGGTGCGCTCGGTCGCCAGATCCCAGCCGGCCTTCGGCATCGGTTTCACGTGGGCAAATCCCTCGGGGATCTTCATGTGCAATGCAGTCGTTGCAGCATCCTTGCAGCCATGCGGCACGCGATAGGTGATCTTGCCCGTGGCCCCGGCAGCGATCTCGTGCTGCTCCAGAGTCACATGGGCGTGCGCGGTGCCCGCAAGGGCCGCAAGGACGGCGGCGGTCAGGGTGGTCTTCATGGTCGTCTCCAGAACGGGCGCGCGCGGACGGACCGCTGCCTGCGCCTTATGGGGTGGGGCACGCTTTGTGCCAAAGACAGCTCGGGGGGGTGGCTCAGGCCAGTGCGGGCGGCGCGCGCGGCAGCAGGCGGGGATGCACCGGCTCGGGGCCGCGGCGCAGGTCCGCACGTGTCAGGGGCGCGCTTGCGGGCCGGAATCGGGTCACGCGCGGCAAGGGCGTCATGTCGGGGGGATCGGAGAGCAGACGGCAGAACGGGCAGGCTTGGTCGTGCCGGTGATCCGCCGCCGTCCCGCACAGATCCGACGCGGACCCGCCCGCGTCGAGCCATGCCGCAAGCTCCGGCGCGACCGGCGTGGCCATCCGGGCGGCGGACACAACGCTCGCCGTCCCGATCAGCAGAACGGCGGCGAGGAGGAGGAAGCGGTGGACCAGACGCGCGATCATGGCGCAGCCCTACCACACCGTGCAGGCGGCGGAAGCGGCGCCGATGTCGCGGTCGCCCTCAAAGACCCCGCAACCCGTTCATCACTTCCACCAGCCGGGCGGAGACGCCGGGCTCGGACAGCGCGTGTCCGGCCTGCGGGATAATGTGGAGGCGCGCCCGCTCCCACCCGGTCGCCAGACGGACGGCGGCGGCGGGCGGGCAGACCATGTCGAATCGACCCTGCACAATGTCGGCGGGCAGAGGCTCGATCCGGCTCCGGTTCTTCTCGATCCAGCGATCCTCGGGGAGGAAGCCCCGGTTCAGGAAATAGTGGTTCTCCAGCCGCGCGAAGGCCCGGGCGTAGTCGCTGGCGCCCTCCCCGCTCGCCCCCTCGGAGCGGATCGTGGCAAGCGAGTTCTCCCAGTTGGCCCAGAGCCGCGCAAACCGCATCTCCTCTGCCATATCGCCGGAAAAGAGCCGGGCATGGTAGGCCGCGATCAGATCGCCACGCTCTGCCTCGGGGATGGCACCCTCGATCCGGTCCCAGAAGTCGGGAAAGAACCGCGCTGCCCCACCGCCGTAAAACCAGTCGAGCTCGCCCTCGGTCATCAGGAACACGCCGCGCAGCACGAGGTGGATCACCCGGTCGGGATGCGTGATCGCATAGATCAGCGCCAGCGTGGCCCCCCATGACCCACCGAACAGGATCGCGCGACCGTAGTTCAGCGTCTCGCGGATCCGCTCCATGTCGCGGACCAGATGCCAGGTGGTGTTTTCCTCCACCGATGCCGTGGGACGCGAGCGTCCGCAGCCGCGCTGGTCGAAAAGCACGATGCGGTAGATCGCAGGATCGAAATAGCGCCGCATCGCTGGACTGCAGCCGCCGCCCGGACCGCCGTGGACGACCATCACGGGGATGCCGTCGGGCCGTCCGCACTGTTCCACATAGACCGTGTGGCCCTGGCCCACGTCGATCATCCGCTGGTCGAACGGCTCAAGCGGGGGATAAAGAAACTCCGCTGCGGTCTTTTGCCCTGATCGGTGGTCCATGCGCGTCCTATATGATAGCCCGATGCTGCCCAAAGCTGCAGCCCTGCGCAAGGAGTTCCCGATGGATGCGACCGCACGACCCACCACCGGCACCCGCGACGAGGCCGAAATCGCGAAGTTCGAGGCGATGGCTGCGGAATGGTGGGACCCCGCGGGCAAGTTCAAGCCGCTCCACATGCTCAATCCCTGCCGGCTGGATTACATCGTCGGACAGGTGGCGGCGGAGTTCGACCGCGACCCCGAGGGTCCGGTGCCGTTCACGGGGCTGCGCATCCTCGACATCGGCTGCGGCGGCGGGCTTTTGTCCGAACCGATGGCGCGGCTTGGGGCGGAGGTGGTGGGCGCGGATGCCGCCGCCCGCAACATCCCCGTGGCAAGGCTCCATGCCGAACAGTCGGGCCTCGCGATCGACTACCGTCACTGCACGGCGGAAGATCTGGTGGCGGAGGGCGCGCGTTTCGACGTGGTCCTGAACATGGAGGTGGTGGAGCATGTGGCCGATCCGCAGGGCTACCTCACTGCGTGCCACGATCTGCTCAAACCTGGCGGGCTGATGGTCTGCTCCACCCTCAACCGCAACACGAAAAGCTTCGTCATGGGCATCATAGGCGCGGAATGGGTGATGCGCTGGCTGCCCAAGGGCACCCACGACTGGCAGAAGTTCATCACGCCGGACGAGCTTTACGCGATGCTGCGGACGGCCGGGCTCAATCCGGTCGACCGCAAGGGCATGGTGTTCAACCCGCTCGGCTGGTCCTGGTCGCTGTCGGACCGCGACCTGTCGGTGAACTACGTGACGACCAGCCTCCGCCCCGCCTGACGCTATTCCTCCGCGATGGCCGACAGGTAGCGGCCGTAGTCGTTCTTGCCCATCGCGGCACCGGACCGCCTGAGGTCGTCCCGGGTGATCCAGCCCTTCTGATAGGCGATCTCCTCCGGGCAGCCGGTTTGCAGGCCCTGCCGCTTTTGCAGCGTCCGCACGAAATTGCCCGCGTCGAGAAGGCTGTCGAACGTGCCGGTGTCGAGCCAGGCAAAGCCCCGCCCCATCCGCTGCACGTCGAGCGTGCCTTGCGCCAGATACATCTCCAGCAGCGTCACGATCTCCAGCTCGCCCCTCGCCGAGGGGGTGACGTCGGCGGCCAGTGCCGGCGCGGACCCGTCGAGGAAATAGATCCCCGTCACCGCAAAGTTCGACGGCGGTTTCGCGGGCTTTTCCACGATTCCCGTGACACGGCCGGAGGCGTCCATCGCGACCACGCCGTAGCGTTCGGGGTCCGCCACGCGGTAGCCGAAGACCGTGGCGCCAGTGGGTTTCGCATCCGCGGCGGCCAGCAGTTCCGGCAGCCCGTGGCCAAAGAAGATGTTGTCGCCCAGCACCATCGCGGAGGGCGCGCCGTCCAGGAACGCCTCCGCCAGCAGATAGGCCTGCGCCAGCCCCTCGGGCCGTTCCTGCACGATGTAGGTGAGCGACAGACCCCATTGCCCGCCGTCGCCCAGCAGGCGGCGGAACTGGTCCTGATCCTGCGGCGTCGTGATGATCGCAATCTCCCGGATCCCCGCGAGCATCAGGACCGACAGCGGATAATAGACCATCGGCTTGTCATAGACCGGCAAAAGCTGCTTGGAGACGCCGCGCGTGATCGGATAGAGCCGGGTGCCCGACCCTCCGGCAAGCAGGATGCCCTTGCGGGGCGTGATCGTGGCGTCGGTCATGGTGCGTGCCTTTCGAGGGTCAGCGGGCGGACAGCATCGCGGCCAGCGCCGCGCGCCAGTCTGGCCGGGAAATGCCGAAGGTTTCGTGAAGGCTCGTGCAGTCGAGCCGCGAATTGCCCGGACGGTGCGCCTTTTGCAGATAGGCGCTCGACGGGATCGGATCGACGGTGCAGGCCACATCCGCCTGCCGAAAGACCTCTGCCGCGAACCCCGCCCAGGACACGTCGGGCGCACCGGAAAGATGGTAGATGCCGGAGGTCGCAGGGTCATCGCGCAGGGCCTGCGCCATCTTCAGGCACGCCGCCGCGATGGCATCCGCGGGCGTCGGGCCGCCGGTCTGGTCTTCGACCACGGAGATGCGGTCCCGCGACGCCCCGAGCCGCAGCATCGTGGTGACGAAATTGGCGCCTTCCGCATCGAACACCCACGAGGTCCGCAGAATCGCGCTCACCCCGCCCGCCGCCGTCACCGCCCGCTCCCCGGCAAGCTTGGAGCGACCGTAGGCCCCGAGTGGTCCGGTCGCCGCGTCAGGCCGGAAGGGCGTGTCGCCGGACCCGTCGAACACGTAATCGCTGGAGATATGGACGAACGGCACGTCCAGCGCCGCACAGGCGCGTGCCATGGCACCGGGGGCCTCGCCGTTGATGACCGTGGCCTCGGCCTCGCGGTCCTCGGCGCCGTCCACGGCGGTCCATGCGGCGGCGTTGATGACGGCGTCGGGGCGATGCGCGCGGACAGCCTGCGCACAGGCAGCGGGATCGGCCAGATCGGCGGCGGCGCGGTCAAGCGTCATGGCGTCGGGCGCGAGGTTACGGATCGCGCGCGCGACCTGACCGCCCCGCCCGAAGACGAGGAGCCTCACCCTGCCACCCCCAGCCGCTTGCCCACGCCCGCGCGGTCCTGCAGCGCGCGCCACCAGTCCTCATGGTCGAGATACCAGCGCACCGTCCGCTCCAGCCCTTCGTCCAGCGTCACCGAGGGGCGCCAGCCCAGCTCCTCCGCGATCCGGGTGGCGTCGATGGCATAGCGCGCGTCGTGGCCGGGCCTGTCGGTGACGAAGGCGATCTGGTCGGCGTAGGGCGCAGGCCCTGGACGCAATCGGTCGAGGATCGCGCAGAGGTCGCGCACGAGATCGATGTTGCGACGCTCGTTCCAGCCGCCGAGGTTGTAGCTGCGCCCGACCCGGCCCTTGTCCAGCACCTGGAGGAGCGCCGCTGCGTGATCTTCCACATAAAGCCAGTCGCGCACATTCTCCCCCGCGCCGTAGACCGGGATGGGGCGACCTGCCAGCGCGTTGAGGATCGCGACCGGGATCAGCTTTTCAGGGAAATGGAATGGCCCGTAGTTGTTGGAGCAGTTCGTCAGCAGGACCGGAAGGCCATAGGTCTCCCCCCAGGCCCGCACCAGATGGTCGCTCGCGGCCTTGGAGGCGGAATAGGGGCTGTTGGGCGCGTAGGGCGTGGTTTCGGTGAAGAACCCCTCCGGCCCGAGGCTGCCGAACACCTCGTCGGTGGAGATATGCTGGAACCGGAATGCAGCGGGTTTGCCCGCCCCCGTCCAGTAGGCACGCGCAGCCTCCAGCAAATGGAACGTGCCGGTGACGTTGGTGTCGACGAAATCGGACGGCCCGTCGATGGACCGGTCGACATGGCTTTCGGCGGCCAGATGCATCACCGCGTCGGGGCGGTGGGCCGCAAAGATCCGGTCGACTGCCGCGCGGTCGCGGATATCGGCATGCTCGAACGCATAGTGCGGACTGTCGGCCACCGACGCCACGTTCACCTCGCACGCGGCATAGGTCAGCGCGTCAAGGTTCACGACGCGGCGGCCCTGCGCCACCGCCTGGCGCACGACGGCGGAGCCGATGAACCCGGCCCCGCCGGTCACAAGGAGCGTCATGGCGCGTCCCCGAACCGGAACGGCGAGGAGAACCCGGCGAACCCCTGCGCCGCGCGGTCCTTGTCAGACAGGATCGCGGTGGCGGGGTCGATCCCCCAGTCGATGCCCAGCGCCGGATCGTCGAACCGCACCGCACCGTCGCAGTCGGGCGCATAGCTGTCGGAGCATTTATAAAGAAGCTCGGTATCGGGCAGCAGCGTAACGAACCCGTGCAGAAACCCCTTGGGGATAAAAAGCTGCGCGCCGTTATCCGCCGACAGCTCCACCGTCACCGATTGGGCGTAGGTGGGCGAGCCGGTCCGCACATCCACCGCCACGTCGAGCACGGCGCCCCGGCCGACCCGCACCAGCTTGTCCTGCGCGCGCGGCGGAGACTGGAAATGGAGGCCGCGCACGGTGCCCACCTCGGCGCTCAGCGATTGGTTGTCCTGCACGAAGGCCGCATCGATGCCGTGGGTGCGGAGCGTCTCCGCGTTCCAGACCTCGCAAAAGAACCCCCGCGCGTCGCCGAACCGCCGCGGGGTGAGGATCAGGACGCCCGGAATCGCTGTGGTCTCGACCTGCATGGAACCGCCTTCGCTGACTGTCGCGCCGCTCTTTTACGGGAGCGGTCGCGCAATGTCATCCCGAAGCCGCGCTCAGAACCGGTCGAGAGGGATCCGCAGATAGCGCCGCCCGTCAGGCTCCGCTGGCACCGCACCCCCGCGGAGGTTCATTTGCAGCGCATGGAGCATCCGGTCCGGCAGCGCGAGCGTGGCATCGCGCGCCTCCCGCATGGCCACGAACGCCTCGCGCCGGGTGCCGTCCCGCACATGGATGTTGTGCGCGCGATGCGTCGCCACGGTCGCCTCCCACGCAGGCTCGGTGCGCGCGTCGCGTCCATAGTCGTGGCCGACGAAAAGGCGCGTGTCGCCGGGGCGGTCGAGGATCGCGCGGATGCTGTGCCAGAGGTCGTCCGCGCTGCCGCCCGGAAAGTCCGCACGGCTGGAGCCCGCATCGGGATACATCAGCGTATCGTGGACGAGCCCCGCATCGCCCGCGAAATAACTGACCGAGCCCAGCGTATGGCCCGGCGACAGCACCGTCGTCACGGTCAGGTCGCCGACCCTGAACTGCTCCCCGTCCTCCAGAAACGCATCGAAATGGGGGGAGGGGTCGAGGTCGGGCAGGCCGTAGATTTCCCGCCACAGGGCCGCGATCTCTTTCACCTTGACACCTATGGTCGTAGGGCACCCGGTCCGCTCCCGTAGCCATGCGGACGCCATAACGTGATCGGCATGCGGGTGGGTGTCGAGGATCCGCACCGGGGTCAGCCCCTCGGCGTCACACAGTGCAAGCACCCGTTCCGCGCTGTCGGTCGTGGTCCGAGCGGTCTTGGGGTCGAAATCCAGCACCACGTCGACAAGGGCTGCCTGCTTCGTTGTGGGGCAGGCCAGCACATACTGGATCGACCCCGTAACAGGTTCGTAGAGACCCCAGACATCCGGCGAGCCCGGCCCTGACGAAGGGCTGTGGCGGACGATGGGGTCCGCGTCGCTCATGGCGCTGACCCCTCTGGTGCCTCGAAACGCGGCAAGGTCCGTTCCATTCCTACCCCTCCACGCGACGCAGCCTTCACACGCGATCAGTCCTCCGCCGAGGACTTGGCCCAGAGGTTGATATCCTCCTCCGCCGCGATGCTGTCGATCTTCGCCAGCTCTTCCGCCGTGAAATCGAGGTTTTTGACCGCACCCGCGCAATCCTCCACCTGGCTCGGCTTCGAGGCCCCGATCAGCGCAGTCGTGATCCCGCCGTCGCGCAGAACCCACGCGATCGCCATTTGCGCCAGCGTCTGCCCACGTGCCTCCGCCAGATCGTTGAGCGCCTTGACCGACGCCAGCGCCTGATCCGTGATCGTCGCGGGGTCGAGCGATTTGCCCTGTGCAGCGCGGCTCCCTTCCGGTATGCCGCCGAGGTATTTCTTGGTCAGAATGCCTTGCGCCAGCGGCGTGAAGGCAATGGAGCCGATGCCCAGGTCCGACAGCGTATCCTTCAACCCGTCATGCTCCACCCAGCGGTTGAGGATGTTGTAGGACGGCTGGTGAATGAGGCAGGGCGTGCCCAGCTCCTTCAGGATTGCCGCCGCCTTGCGGGTCCGTTCGGAATTGTAGCTCGAGATCCCGACATAGAGCGCGCGGCCCGAGCGCACGATATGGTCAAGCGCGCCCATCGTCTCCTCCAGCGGCGTGTTCGGGTCGGCGCGGTGGGAATAGAAGATGTCGACGTAATCGAGGCCCATCCGTTTCAGCGACTGGTCACAGGAGGCCACCAGATACTTGCGGCTCCCCCAGTTGCCATAGGGGCCGGGCCACATGTCATAGCCGGCCTTGGAAGAAATCACCAACTCGTCACGGTAGCCGTGGAAATCGGTGGCGAGGATCTGGCCGAAGGCCGTCTCCGCGCTGCCGGGGGGCGGGCCGTAGTTGTTGGCCAGATCGAAATGCGTGATGCCGTGGTCGAACGCCGTCCGGCAGATCGCGCGTTTCGTCTCGTGCGGGGTGTCGCCGCCGAAATTGTGCCACAGACCGATCGACACCGCAGGCAGCATCAGCCCCGATGCGCCGCAGCGGCGATAGGTCATCCGGTCGTAACGGTTCTCGGCGGGGGCATAGGTCATGGCAGTCCTTTCAGGTTCGCGCTCGTTCACACGCAAACGGGCCACGGAGCGCACCCGTTCCGTCGGACCCGGTCAGACGAACCGGTTCCAGAGATTCTCCAGCCGTTCCTGACGCCCGGACCGGGGCGCGGGGTTAACACCGCGCGACAGCACGTCGGCGGTAATCGCACCCAGATCGGAGCCGAGCATCGCCTTGGCCTGCGGGCTGTCCCAGCCGGCGTAACGTTCCTTGCGCAGGGCCTCCAACCCGCCATCCTCCAGCAAGGCCGCCGCCGCCTTCAACGCCCGCGCGCAGGTGTCCATCCCGCCGACATGGGCGAGGATCAGGTCCGCGGGATCAAGGCTCTGGCGCCGGATCTTCGCGTCGAAGTTCGTCCCGCCGGTGGTATAGCCGCCCGCGCGCAGGATCTCGTAGAAGGCGAGCGCCATTTCGGGGTGGTTGTTCGGGAACTGGTCGGTGTCCCAACCGGACTGGTAGTCGTTGCGGTTCATGTCGATGGAGCCGAAGAGCCCGAGCGCCGTCGCCAACGCAATCTCATGCTCGAACGAGTGCCCGGCGAGGATCGCATGGCCCTGCTCGAGGTTCAGCTTCACCTCGCCCTCCAGCCCGTAGCGCGCAAGGAAGCCGTAGACCGTCGCCACGTCATAATCATACTGGTGCTTGGAGGGCTCCTGCGGCTTCGGCTCAATCAGGATCGCGCCCTTGAAACCGATCTTGTGCTTGTAGTCCACGACCATCTGCAGGAACCGGCCCATGTTGTCCAACTCGACCCGGAGGTTGGTGTTGAGCAGCGTCTCATACCCCTCGCGCCCGCCCCAGAGCACATAGTTCGCCCCGCCCAGCGCCTTGGTCGCGTCCATGCAGCCCTTTACCGTCGCCGCCGCATAAGCGAAAACCTCCGGGTCCGGGTTGGTCGAGGCTCCCGACATCCAGCGCCGGTGCGAGAACATGTTCGCCGTGCCCCAGAGGAGCCGGGTCTTCGACCCTTCCATCCGTTGACCGATATGGGCGGTGATCTCCTCCAGATTGCGCTGGCTTTCGGCGAAGCTCTCGCCCTCGGGGCGCACGTCGGCATCGTGAAAGCAGAAGAACGGCGCGCCGAGGATATCGAACATCTCGAACGCCACGTCGGCCTTCAGTTTGGCCTTGTCCATGCCGTCGCCGAACCACGGGCGCTGCAGGGTCTCCGCGCCGAACGGATCGCCGCCGGGCCAGGCAAAGCTGTGCCACCAGGCGACGGCGAAGCGGAGGTGATCCTCCATCCGCTTGCCCATCAGCATCTCGTCGGGATTGTAGTATCGGAACGCGTAGTCGTTGGTGCTGCCCGGACCTTCATAGGTCACGCGGGGGATGCCGTCGAAGAAATCGGTCATGTCCATGTCCTGACGAGGTTGCGCGCGGAACGGTAGCGGTCGTGTCCTTCGTCCCACGCATCGGAAAGGTCTGTGTCTGGTGCTATCTCCCGCGCGATGGGGGGCTGTTTCGCCACGTCCGGCCCGGCCCCCGTGGCGGCCATCAGCGCCAGCCGCGCAGCACCGAACGCACCGCCGAAATCGCCGGCCTCGGGGATGAGGACCGGCACGCCCAGCGCCGTGGCGATGGCGGAGAGCCAGTAGTCCGACCGCGCCCCGCCGCCCACGGCGATCAGGCTTTCGATCCGCGTGCCGGTCGCGGCCAGCGCGTCGCGGCAGTCCCGAAACGCGAATGTCACGCCGTCGAGGATCGCCTTCGTCGCTGCCGTCCGGTCGGTGGCATGCTCCAGCCCCAGAAAAGCCCCTCGGATCGCGGAATCGTTGAGCGGCGTGCGCTCTCCGCCAAGATAGGGCAGGAACAGCGCACCCCCCGGCGCGCCAAGGGAGCCGAGATTCTGCGTCAGCGCGGCCGCCGTTTCCCCCGTAAGGCGCGAGAACCAGTTCAGCGCGTCGGTCGCGGCAAGGATCACCCCCATCTGGTGCCACGTCCCGGGCAGCGCATGGCAGAAGGTGTGGACCGCCGTGTCGGGGCTCGGCTGATAGCCGTCGTTCGCGGCAAAGAGCACGCCCGAGGTGCCAAGCGACACGAACGCCTCGCCCGCGCGCACCACGCCGACGCCCACGCCCGCCGCAGCATTGTCGCCGCCACCGCCCGCGACGATCGTGTCCGTGGGCAGGCCCCACCGCTGCGCGAGCGCGGTCCGCACCGTGCCCGACACCTCCGACCCCTCGATCAGCCGCGGCATCTCTGCCCGGCTCAGCCCGGTCGCGGCCAGCAGATCGTCCGACCAGTCCCGCGCTCCCGTGTCGAGCCAGCTCGTCCCCGCCGCGTCCGACATCTCCGCCACATGATCGCCGGTGAGCCAGAGCCGGAGGTAGTCCTTGGGCAGCAGCACCTTCGCCACGCGGGCGCGGATCTCGGGCTCGTGCACCGCCACCCACATCAGCTTCGGCGCGGTGAAGCCGGGGAAGACGATGTTGCCGGTGATGCGGCGGAACATCGGATCGCCGTCAAGCGCCGCCGCCTCCTCATGGCTGCGAGTGTCGTTCCACAGGATGCAGGGCCGCAGCACCGCGTCGCCCGCGTCCAGAAGCGTGGCGCCGTGCATGTGACCGGAAAGGCCGATCCCCCGCACATCCGAGAGGTCGTGGGCCGCCAGCTTGTCCAGCACCGATTCCGCCGCCGCTATCCAGTCGGCGGGGCGCTGCTCCGACCAGCCGGGATGGGGGCGCTGCACGGTAAGGGGCGCCACCGCTTCGGCCAGCACGGTCTGGTGGCTGTCCATCAGGATGCCTTTCAGCCCCGACGTTCCCAGATCGAGCCCGATATACGTCATGACGCGCGCCCCGGTGTCTTGCCGAGGATGATCATCCCCAGAATATCCTCGTCCGTCACCTCGTCCACGCGGACGGTCCCGACCAGCTTGCCGTTCTTCATCACCGACGCGCGGTCGCAAAGCTTCATCACGTTCTGGATGTCATGCTCGATCAGGAAGATCCCCAGCCCCTGCTTCTTCAGCTCCTCCACCAGCTCGGAGACCATGTTCGTCTCCTGCGGTCCCAGTGCCGCAGTGGGCTCGTCCATGATCAGGATGCGGGCGTTGAAATAGACCGCCCGTGCGATCGCCACGGACTGCCGCTGCCCGCCTGACAGCGCCGACACGGGCACGTTGAACTTGGCGAAGTTGGGGTTGAGACGGTGCATGATCTTGCGCGTCTCCGCCTCCATCCTGGCATCGTCGACGAGGCCCATGGGCGTTACCAGCTCGCGCCCCAGAAAGAGGTTCGAGGCGGCATCCAGATTGTCCGCCAGCGCCAGCGTCTGGTAGATCGTCTCGATGTTCTGCGCGCGTGCATCGCGGGGGTTGTTGATCTCCACCTTCTTGCCATCGACGAGGATCTCGCCCGCATCGGCATGATAGGCGCCCGACAGGCACTTGATGAGCGTCGACTTGCCTGCCCCGTTGTGGCCCAGAAGTCCCACCACCTCGCCGGGGTAGAGGTCCACGGTCACGTGGTCCACCGCCCTGATCCCGCCGAAGGAAATGGAGATGTCGCGCATCTCCACCAGCGGCGTGCGTTGCGTGTCGAGATCGCCCCTCATCTCGCGGTCCTCCGGTAGACGATGTCCAGCCAGACGGCGAGCACGAGGACACCCCCCACGACGATCTGCTGCACCGCCGCGTCAAAGCCGATCAGCACCATCCCGGTCTGCAGGCTCTGCATCACCAGCGCGCCGAGGATCGCGCCGTAGATCGTGCCAACCCCGCCGCCGAGCGAGGTGCCCCCGATCACCGCCGCCGCGATGACGTAAAGCTCGTCCAGCGTGCCCAGCGCGTTGGTCGCGGAATTGAGCCGCGCGGAGGCGACGACGCCGGACAGCCCGGCCAGAAAGCCCATCAGCGCAAAGATCTTCACCGTCACCCAGCGCACGTTGATACCCGAAAGCTCCGACGCCTCCGGGTTGCCGCCAATGGCAAAGACATAGCGGCCGAACCGGGTGCGGGTCATCAGGAAGGTCATCGCGATGCCGACGCCGATCAGGATCAGGACGGGGATCGCAAAGCCGTGGCTGATGAACACATCGGACGAGTCGACGGTCAGATCGTTCGCCTTGACATACTGCCGAACGATCCCGATCGGCCACGGATAGGAGTTCACCAGAAGCACCGCGCCGATCACGGCCCCGCATCCCACGATCCCCAGAAAGACCTCTGCCCAGACCGGGCGCAGCGGGAACTCGAACCGCCGCCGCTGCCGCCGCGCGTTCACGATCAGCGCCACGATGGCCAGAATGCCGACGATGCCGACAATCCAGCTTCCCGTGCCGCCGACCGAGCCGTAAGGCCCGCCGCCCAGCAGCTTGAACGTGGGATCGAGGGGGGAAATCGTCTCCCCCCGCGCGACCATGTAGGCGCTGCCGCGCCAGACCAGCATTCCGCCCAGCGTCACGATGAAGGCGGGGATGCCGCGGTAAGCCACCAGCCAGCCCTGGAACGCGCCGATGATGGTGCCCAGCGCCATGCCGCAGATCGCGGCGAGGATCCAGATCAGCGGGCTGCCCAAACCCACGATCTGCGGCAGGATGTTGACTTGCAGGACACCCATGAAGATCGCGCAGAAACCGAGGATCGAACCGACCGACAGATCGATGTGGCGCGTGATGATGACCAGCACCATCCCCGTCGCCATGATCCCGATGGAGGAGGTCTGGACCGACAGGTTCCACAGGTTCCGCGCGGTCAGGAACGCGCCGTAACCGTTCTCCACCGCGCCGTAGACGTGGAACCCGATCCAGATCGCGGCCAGCGCGCCGATCATGCCCAAAAGCCGCGTGTCGAGTTCCGTGGCGGCAAGGAACCGCTTCACCGGCCCTGCGGTCGCGGCGGTGGAGGAGGGGGTCGTGTCGGTCATGGGGCCATCCGCTCAGGCCGGGCCGCCCCGGCGCAGGAAAGGCCGCGCCGGTCGGCGCGGCCCAGTCCGTCCAATGCTCAGCAGCCGCTGACACCCGCCACAGCACCTTCGCAGGCCTGCGCCTTGTCGATCTGGCCGCCGTCGATGGCCTCGGCGAGGTTGTCCTTGGTGATCGGCGTGGGGGTGAGGAAGATCGCCTGCATCTTCACGCCCTTCTCGCCGCCGGACCATTCCTTGGCGCCCTCGATGGCATCCATCTTGGTGCCGTCCGCAAGTTCGCCCGCGATTTTCGCCGCCTCGGCGCCGAGCTTACGCGAGTCCTTCCAGACCGATACCGTCTGCGTCCCGCGCGCGACGCGGTTCAGCGCGGCCTTGTCGCCGTCCTGCCCGCCGATCGGCACGTTCATCCCCTGTGCCGACAGCGCGGCGATGGCGCCGCCCGCAAGGCCGTCATTCTCGGCCAGAACCGCATCCACCTTGTTATTGCTGGCGGTGAGGATCTGCTCCATGTTCTTCTGCCCGTTGTCGGGCTTCCAGCCGTCGGAGAACGCCTCCCCCACGATCTTGATGTCGCCCGCCTTGATTGCGGGGTCGAGCACCTCCATCATGCCGGTCAGCAGGAAGGCCGCGTTCGGATCGCCCTTGTCGCCCTTGATGATCGCGTAGTTGCCCTTGGGGGCCGCGGCCATCACCTTCTGCGCGATGATCGTGCCCACGCCCTTGTTGTCGAACGTGATGTAGAAAGCGCGGTTGTCCTCGATCAGGCGGTCGTAGCCCACGACGGGGATGCCCTCGTTCGCGGCCTTGTCGATGGCCGGCCCGATCGCATCCTTGTCCACGGCAAGGATCACCAGCGCGGTGGCGCCCTGTGCGATCAGCGACTCCACATCCGTCAGCTGCTTGGCAGCCGAGTTCTGCGCGTCCGACGAGATGTAGGTGTCGCCGTCCTTCTCGATCTGGGCCTTCATCGCGGCCTCGTCGGTCTTCCAGCGCTCCTCCTGGAAGTTGGACCAGCTGACACCGATGACCTGACCCTCTGCCAGAGCGGCGGACGAAAAGCCGAGCGTGGCGATGACCGCCGCGAGAATGGGACTGCGCATTGTTATCCTCCCTTGGAAACAGCCATGCCGGGGCCGGTCCGGCGATTCGCCGATACGCGCTCACGGTGCCGCGACTAATTTCAGTTGTCGAAATAAAAATCGACGTCACTATACCCGGTGTGGGGCGAGGCGGTATATTTTCGTTGCTCCGCAACATGAAATGCATGGCACCGCAGCGACGTGGCAAAACTTAACTACAGGGCGCGAACAAAACATGGTGCAGGTGCGGCGCGAACGGACGGCTGACGCAAAGCCGGGTTGCGGGCCGATCATCCCTCCGCTGTCCGATTCGCTGCGCCCCCTGCGCCAGCGGATCTTCGAGAGGGTGCGCGCGGCGGGCACCATCGCGCGCGTGCAGGTGTCGCGCGATCTGGGCGTCAGCCCGGCCTCCGTCACCACCGGCGTCGCCGACCTGATCGAGGCGGGGCTGCTGGAGGAGACGACCGCCGCGCTCGGGGGCGAGACCGGGCGCGGCCGCCCCGCCGTCGCACTGGGGGTGCGCGCGGACGCCTTCCGGGTGGCAGGGATGAAGATCTCGGACCGCGAGAACACGGCCGTGATCGTGGATTTCGCGGGCAACCTCATCGCCGACGAGGTGGTGCCCCACGGTCCGGGCGCGATGGCGCCAAGCGCCCTGCTGGATGCCATGGAGGGGCTTTTGGACCGGGTCTGCGCCAAGGCCGGAATCAGGCGGGACGAACTGGCCGCGTTGGGCCTCGGCCTGCCGGGCTTTATCGACTGCGAGCGGGGCGTGGTGCTCTGGTCCTCGGTGATGGCGGAGCGGGGGGTGGACCTTGGCACGCTCGCCTCCGTGCGGCTCGGCCTGCCGGTGCAGGTGGACAACGACGCGAACCTCGTGACACTGGCGGAGCTGTGGTTCGGCGCCGGTCGGGGGTTGTCGGATTTCGCGGTCGTCACCATCGAGCATGGCGTGGGCATGGGGCTGGTCGTCAACCACCGGATCTATCGCGGCGCGCAGGGGCTGGGGATGGAACTGGGCCATACAAAGGTCCAGCTTGACGGTGCGCTCTGTCGGTGCGGGCAGCGCGGGTGTCTGGAGGCTTATGTCGCCGACTATGCGCTGGTACGCGAGGCCACGACCGCGCTGAACCTCACGAACCGGGACGGCCAGCCCGTCCCGGTCCTGCTGGAAAGCCTGCACGATCATGCGAAAGCCGGGAATGCCGCCGCGCGGTCGATCTTTCGCCGTGCGGGACGCTATCTCGCGGTCGGGCTGTCGAACGTGGTGAACCTCTTCGATCCCGCGCTCATCATCCTGTCGGGGGAGCGGATGCGGTTCGACTATCTCTATGCCACCGAGACTTTGGCGGAGATGGAGGCGCTGTCCATCGTCACAGGGCGTCCCTGCGCGCGGATCGAGATCCATGCCTGGGGCGATCTCCTCTGGGCGCACGGCGCGGCGGCGCTGGCGCTATCGTCGGTGAGCGACGGGCTCTTGGGCGGGCGGGACGCGCTGGTGCGGGACGCGGGCGCGCCATGATCCGGTTGACGCTGCTGATATTGCTTGCGGTCAGCGGGCCGGCCGCATCCGGGCCGCGCTTCGTCGACCGGGCGGGCGCCCTGCCGGTGCGCCCCGTCTATCAGGGCGGGTGGGAGCATTTCGTGGGCGGTGGGGTCGCGATCCTCGACTGCAACGATGACGGGCGGCCCGACCTCTTCGTCGCGGGCGGGACCGCGCCGGGGACGTTGCTGGTCAACACCGGGCCGAAGGGCGGCGACATCACATTCATGCAGGGTGCGGTGCCGGAGATTCGCGACATGACCGGGGCCTATCCGCTCGACGTGGACGGCGACGGTATGCTCGACCTCGCGGTGCTTCGGGTGGGGGCCAACATGCTCCTCAAAGGCGACGGCGACTGCCGGTTCCACGATGCGACGCAGGCGTGGGGGTTCCGGGGCGCGGACCGCTGGACCACCGCCTTTGCCGCCACGTGGGAGCCGGGGCAGGACTGGCCGACGCTCGCCGTGGGCAACTATGTCGACCGCACCGATCCCGACGGCCCGTTCGAGGCCTGCGATGTCAACGAACTCCACCGCCCCGCGCCGGGCGGCGGCTACGGACCGCCCGCAATCCTCAAACCCGGCTGGTGCGCGCTCTCCATGCTGATCTCGGACTGGATGCGCGACGGGGTGCCGGACCTGCGAATCTCCAATGACCGGCACTACTACGTGAAGGGCGGCTATGAGGAGATGTGGCACCTGCGCCCACTGGCGCCCTATGCGGAGGCGGACTGGCCCAGGGTCTCGCTTTGGGGGATGGGGATCGCGAGCCGGGACATCACCGGCAACGGGCTGCCCGACGTGATGATGACCTCGATGGGCGACCAGCTCTTGCAGCTGAACGAGGGCGGCGGGCGGCTTCGCAACGCGCCGTTCGCGATGGGCACCTATGCGCAGCGGCCCTATCTCGGCGATGACGGCCGCCCCTCCACCGGCTGGCATGCGGAGTTTGGTGACGTGGACAACGACGGGCGCGACGATCTCTTCATCGCGAAAGGGAACGTGGACCAGATGCCGTCGAACGCGATGCACGATCCCAACGATCTGCTGATGCAGCAGGCGGATGGCACCTTCGTGGAGGAGGGCGAAGCGGCGGGGATCGCCACCACCGACCGCTCGCGCGGCGCGGGGCTGGTGGATCTGAACGGGGACGGGCGGCTCGATCTTGTGGTGATCAACCGCCGGGCGGGGATGGAGGTCTGGCAGAACGCGACCCCAGGCACCGGCGCGTGGGCGGAGGTGGAGCTGCGCGCGGCCTCGGGCAACAGCCGCGCGGTCGGCGCGTGGATCGAGGTGCGCGCGGGGGCGCTGCATCATGTTCAGGAGGTGACGGTGGGCGGCGGCCATGCCTCCGGTCAGGCGGGGCCCGCGCATTTCGGGCTGGGGGCGGCCACGGCGGCAAAGGTGCGGGTGATCTGGCCTGACGGTGCGGTGTCGGCATGGACCGCCGTGCCGCTGGGGCGGCGGGTGACGGTGCGGGCGGACGGACCGGGTTTGGCGGTGGAGTAACCGGGCGGGTCAGCGGTCGATCGGCAGACCGCTCGGCACGCTGTCGGGGATGCCGAGCCGGCCCTCCAGCGCCCGGGGGTCCGTCAGCGTGTCGAGAAACGCCATCAGCGCATCAAGGTCATGACCGCTCAACTGCACCGGGGCCTGCGTGACCCGCGCCAGTATCGCTGCCGTCTCCTCCGGGTCCGCAAGCGGCGCCCAGTCGTCCTTGGCCGCGTCAAACGCGGGCAGCGTCGCTTGCGGTCGGTAGGCGGCGTGCCCGCCGACCGGGTCGGCGTGGAACGCCACGAAGGCACGCAGGTCGCTGAAGGCGCCGTCATGGCCCCACGGTCCGGTCTCGGCCACGTTGCGCAGCGACGGCGTGCGGAATGCATAGGCGTCCGCCGGATGGCCGGTGACCCGCATCCGGCCAAGGTCGCGTTGCCCCGGCTCGAACCGCTCGCCCTTGCCGGGGCCGATCTGCGGCGTCCCCATCGCGTGGAAGGCCTGATCGGTCAGGGGCGCGCCCGCGTGGCAGTCGCCGCATCCGCCCCGCCCGTAGAAGATGTCCGCCCCCTCTGCGGCAAGCGGAGGCAGCGCCGTCTCGTCCCGGAGCCATGCGTCGAAGGGTGCGCTGTCGGACCGCCACTCCACCGCGACGAAGGCCGCGATGGCATTGGAGATGTCGGTGAAATCCAGCGGCCGCCCTGCCGCGATCGCGGGATAAACGTGGCGGAAGCTTGCCTCATAAGCCGGGATCGCGCGCACCCGCGCCGCGATCCTGTCCCACGCGCCATCCTCCCCGGTCAGGCGGCCCTGGCGGACGGCGGTCGCGATCTCGTTCTCGCGCGCATGGCCCGCCATCTCGTCCTGCGCCAGCACCGGAAACATCGCCTGCGCGGAGAGGAGGGAGGCGAAACCCGTCACCATCTCATCCTCCAGCGGCGTGCGGAACCCGGTCGGGCGGCCCGCGTCGGCCTCGATCCGGCCGTCGTAGAACAGCGTCCGCAGCCCCGTGATGCCGAGGTCGAAGAGCGCGGGCGCGTTGCGGGGGATGCGCTGTTCGGGCCGGTTCAGGGCGTCGGCTACGCGGTCGGGGCCGAGACCCACGCCCCCGTCGCCCATCCCGAGCGACAGGCCGTCGCCGGTCCCGAAGCGCGGATGATGACAGGTGCCGCAGGAGATGTTGCGGTTGCCCGACAGGACCGGGTCCCAGAAGAGGTCGCGACCCAGCGCCACCTCCTCCGCTGGATAGGGGGTGAAATCGCTGTCGGTCAGCGGAACGGGACGCGGGCCTGCCGCAGCCGGGAGTGCGAAGGCCGCGATCAGCGCAGAGACGAGCATCGGGGCGGATCGGCGCGCGGCCATGACGGAAAGCTCCCTTTTCGTGTGACGAGAGCATGAAAGTCCTGTGTTCGCAAACACACTCTGCGCGCCCATTGGGAGCCGCTCACGAAGGCGTGACGTTGTGTGCAGGGAGTCAAGCTGCAATAACGGCACGAGTGGGGTGCGGGGGCATATCAATGATGAAATTCACGCGGCGCTGGCGCGCTGTCCTCGGGGCCGGATTGCTTCTTGGAACGTCGCTGTCGATGCCGGGGTGGGCCGAGGACGGCATCGATTACCGCGTGACCGGGGGCGACAAGGATCTGACCGCGACGATCAAGGCGGCCTCGGGGCTGGCGGCGGTCAAGGCCGACAAGACTGCGACGGCGCAGGATCTCTTTGCCGCGGCGCGTGCGGATTATGGCCGGATCGTCAACGCGATGTATGGCGAGGGGCGCTATTCCCCAGTGGTCCATGTGCTCGTCGATGGGCGCGAGGCGGCATTGATTCCGCCGCTCGACGCGCCAAAACGCATCGGCACCATCGTGGTGGAGGTCGATCCCGGCCCGGAGTTCGCCTTCTCGCAGGCCCGCGTGGCGCCCCTGGCACCGAAAACCAAGCTGCCGGACGATTTCGCGCCGGGCAAGGTCGCAAAGAGCGGCCTGATCTCCGAGGCGGGGTCCGCGGCGGTCAAGGCCTGGCGCAGCGACGGCAACGCGAAGGCCGACGTGAGCGCGCAAGACATCGTGGCCGACCACCGCCGCGACACTCTGGCGGCCAGCCTGACCGTGGCCCCCGGCCCCCGCCTGCGGTTCGCGCCGCTCGTCATCAAGGGCCAGCAGCGGATGCGCGAGTCGCGGATCCGGGCGATTGCCGATCTGCCGAAGGGGCGCACCTTCTCCCCGCAGGAGCTGGAGGATTCGGCCGACCGGCTGCGCCGCACGGGCGTCTTCAAGTCGGTCTCGATGGTCGAGGACAAGGGCATCATCGCGCCCGACCTGCAAGGCATCACCGCCACCGTGGTGGAGGAAAAGCCCCGCCGTCTCAGCTTCGGGGCCGATATCGGAAGCTCGGAGGGGGCCGGCGTCTCGGCCTCATGGCTGCACCGCAACCTCTTCGGCGGGGCGGAGCAGCTGAAACTCGATGCGAAGGTGGCCCAGATCGGGGCGACCGACAGCGGGATGGACTACAGCCTCGGCGCCACTCTCAGCCGTCCCGCCACCTTTACGCGCAACCTGACGGCGGAGCTTGCCTTCCGTATCGCGCGCAACGACGAAAAGGACTACCGTGAAGATCTGGCGAGCATCAGCGCAGGCTTCTCGCGCTACGTCTCCAACGATCTGACCGTGCGGGCGGCGCTGGGCTACGACTATTCCCGCGTCAAGGATCTGAACGGGCAACTCTCGATCTTCCGCACCGTGTCGCTGCCGATCGGCGCGCTCTATGACAGCCGGAACGAGAAGACGGACGCCACGCGCGGCTTCTTCGTCGATGGCGAGGTGAAGCCGTTCTACGGCCTGTCGGGCACCGACAGCGGCGCGCGGCTGCATGTCGATGCGCGGACCTACTATGGCTTCGGCGCCACCGATCGCATCATCCTCGCCGGACGGGTGCAGGTGGGGGCCGTGTTCGGCGGGGACATCGACAAGGTGCCGCGCGACTACCTCTTCTATTCCGGTGGCGGCGGCACGGTGCGGGGCCAGCCCTACCAGTCGCTGGGCATCACCAATGCGGTGACCGGCACGCGGACGGGGGGCACCGGGTTCCTCGGCGCGCAACTTGAGCTGCGGACCCGGATCACCAAGTCCATCGGCCTCGTGGGCTTTTACGACTACGGGCGCATCGCGTCCGAGGGCTTCACGGGCGGCGTCTCGGACAGCCAGTCCGGGGCGGGCATCGGTCTGCGTTATGCGACAGGCTTCGGTCCGATCCGGCTCGACATTGCCGCACCCGTGTCGGGCAGCACCGGCAAGGGCGGACAGATCTACATCGGGATTGGACAGTCGTTTTGAAGATCATCCGAAAGCTCCTTCTGGCATCGCTTATCGTCGTTCTTCCCCTCGCCGTTCCGGCGCAGGACGAGGAGAAGGGCAAGCTCACGCAGTTTCTGGAGGACAACCTGTCCGGTGCAGGGCGCACGGTCACGGTCACAGGCTTTTCGGGGGCGTTCTCCTCCGAGGCGAAAATGGACGCGCTGACCATCGCCGACGACGAGGGCGTGTGGCTGACACTGAAGGGCGTGACGCTGGACTGGAGCCGGCTTGCGCTGCTGACCGGCAAGGTCAAGATCAACACACTGTCGGCCGACGACGTGATCGTGGAGCGCGCGCCGAAATCCGAGACCCCGGCCACGCCACCGGCGGCGGCGCAGGGCTTCTCGCTGCCCGAACTGCCGGTGTCGATCAACGTGGGCACGCTGGAGGCCAGACACTTCCGTCTCGGTGCGGCGCTGTTGGGGCAGGAGATCGAGGGCGCGCTGACCGCGTCGGCCAATCTCGCCGACGGCGAGGGCGAGGCGAAGGTCAATATCCAGCGCGCAGGCGCCGGGCCCGCGGGGCAGATCGCGTTCGACGGCTCCTACGTGAACGCGACCGGGGTGATCGCCATCGACCTTGATGTGAACGAGGGTCCGGGCGGGATCGCGGCCACACTGATCGGTCTGCCGGGCAAGCCCGCGGTGGCGCTGACGGTCAAAGGCGGCGGTCCGGTGTCGGACTTCAAGGCCGATATCGCGCTCAGGACCGACGACGCGGACCGGCTTGCGGGCGCGGTGATCCTGAAGCGCCAGACCGACGGCGGGCAGGGTTTCGACGTCGATCTCTCCGGCGACATGGCACCGCTGTTTGTGCCGCAATATGCGGAGTTCTTCGGCAACTCGGTGAAGATCAAGGCTGCCGGGGCGCGCTCCGCCTCGGGTCTGCTGAACCTTACCGACCTCGACATCGCGACCCGCGCGCTGACGCTCAAAGGCTCGGCGGACGTGGGGGCGGACGGGATCCCCACGCGGATCGCGCTCGACGGTGCGCTGAAGGCGCCGGAGGGCGACCGGCCCGTGCTCTTGCCCATCGGCGGGGCGGTGGAGACGCGGTTGGCGCAGGCGGACCTGAGCCTCGCCTTCGACAGCGCCAAGGGCGACGGCTGGACCGGCAATGTGACCGTGCTGGGCCTCGACCGCGCGGACGTGAAGCTGGAGCGGGCGGTGCTGGCCGCTTCCGGCACGATCCGGCGGGGGGTGGAGGCGGCCGGCGGGCCGGAGCTGACCGCCGACGTCACGATGAAGGCCGCAGGGTTGGCCCTGACCGACCCCGACCTGCAAAAGGCCATCGGCGCGCAGATCGACGGTAAGGCGGCGCTGGACTGGCAGCCGAAGGGCGCGGGCTTTCGCATCCAGAGCCTGACGGTCGACGGCGCGGATTACGGGCTGAAGACCTCCGGCCAGATCGGCGACCTGACGTCGGGGCTGAAACTGACGGGCGATCTGGAGGCGCGCTACGCCGACCTCTCCCGCCTGTCGGGCATTGCCAAGCGGCCCCTGTCGGGCGCGGTGACGCTGACGGCGCGGGGCACGGGAAGCCCGCTCGGCGGCGATTTCGATGCCAAGGCGGACATTGCGGCGACCGATGTCACGACCGGGATTGCGCAGGCGGACGGGCTTTTGAAGGGCACCGCGCGCGTGACGCTGGATGCCACACGGGACGGGACGGGGACGATGCTGCGGGGCTTCACGCTCGACGCGCGGACGCTCTCCATCTCCGCCACCGGCACGGCGGCGAGCGGCGGGTCGGACCTGACGGCCAAGCTGCGGTTTGCCGATCTGGGCGTTCTGGGGCCGGACTATGCCGGCAGCCTCGACGCCGACGCCACGCTGTCGGGCACGCTGGAGGCCGGGCGGATGACGCTGAAAGGCACCGGCCAGAACCTCGAGGTGGGTGATCCGCGCACCAAGGGGCTGCTGAAGGGCACAAGCGATCTCGACTTCACCGTGGCCTTCCAGGACGGCCGCTACGGGATCGAACAGGGCCGAATCGCCAACCCACAGGTCAGCGTGAGTGCGACCGGCTACTATGATCCCAAGGGCAGCGACCTCAAGGCTAATGTCTCGTTGCCGGACCTCGCGGTTGCGGGGCCGGGCTACGGCGGCAGCCTGCGGGCGGACGCGGCCTTCTCCGGCACGCCGGAGGCCGGGCATCTGGTGGTGGACGGCACCGGGCAGAACCTCGCCGTCGGCGATCCGCGGCTGTCGGGTCTGCTGCGCGGCGGCAGCACGCTCGGCGTGGATGTGACCTTTGCGAATGGCCGCTACGAGGTCAAACGGGGTGAGCTGACCACCGCGCAGGTGCAGGCCCGCGCGAATGGCGTCTATGATCCGGCGGGCAGCGACATCACGGCCACCTTCAACCTGCCCAATCTGTCGGTGATGGGGCCGGGCTATCGCGGCAGCCTGCGGGCCGATGCGGCGCTGAAAGGCTCGCCGCAGTCGGGATCGCTGGTGGCCAAGGGCGTCGGCACCGATGTGGCGATCGGGCAGAGGTCGGTGGACGGCATCCTCAAGGGCCAAAGCATCCTCGACGTGGATGTGGCGTTCGACAAGGGGCGCTACGACATCCGCACGGCCACGCTCGGCAATGCCCAGATCGACGCCACGGTGCTGGGTTACTACGACCCGAAGGGCAGCGATCTGAGCGCGACCGTCAGCCTGCCGGACCTGTCGGTGGCGGGACCGGGCTACAAAGGGTCGATCAAGGCGGAGGCGAAGGCCAGCGGCACGGTTGAGGATGGGCGCATGGTCCTGAATGCCGAGACGCGCAACCTCGCCGTCGGGCAGGACTATGCCAACCGCATCCTCGCCGGGTCGAGCACGCTCGCCACGACCGTGAACGTCCGCAACAAGCGGATCGAGGTGGAGAGCCTGACGCTCGACAACCCGCAGCTGAAGGCACGCGCCAGCGGGTCGGTCGAGGGCGACAAACGCAACCTCACGCTGGACGCGCGGCTGGCGAACCTCGGGCTTCTGGTGCCGGGCTTTCCGGGCGCGGTGACGCTGTCGGGGACGGTGAACGAGGACGCCAAGGGTTTCGGCGTCGACATGGCGGCAAAGGGGCCGGGCGGGATCGACACGACGGTCAAGGGGACGCTCGCCCCGGATTTCAGCGCCGCGAACCTCAAGATCGCCGGATCGGCGCAGGCGGGGCTCGCCAATGCGTTTCTGGGGAACCGTCAGGTCTCGGGCCTGCTGCGCTTCGATCTGGGGCTGAACGGGCCGTTGGGGCTATCGGCGCTGTCGGGCAAGGTCACGCTGTCGGATGGCCGGTTGAGCGATCCGTCGCTGCCGTTTTCTCTCACCGGCCTGCGCGGCACCGTGGGGCTCGACAACAGCACCGCGCGGCTCGATCTGAACTCCGGCTTTTCCGAAGGCGGCGCGCTGTCCGTCACGGGGACCATCGGGCTCACGGGCAGTTACGACGGGAACCTGACGGTCGCGCTGAACGGGGCGGTCATCAAGGACCCGCTGCTCTACCAGACGCTGCTCAACGGGCAGGTCACGGTCAACGGACCGCTGACTGGAGGCGCGATGATCGCAGGCCGCATCAACGTAGGCGAAACGGAGGTCCGCGTGCCCTCGACCGGACTTGGCGGCGGCGGCGCGCTGCCGGACCTGCGCCATGTGAACGAGAGCGCGCCGGTCCGGGCGACACGCAAGCGGGCGGGTCTGCTGGACGACGGCTCCAAGGACGGGGGCGGCGGGGGCGGCCGGCCTTACGGGCTCAACCTCGTGATCGACGCGCCGGCGCGGATCTTCATCCGGGGGCGCGGGCTCGACGTGGAACTGGGCGGCCGGGTGACCATTCAGGGGACCACGAACAATATCGTGCCGTCGGGCGGGCTCGACCTGATCCGAGGACGGCTTGATATTCTGGGCAAACGGCTCGACATCACCACGGCGCAGATCCAGCTTCAGGGCGATTTCGTGCCCTACCTCAACATCGTCGCCTCCTCCACCACCGACGGCGTGACCGCGTCCGTCACGCTCAGCGGGCGGGCGGACGACCCGGCGGTAACCTTCTCCTCCAACCCCGAACTGCCGCAGGAGGAGGTTCTGGCGCGACTCCTCTTCGGGCGCGGGATCGACAAGATCTCGGCCCTGCAGGCGGCGCAACTGGCAAGCTCTGTGGCGACGCTGGCCGGACGCGGCGGCGACGGGATCATCGGCAACCTGCGAAAGGCGACCGGGTTCGACGATCTCGACTTCACCACGGACGCAAACGGAAACTCCGCTGTCAAGGCGGGCAAGTATCTGTCGAAGAACGTCTATTCCGAGGTGGAGGTGGGCCAGAACGGGCAGAGCAAGATCAACCTCAACCTCGACATCCGCAAGGGCCTGAAGCTCAAGGGCTCGGTCGGTCAGACGGGGGCCGGGATCGGCATCTACTACGAGAAGGACTACTGAGGCCCGCGCCTAGTTCAGCGCGCGCGGGCTTTTGGGCGGGATCTCGGCGTCGATGGCGGCCCCCAGAAGCACCGCCAGCGCGCTGATCCAGAACCACAGGAGCAGCGC
>JBBSVE010000014.1:0-32485 GCA_038233815.1 Rhodobacterales bacterium
ATTGCGGCGCTGCTGGGCACCCGGGGGCTGACGACGGGGTGCGCCGCGGTCCCCGGCCCCCTCCGGGCCGGAGAGAAAACGCTCTGGCGGAGCGTTTTCAGCGGCGAACGCACGGTGCGCAAGCACCGGGCCGGGGGGCAAAGTGCGTTGTCATCGGCGCAAGCAACGGGCCATGGGGCAAACGCGTTGTCAGCGGCGGCGGCGGGATACGCTGGACACCCCCCTAGACTGGTACGAAAGCCTTCACGCCGGCATCGTAATGCTCCAGCCCGCCGTCTCCCACGTCGGTCCACAGACCGTGCAGGATCAGCTCGTCCCGCTCCACCGCCTGCCGGACGAAGGGGAAGGTGAGCAGGTTCTCGAGGCTGACGAGCACCGCTTCCTTTTCCAGCGCGGTGATCCGGGCCGCGGGATCGACATGGCGCACCCGCTCGAAGCCGGGGCGCAGGATGTCCATCCAGCGGCCGACGAAGGACGACGCCTCCTCCAGCTCCGGCGCAATGCCCGAACACATGTCGTGGCAGCCCTTCACGCCGCCACAGTTTGCGTGGCCCAGCACGATCAGATGCGCCACCCTGAGCGTGGAGACGGCATATTCGACGGCGGCGGAGGTGCCGTGATTGCGCCCGTCGGGGCTGTAGGGCGGCACCAGGTTCGCGATGTTGCGGTGGATGAAGAACTCGCCCTCGTCCGCGCCGAAGATCGAGGTGACATGGACCCGGCTGTCGCAGCAGGAAATGACCATGGCGCGAGGATGCTGGCCCCCCTCCGCCAGCCGTTTGAACCAGGCCTTGTTGTCGCGGTAAGTGGTGGCGCGCCAGCCGTGGAACCGCTGGACGAGATAGGAAGGGAGGGGGCGGGCAAGGTCCATCGGTCACTCCGGCAAGGCGCGCGCGCATCATTAGATCGGATGCACGACAAGTTCGAGCGATAAACCCCGCGGCACGCAACCATTCCTTTAGCAGGATCGCGCATTGTCAGTCTCGGGTGTGATGGAAGGAACGGTGCGATGGTGACGGAAGTAACGGTCTTGCGGCCGAAAGAGCGGGTACGTCAGGACAGCGAGCCTATTGCGATGATGTATCGCACCATGGGCGCGCAGGCGGCGGAAGCCGTGGTCAACCGCGCCTTCAACGAACTGACCCTGACGATGGCAGAGCTCGCCGACCGGGTGCGCGGAGACGACGGCGACGCGCTCGGCCGTCAGTTGCGGCGGCTGCAGCGGATGTCGGAGCAGCTCGGCCTCGTCAGCATGGGGGAAATCGCGAGCAACGCGCGCCAGTGCCTCGACCACGTGGACCGGACGGCCTTCACCGCGGTCTGGGCACGGCTGCTGCGTGTGGCGGAATCGTCGCTTGCAACTGAAACCGGGCGGGCCGACCGGAGCCGCTGAGGCGGACTGCGGCTTGCGGGCGGCGGGGGAACCTCTAGGGTCGTCGGGGCGCACTTCATGGAGCTTGCGATGATCCCCCGTTTTTCGTCCCAACCGGACGCCCTGCCGCTGCATGTCGTGGATGCCGATACCCTGTCGGACTGGGGCGTGGGGCAGGGTCCGGGTGTGGCGGCATGGCTTTCCGGCACCGGGTTTCGGGGCGATTGCGGTGAGGCGGTCCTGCTGCCCCGTCCTGACGGATCGGTCGGCGGCGCCGTGGTCGGGTCCGGCACGGGAGAGAGCCGCCGCCGCACGCGGTTCGGCCTTGCGCGCGCCGCCACGGCCCTGCCGCCGGGCGACTGGCGACTGGCGGGGGAACTCGACCCCGACCGGGCGGAGGAGGCGGCGCTGGGCTGGCTGCTGGCGCACTACCGCTTCGACCGCTACCGCCCGGGCAAGACGCCGCCCGGGGTGGCGCGGCTGGTCTGTCCCGACGGCGTCGATGCCGCGCGAATCGAGGCGATCGCGGCGGGCGAATGGCTGACCCGCGATCTCATCAACACGCCCGCGAGCGACATGGGCCCGGACGAGCTGGAGGCCGCATTCCGTGCGCTGGCGGAGCGGTTCGGGGCCCGCGTGACGGTGACGCGTGGCGACGATCTGCTGACCGCGAACCTGCCGATGATCCATGCGGTCGGGCGCGCCTCGGTCCGGGCGCCGCGGCTTCTGGACATGCGCTGGGGCGACGCGGGCCCGGTCCTGGTGCTGGTGGGCAAGGGCGTATGCTTCGATACCGGTGGGCTCGACATCAAGCCCTCGGCCGGGATGCTGTTGATGAAAAAGGACATGGGCGGCGCCGCGACCGTGTTGGGCCTCGCGCAGACGATCATGGCGTTGGGCCTGCCGCTGCGCCTTCGGGTGCTGGTGCCGGCGGTGGAGAATGCGATCTCCGGCGCAGCGATGCGGCCGCGCGATATCCTGACCTCGCGCAAGGGGCTGACGGTGGAGGTGAACAACACCGACGCCGAGGGGCGGCTCGTGCTCGCCGATGCGTTGGCGCTGGCGGATGAGGAGGATGCAGCTGTCGTGGTGTCGATGGCCACGCTGACCGGGGCGGCGCGAGTGGCGGTGGGCCCGGATCTGGCGCCCTTCTACACCGACGACGAAGCGATTGCGTCCGCTTTGCAGACCGGCGGCGCGCGGGTGCGCGATCCGGTCTGGCGGATGCCGTTCTGGCCCGGATACGAGAGCATGATCGAGCCGGGGATCGCGGATCTCGACAACGCGCCGTCGGGCGGGTTCGCAGGCTCGATCACGGCGGCCCTGTTCCTGCGCCGGTTCGTGGACAATCCGCGCTATCTGCATTTCGACATCTACGGCCACCAGCCCGCCGACGCGCCCGGCTGTCCGAAAGGCGGTGCCGGTCAAGGCGCGCGGGCGCTGCTGGAGGCGCTGCCCGCGATCCTCGGGCTGAAGGGTTGAACCCGTGGACCGCCGCCTGACGCTTGCCAACGCGCGGATCGCCGACAGCGCCCTGCGCGGGTCGGTCGACGCACCGGACTACGCCGATCCGGTGGCGGCGGAGGTGGGCGTGCCGCTCGTCGATCTGTGCCGTGCGCCCGATGGCCCGCGCGAACGACAACTGCTGCTTGGCGACGCGTTCGAGGTGCTGGAACGGCGGGCGGGGTTCGCCTTCGGGCGCGCGACGAAGGACGGCTATTGCGGCTACCTGACGGCGGCGGCGCTGCGCCCGCCGACGCAAGCCACGCACTGGATCGCCGTGCCCGCGAGCCATCTCTACAACGCGCCGAAGGTTCAGGCGCCCGACCTCGCGGCACTCAGCTTCGGCGCGCGGGTGCGGGTGACGGACATGGACGGTGTCTTTGCCCGGACGCCGGACGGATTTGTGCCCGCGTGCCATCTGCGACCCGTGGGGCACTGGCTCTCCGACCCGGCGGGGGTGGCGGAGCGGTTTCTGGGCGTGCCCTATCTCGGGGGCGGGAACAGTCATGCGGGGCTCGACTGCTCCGGGCTCGTGCAGCTCGCTCTCATGAGCTGCGGTTTGCCGTGTCCGGCCGACAGCGACCAGCAGCGCGACAGCGGTGCGCCGGTCGGTGATGCGGAGCCTCCTCGGCGCGGCGATCTCCTGTTCTGGAAAGGCCATGTCGCGATGATGCTGGACGCTGTCCGGATGATCCACGCGACCGGGCACCGGATGGCCGTGGTGGTGGAGCCTGCGGGCGCTGCGATCCGCCGCATCGCCGCCGAGGGTCTGGAGATGGTCGCGCGTCGGCGGCCTTGACGGGCCTTGCCGGACCCTGCTGGAACGGGCATGGAGGATCGGCGTGGCGCGATGGCGTCGCCGCGACGCGGGGGCGTGCGCCCTTGCGGACCGATCCGTGTCCTGCACGCCGGGGCCTTGGGGCCGCCCGTAGGCCCCGTTCAGGAGGTCTGACCATGCAAACCCGCCCCGAAACCTACCGCTTTCACAATGGTGAAAAGGCCGTGTTGCCCTTTGCCGCGCAGGACTATGAGGATCGCCTCGCCGGTCTGCGCGACATCATGGAGATGCACGACCTCGATGCCGTCGTGCTGACCTCGATGCACAATGTGGCCTACTATTCCGGCTTTCTCTATTGTTCCTTCGGGCGACCCTATGCCTGCGTGGTGACGGCCACGCAGTGCGTCACGGTGTCGGCGGGAATCGACGCGGGCCAGCCCTTCCGGCGCAGCCACGGCGACAACGTGACCTATACCGACTGGGCGCGCGACAATTTCTGGCGCGCGGTGGCGGGGGTCGTGGGCAACGGCAAGTCCGTGGGCTGCGAGGCGGACCATCTGACCATGCTGCAGGCCGAGAAGTTTAACGCCTTTCTCAAGCCCACGAAAGGCACCGACGTGGCCCCCGCCACGATGCAGCAGCGGATGATAAAATCGGACGCGGAGATCGCGCTGATCCGGCATGGCGCGCAGGTGGCGGACGTGGGCGGCTACGCCATCCGCGAGGCGCTGATCGATGGCGGTCGCACGCTGCGCGAGATCGACGTGGCGATGGCGGGCCGTGACGCGATGGAGGTCGAGATCGCCAAGCGCTTCCCCGACGCCGAATATCGCGACACCTGGGTCTGGTTCCAGTCCGGCCTCAACACCGATGGCGCGCACAATCCCGTGACCGCGCGCGTGCCGATGCCGGGCGACGTGCTGAGCCTCAACTGCTTTCCGATGATCTCGGGCTACTACACCGCGCTGGAGCGGACGCTCTTTCTGGGCCACTGCGACCCGGCGAGCCTCCAGGTCTGGGAGGCGAACGTCGCCACGCACGAGTTCGGCTTGTCGCTCCTGAAGCCCGGCGCTTCCTGTTCCGGGATCACCGCCCAGATCAACGATTTTCTGGCCGAGCGCGATCTGCTGCAATACCGCACCTTCGGCTATGGCCACAGCTTCGGGCTTCTCAGCCACCATTACGGGCGCGAAGCGGGACTGGAGCTGCGCGAGGATATCGACACCGTGCTGGAGCCGGGAATGGTGATCTCCATGGAGCCGATGTTGACCCTGCCCGAGGGCATGCCGGGGGCGGGCGGTTACCGCGAGCATGACATCCTCGTCGTGACGGAGACCGGGGCCGAGGATATCACCGCCTACCCCTACGGGCCGGAGTTCAACATCGTCGGATGACGGCGCCGTCGTGACGGATGGCGGGAACGGGTCGAAATGTGTCGGCATTGTCGTCAGCCCCGGTGTATCATGCCGGGGTGCGCCCGCCGGGGCTTGACCTCGGGGCACGAAACGGGCGCATCTCTGTACATGCGGGGCCTCTGGCCGACCTGCGACGGCCGATCCCGGTCCCCACCCCGAAACGAGAGTGAGCCATCGTGACTGCCATCCCGATACGCCTGTTCAGTCTTCTCTGCTTTGCCGTCCTCGCCGCCTGTTCGGCTGGGAATCCCTCCGCCACTCCGGCTGTCGTGCCGCTGGAATATCAGGCGGTCGAAGATGACGGCCGCCTGATCCCCGCTGTCGGTCCGAGCCATCTGACCCGCCACAACATCCGCCAGGAGGTGGCCTACGACGGTCCCGACGCGCCGGGCACCATCGTGGTCGATCCCTACGCGCGCTTTCTCTACGACGTCCATGAGGGCGGGACCGCGACACGCTACGCCGTGGCCGTGGGTCGGGCGGGGCTGGCGTTCACGGGCACCGGCTACATCGGGCGCAAGCAGGAATGGCCGAGCTGGACACCCACGCGCAACATGATCCGCACCCAGCCCGAGACCTATGCCCAATACAAGGCGGGGCTCCCCGGCGGGCTTGAAAATCCTCTGGGTGCGCGCGCGCTCTACCTCTACCGGGGCAAGCGGGACACCTATTTCCGCATCCATGGCACGATCGACAACACCTCGATCGGGCGGGCGACCTCGGCCGGGTGCATCCGGCTTTTCAATCAGGATGCGCTCGACCTTTACAGCAAGACCGACAAGGGCACCAAGGTGAAGGTCCGCTCCCCCGAGGAGTCGCTGGAACTGGAGGGCCCCTACATGGACGACGAATACGGGTATGCGATCCCGGCGCCGCAGGGCTGACGTTACCCCCCGGCCGGCTGGCATCGCGCGGCGCGTCCCGGTATGATCCCGGGACCGTCCCGCATCTGGCCTGGAGAGAGCAGAGCGACATGAGCGCACACGCACCCGCCCGCCCGGTCCTGCCTCCTGACATCACCGCCCTTAAAGGCGTGGTGCCGGTGGTCTGCCTCACCGCCTACACCACGCCGGGGGCACGGCTGGTGGACGCGCATTGCGACGTGGCGCTGGTGGGCGATTCGGTCGGGATGGTGCTGCACGGCATGACCTCCACCGTCGGCGTGACGATGGAGATGATGATCCTGCACGGCCGGGCCGTGGTGCGTGGCCTTTCCCGTGCGATGCCGGTGATCGACATGCCGTTCGGAAGCTACGAGGAAAGTGCCGAACAGGCGTTCCGCAATGCCTCCCGCCTGATGGGGGAAACGGGGGCG
Organism: Rhodobacterales bacterium; assembly: GCA_038233815.1. Taxonomy (GTDB): domain Bacteria; phylum Pseudomonadota; class Alphaproteobacteria; order Rhodobacterales; family Rhodobacteraceae; genus JBBSVE01. The sequence goes on from JBBSVE010000014.1 coordinate 6,384, forward strand.
CCGGCCGTAAAGCTCGAAGGCGGGCGGCACATGGCGGAGACGATCGCGTTCCTCGTCGCGCGCGGGGTTCCGGTGATGGCGCATGTCGGTCTGACGCCGCAGGCGGTCAACACGTTTGGTGGTTACCGGGTCGTGGGGCGCGGGGCGCAAGGCGACGGCGTGATGGCGGACGCCGAGGCGGTGGCGGATGCCGGAGCCTTCGCGGTGGTGCTGGAAAAGGTGCCGGAGGGGCTGTCGGGCCGGATCACGCAGCGGCTGTCTGTCCCCACCATCGGGATCGGCGCGGGCGCGCAATGCGACGGGCAGATCCTCGTGATGGACGATATGCTGGGGCTCTTCACCGACTTCCGCCCGAAGTTCGTGAAACGCTACGCCACCCTCGGCCAGACCGCGGACGCGGCCATCGCGGACTATGCAGCCGAGGTTCGCGACCGCCGCTTTCCCGCCGCCGAGCATGCCTTTTCCGACGAGGCACCGAAGGCCCGGTCGTGATGCCCGCCATCCTGCGCTCCGTGTCGGACCTTTCGTGCGCCGTCGCTGCGTGGAAGGCCGCCGGGGACAGCGTGGGCCTTGTGCCGACGATGGGCGCGCTGCACGATGGCCACCTGAGCCTCGCCCGTGCGGCAAAGGCCGGATGCGACCGGGTCGTGGTGATGATCTTCGTCAATCCGGCGCAGTTCGGGGACGGCGCCGACCTCGCGCTCTATCCGCGCACGGAAGCGGCCGATGCGGCACTGCTGGCCCCGCTCGGTATCGACGCGATCTTCGCGCCGGGGGTGGAGGCGGTCTATCCCCCCGGTTTTGCCACGCGGGTCAGCGTCACAGGCCTGTCGGACGCGATGGAAGGTGCGTTCCGGCCCGGACATTTCGAAGGGGTGGCGACGGTGGTGGCCAAGCTCTTCGGGATGGCGCAGGCGGACCAAGCCTATTTCGGCGAGAAGGACTGGCAGCAGTTGCAGGTGATCCGCCGCATGGCGCTGGATCTGAACCTTGCGACGGCGGTGGTGGGCTGTCCCACGATGCGCGAGGCGGACGGCCTTGCCCTGTCTTCGCGCAACGCCCGGCTGGGGCCAAAGGACCGAACGATTGCCCCCGCGCTCCACCGCGCGATGCAGGCGGTGGCGACAGCGCGGGGCGCGCCGGAGGCGATTGCGCAGGCGCGGTCGGATATCCTCCTGGCCGGGTTTGCATCGGTGGACTATCTCGACCTGCGCGACGCTTCGACGCTGGAGCCTGTGCACACCCTCGAGCGGCCCGCGCGGCTGCTGGCAGCAGCGACGCTGGGCGGTGTGCGGCTGATCGACAACATCCCCGTCTGATGCGGCGGGTCAGGACCGCAGCGTGCCGCCGGTCGCCTTGGCAACCTTCTCCACGATCCTGTCGCTCACGGCCTCGATCTCCGCGTCGGTCAGGGTTGCGTCTTTCGGTTGCAGGCGCACGGTGAAGGCGATGCTCTTCTTGCCCGCGCCCATCTGCGCCTCGGCCCGCTCCCCCGTGAACTGATCGAACAGCCGCACGCTCTCGATCAGCGCCTTGTCCGCCCCCTGAGCCGCGTTGAGCGCGCTTGCCGCCTCGACCCGCGCGTCGACGATGAAGGCAAAATCGCGCTCCACGGCCTGAAGGTCCGACAGCGCCAGTGCGGGCCGTGTCGGGGTCTTCACCTTCGGCAAAGGCCCGTTGGCGATCAGCAGCGTGAAGGCGACGGCGGTGCCCTTAACGTCCATCGCGCGCAAAACTCCTGGATGCACCTCGCCGAAGGTGGCGAGGATGGTCGGCCCCAGCGCCATGCTGCCCGAGCGTCCGGGGTGAAACCAGTCCGGCACCTTGCGGTTGATCTGCGTCCGGGCAGGCGCGCCCAACGCGGCCAGAACCGCCTCCGCATCCGCCTTCGCGTCGAAGATGTCGACGGCGCGACGCGCTCCGTAGGGACCACGCGGGGCGGTGTGGCCGATCCGCAGCCCCGTCGCGTGGAGCGTCTGCGCGCCAGGTTCGCCGCCGTGGAACACCGGGCCGACCTCGGTCAGCGCCAGATCCATGAAGCCCCGCGCCTGATTGCGCGCAGCGGCAGCCAGCAGCCCCGGCAACAGGTCGGGGCGCATGTGCGACATCGCCGTCGAGATCGGGTTTTCCACCCGCACCGCATCGCTGCCACCGCCGAACAGCCGCGCCGCCGCTTCCGCGATGAAGCTGTAGGTCACGCATTCGTTGTAGCCGAGTGCTGCCAGCGTGCGCCGCGCGCTCCGCTCCCGGGTCTGGAGCGGGGTGAGGATCGGGCGCGGAACGCCCGGCGCGGGGCGCGGCAGCGGTTGACCCACCAGCCGGGACAGCGAGGCGACGCGGGCCACCTCCTCCACCAGATCGGCGTCGCCCTGCACGTCGGGGCGCCACGGGGGCGGCACGGCATCGGTGCCGTCGAGCGTGAAGCCCAACGCGTCCAGCGTGCGGCGCTGTTCGGCCTCGGCCACGTCGAGGCCGACGAGGCTCCGCGTCCGCGCGGGGTCGAAGCGGTAGTGCCGGGTCGTGTCGGGCACGGCGCCGTCGAGGACGACCTCCGACGCCTCCCCGCCGCACAGATCGAGGATCATCCGGGTCGCCAGCGCCAGTCCCGGCAGGGTGAAGGCCGGGTCCACCCCCCGCTCGAACCGGTAGCGCGCGTCGGAGTTCAGCCGCAGCGCGCGGCCTGTGGTGGCGATGGAGATCGGATCCCAGAAGGCGGATTCCAGAAATACATCGGTCGTCGCGGCGGATACGCCCGACGCCTCCCCGCCCATCACACCGGCGAGTGATTCCGGGCCGTTGTCGTCAGAGATTACCATCATCCCCGGCGCTAAATCGTAGCTTTTTCCGTCGAGTGCCAACAGCGTCTCGCCGCCCTTCGCCGGATGGATATGCAGGCTCCCCTCGACCAAGCCCGCATCGAAGACATGCAGCGGGCGATTGAGGCCGATGGTGAAGAAATTCGTGATGTCGACCAGTGCCGAGATCGGGCGCAGGCCAATGGCGCGCAGCCGCGCCTGCAACCAGTCCGGCGAGGCGCCGTTCGTGACGCCGCGAATGACCCGGCCGGCGAAGAGGGGGCAGCCCTTCGCCTTCAGCTCCGCCGCCACTTCGACGCGGATCGGGCACGCAAAGCTGCCGGGGATCTCCGGCACGTCGAGCGGTGCAAGCACGCCCAGACCCCGCGCGGCCAGATCGCGCGCCAACCCCCGGACGCCCAGCGCATCGGGGCGGTTCGGCGTGATCTTGACGTAGATCATCGGGTCGTTCAGCCCCCGGTAGTCGATGAACCGCACGCCCAGCGGCGCGTCCCCGGGCAGTTCGATGATCCCGTCGTGCGCGTCCGAGAGCATCAGCTCCCGCTCCGAACAAAGCATCCCATTGCTTTCCACCCCCCGGATCACGCCGGGCTTGAGGTCGACGCCGGTGCCCGGGACATGGGTGCCGGGGGGGGCGAAGACGCCCACCAGACCGGTGCGCGCATTGGGCGCGCCGCAGACGACCTGAACCTCCTCGGACGCGCCCTCCGGCCCGTCGGGCCATGTCTCCACCCGGCAGACCCGCAGGCGGTCGGCGTCGGGATGTTGCACCGCTTCGATGACGCGGGCGATGCGGAACGCGCCGAGGCTGTCCATCGGATTCTCCACGCCCTCGACCTCGTGGCCAAGGTCGGTCAGCGCCTCGAGGAGCACGCCAAGCGGCGCATCCGTCTCGAGATGATCCTTGAGCCAGGAGAGGGTGAACTTCATGTCTCGCTCCACATTGGGCGTATCGCGGCCAGCAGGGGCCGGTTCGGATGCATCGCGGCCCTCAGGCGGAAAGCCCGCCCGCGAGGTCGGGCATGTCAAGCGCGCGAAAGCCGTAATGGCGCAGCCAGCGCAGGTCGCTCTCGAAGAAGGCGCGCAGATCGGGGATGCCGTATTTAAGCATCGCGATCCGGTCGATGCCCATGCCGAAGGCGAAGCCTTGCCACTGGGTCGGATCGACGCCTGCCGCGCGCAGCACCTTTTCGTGCACCATGCCGGAACCGAGGATCTCCATCCAGCCGTCGCCCTCGCCGATCTTGAGCTGGCCCCCGGCCCAGGAGCAACGGATGTCGACCTCCGCCGAGGGTTCGGTGAAGGGAAAATGGCTGGCGCGGAACCGCAGTTCCACCGAGGGCACCTCGAAGAAGGCGCGGCAGAACTCCTCCAGCACCCATTTCAGATGCGCCATGGTGATGTCGCGGTCGATCGCCAGACCCTCGACCTGATGGAACATGGGCGAGTGGGTCTGGTCCATATCCATGCGGTAGACCCGGCCCGGTGCGATCACCCGAATCGGCGCGCCCTGTTCCGTCATCGCGCGGATTTGCACCGGCGAGGTGTGGGTCCGAAGCACATGCGGCGGGCGGTCGTCGGACGCGTCGCGATGCATGAAGAATGTGTCATGCTCCTGCCGCGCGGGATGTTCTGGCGGGATGTTGAGCGCGTCGAAATTATACCAGTCGCTCTCGATCTGCGGGCCTTCGGCGACGGCAAAGCCCATGTCGGCGAAGATCACGGTCAGCTCGTCCATCACCTGACTGACCGGATGGATCGTGCCCTGCGGACGCATCCGCGCGGGCAACGTCACGTCGAGCCATTCCGAGCGCAGACGTTCATCCAGCACCGCATCGGCGAGTGCGGCCTTACGTGCACGCAGGGCGGCGTCGATCTCGTCCTTCAGCGCATTGAGGGCGGCACCGGCACTCTGACGCTCAGCGGGCTCCATGCGGCCCAGTTCGCGCATCTTCAGACTGATCTCGCCCTTCTTGCCGACGGCGGCGAGGCGCACCGCCTCCAGCGCGGGCTCATCTGCCGCATCGGTCAGCGCGGTCATGGTGCGGGCGCGAAGATCCTCGAGCGATGGCATGGGCGGGGCTCCGGTCTGGGTGGCTCGGTACTAGCGGCGCCGGCGGGTGGATGCAAGCCGAACGGCCGACATGGAAAAGCCCCGCGCTGGTGGCGGGGCTTCAGGCGCGTCCGGGGGCTGAAGTCAGGTTGCGGCCGGAGCACCCGCCGCGTCATGCGCCTGCTTTGCGATGGCGTTGAACGCATCGGGTTCATGCACCGCGAGATCGGCCAAAACCTTGCGATCGATGTCGATCCCGGCCAGCATCAGGCCGTTGATGAAGCGCGAATAGGTGAAGGCGGGGTCGAACAGCCGAACCGCCGCGTTGATCCGCTGGATCCACAAGGCGCGGAAGTTGCGCTTGCGGGTCTTGCGATCGCGCGTCGCATATTGGTTGGCCTTGTCGACCGCCTGCGTCGCGGTGCGGAAGTTGGTCGAGCGGGCGGCATAGTAGCCCTTGGCGGCCTTGATGACCTTGCGGTGGCGGGCGTGGGTGACGACGCCGGATTTTACACGGGACATGGTGTGTTCTCCTTACCGGTCGTACGGCATGTATTTCTTGACGATCTTCGCATCCGCCGGGCACAGGATCATGGTCCCGGTCACGTCGCGGATGAATTTCGTCGTGCGTTTGATCATGCCGTGGCGCTTGCCGGCGGGGCCGGCCTTCACCTTGCCGGTAGCGGTGAAGCTGAAGCGCTTCTTCGCTGCCGATTTGGTCTTCATCTTGGGCATTTCCATCTCCTGTCCGTGGGGCGGTGAACGCGCGACTCGGCATGCCACTTCGGCCGGACGCGCGGTTTGAACGGTGCGCTATAGGGGGGTGCGGCCGATTGCGCAAGCGCAAAGGGTCATCTCATCACGCGGCCGATGACGTGATAGACGGCGTCGGGCACATCCTTCAGGCGGTATCCCCCCGGCTTGTCGTTGACCGCCAGCACGATCAGCGCACCCGCCACCAGAACGGCCGCCACCCCCACGCGCGGCGCGCGATCCTCCTGCAAGGCGGACACCAGCGACGGCACCGCGAGGATGCCGATCACGAGGCCGATCACCAGCATGATGTCGGGGTCCATGATGCCACCCTTTCGCCGCAACCAAGCCCTATTCCGGGTCGGCGCGGTAGATCAGGCGCTCGTCGCAGGGGGCGACGCGGACGATGTTGGTCGTGCCGCGCACGTTGAAGGGCACGCCCGCCGTCACCACGATGAACTCCTTTTCCGTGGCGAAGCCGTCGCGGCGTGCGACACGGGCGGCGGCGATGACCGCGCCCTTGAACCGCTCCTGCATCTCGATGATGGCGCAATGGGTGCCCCAGGTCAGGCACATGCGGCGCGCGGTATCCATCAGCGGCGTCAGCGCCACGATCGGCACGCGCGGACGCTCTCGCGCGACGAGGCTCACGGTCGTGCCGGTCTGCGAGAAGCAGCAGATCGCCTTGATGTCCGTCGTCTCCGCGATCTCGCGCGCGGCGGACACGATGGCGTCGGCGACGGTGGTCTTGGTGCTGCGGCGCGAGGCCTCGATGACCTCGCGGTAGGTCGGATCGCTTTCGACCGAGATCGCGACGCTGTCCATCGTGCGGACCGCCTCCACCGGGTAGGCGCCCGCCGCCGATTCCGCCGACAGCATGATCGCGTCGGCGCCCTCGTATATCGCGGTGGCCACGTCAGACACCTCGGCCCGCGTGGGGACCGGGCTCTCGATCATCGATTCGAGCATCTGGGTCGCCACGATTACCGGTTTCGCCGCCGCCCGCGCACCGCGGATCAGCCGCTTCTGGATCGGCGGGACGGCGTGGACGGGCAGTTCCACGCCCAGATCCCCGCGCGCTACCATGATTCCGTCGGACACGGCGAGGATCGCCGCATAATCCTTTACCGCCGCGGGCTTCTCGATCTTGGACAGGATCGCGGCGCGGCCCTTGGCCAGTTCGCGCGCCTCGGTCACGTCCTCGGGGCGCTGCACGAACGACAGCGCCAGCCAGTCGACGCCCAGCGCGCAGGCGAACTCCAGATCCTTGCGGTCCTTCACCGACAGCGCGGCCAGCGGCAGCACCACGTCGGGCACGTTCACCCCCTTGCGGTTGGAAATGGTGCCCCCGACCGTTACCGTGCAATTGGCGAAATCCTTGCCGCACGCCTCCACCTTCAGGCGGATCTTGCCGTCGTTGACCAGCAGCGACGCGCCGGGTTCGAGCGCCGCGAAGATCTCCGGGTGGGGAAGCTGCACACGTTCCGCGCTACCCGGCTCGTCGGAAAGGTCGAGCCGGAACTTCGCGCCCTCGACCAGCATCTCGCCGTCGTCATGCGCGAAGGTGCCGACGCGCAGTTTCGGCCCCTGAAGGTCGGCGAGGATGCAGATCGGGCGGCCGGTGTCGGCTTCGATCTTGCGGATGACCGTGTGGCGTGCTGCGATGTCGTCATGCGTCCCGTGGCTCATGTTGAGGCGGAAGACGTCGGCCCCGGCCTCGAACAGCGCCCGGATCGTGTCGTAGTCGCTGGAGGCGGGGCCAAGCGTGGCCACGATCTTCACGTTGCGCAGGCGTCTCATGGGAACCTCGTTTTCTCGGACGGTGCCGACCGGTCGGCCGGGAGCCAAGGGCGTTATGGCGGATATGGCGGGAGGCGGCAACGGGCGGGCGCGTATTCCCACAACCGGAGGGTCAATTCGGGGCCGAGGGTGCAATCACGGTTTTCCCCGCGGTCCCGGACCGCTACACCGGAGGCTTGATGACCGGAGGAGGGGTGCGATGGCGGAGCCGTTCCGCGTTGTGGGGGAGGATCGTGGCGCGCCCTTCCTCGTGACCTGCGACCATGCGACGAACCGGGTGCCGGACGATGTGGGTGGCGGCGATCTGGGCCTCGCCGCGTCCGACATGGCGCGCCATATCGCCTATGACGTGGGCGCGGCGGGGCTGACGCTGGCCCTGGCCGACGCGCTGGGGGCGCCCGCAATCCTGTCCGATTTCAGCCGGCTGGTGATCGATCCCAACCGGGGCGAGGACGACCCCACACTGGTGATGAAGCTCTACGACGGCACTATCGTCCCGGCCAACCGGCATGTCGGGGAGGCGGAGACGGCACGCCGGCTGGATACGCTCTACCGCCCCTATCATGCGGCGCTCGCGCGGCTGGCGGCGCGCCGCGCGGATACGGTGATCGTGGCGGTCCATTCCTTCACCGCCTGCCTGCGCGGGCGCGCACCGCGACCGTGGCAGGTGGGCGTGCTCCATTCGCCGCTGGATGACCGGCTCAGCCGGGCGCTGCTTGCGCGGCTGGCGCTTGTGCCGGGGCTCTGCGTGGGCGACAACGAGCCCTACACAGGCCATCTTCCGGGCGACTCCGTGGACCGCCATGCCTTGCAGGCCGGGCGGCACAACACGCTGATCGAGGTCCGCAACGACCTGATCGGCGACCATGCGGGGCAGGCGCAGTGGGCGGACCTGCTGGCGCCCGCGATGGTGGCGGCCTTGAGCGACGTAAGAGGGGACGGCAATGGATGACGCGACACGCACCGAACTCGAAGCGGCGGCCTTCCGCAGGCTTCGCCGACATCTTCTGGACGACCGGCCCGAGGTGCAGAACATCGACCTGATGACCTTGGCCGGGTTCTGCCGGAACTGCCTCAGCCGCTGGTATCAGGAGGCGGCGACGGAGCGGGGCATCGCCATGGACAAGGACGCGGCGCGGGAAGCGTTCTACGGCATGCCTTTCGACAACTGGCGCCGCGCACACCAGACCGACGCCGACGCGGGCAAGCAGGCGGCCTTCGACAGCGCCTTTGCGGCCAACGTGGGGACCAAGGCATGATCGCCGGATCGCATGTGATGATGTGGATGGCCGAGCCGCCGCCCGGCAACGACGCCTGCCGCTTCGCGCTCAATTCCCGGAGCCTGCTGATCGAGGGATCGAGCCGCAAAGGCACCGACATGGCGACCCGATACCGGGTGCGCGCGACCCTGCAGGGCGAGACCCGGCGCTGCCGGATCGAGCGTCGCGACCGCCGCATCCTGATCGAGCGGGAGGCGGACGGCCACTGGTCCATGGACGGCGTCGCGGTGCCGGGCGTCGAGGGTGCGCTGGACGTCGATCTCGGTTTTTCGCCCGCGACGAATACGCTGCCGATCCGGCGACTCGGCCTCGCCGTGGGCGAGGAGGCCCGGATCATGGCCGCGTGGCTCGATCCGTCCGACTGGACGCTGAAGCCAATGGCGCAGACCTATCGGCGGACCGGAGAGTTGGGCTGGCATTTCTCCTCGCCGGGGGTGGAGGTCGATCTGACGGTGGACGGGTTCGGGGCGGTAACGCGCTATCCCGGCCACTGGATCAGCGCTGACGTGGCGGTTCCGGCCGACGCAGGCTAGCCACCCGCGTCACGCAAACGTGGCGTGGAAATTCGGGGCGTCTTGCCCTATCTTGGGGTCATGGTTCGCGATCGTCCCCTCTACAGCCGCGCGGAATGGATCAGCGATGCGGTGATCCACGTCTCCGGCCTGACCATCGCGCTGATGGGGGTGCCGGTGCTGATCGTGCTGGCGGTGATCTTCGGCGGGAACGCGGCCACGGTGGTGGGCGTGTCGGTCTATGCCGCGACCATGGTTGGCATGATCCTGTGCTCCGCGCTCTACAACATGGTGCGCTCGCCCCGCTGGTCGGGGTTTCTGCGCGGGCTCGACCATTCCGCGATCTATGCCAAGATAGCAGGCACCTACACGCCCTTCACGCTGATGTCGGGGCATGGCGGCTACCTGCTGGCCGGGCTCTGGGGCGCGGCGCTGGCGGGGACCGGCCTGCGCATCCTGTCGCCGGACCGGATGAAGTGGCTGGGGCTTGCGATCTATCTCGGCATGGGGTGGGCGGGGCTGCTGACGGGCGGCGTCGTATTCGCCTCGCTCACCACGTCGGTGATGGTGCTGATCCTCATAGGCGGCGGGCTCTATACCGTGGGCGTGGCGTTCTTCCTCGCGAGCGGGCTGCGCTATCACTACACAATCTGGCACGGCTTTGTGCTGGCCGCGACCGGCGTCTTCTATGCCGCCGTGGTGACGCATCTGGTGCAGAGCGCCTGACACCGCTCAAATCGAGGTCTTGCGGCTTTCCTCGATATAGATCTCACGCAACCGCTTGGCGACAGGACCGGGGGCGCCGGAGCCGATGGCTGTGCCGTCCACCTCCACCACCGGCATGACGAAGGCGGAGGCGGAGGTGATGAAGGCCTCGCTGGCGCCTTTCGCCTCCTCGATGGTGAAGGGCCGCTCCTCCACCTGCATCTGCGCCTCGCGGGCAAAGCGCAGGACGGCCGCGCGGGTGATGCCGTGCAGGATGTCGGAGGAAAGGTTGCGAGTGACGATCCGGTCACCTTTCACGATGTAGGCGTTGTTCGACGTGCCTTCGGTGACGTGCCCGTCCTCGACCATCCAGGCGTCGTCGGCCCCGGCCTTCTTCGCCATCATCTTGCCCATCGACGGATAGAGGAGCTGCACCGTCTTGATGTCACGCCGGCCCCAGCGGATATCCTCGATCGAGATGACCTTGATCCCCGTCAGCGCCATGGGATTGTCGGCCAGTCCCGGCTTTGACTGGGTAAAGAGCACGATGGTGGAGGGCGTCGTTTCCGGGTCGGGAAAGACGAAATCCCGGTCCCCCGCACTGCCGCGCGTGATCTGAAGGTAGATCATCCCGTCGGTGAGGTCGTTACGCGCGATGGCCTCGCGGTGGAGCGCCAGAAGCGCCTCGTCGGTGATGGGCGCCGCCATGTCGAGAGCGGCGAGGCTGCGCTTCAGGCGTGCGGCATGACCGGGAAAGTCAAGGAGCTTGCCGTCCAGAACCGACGTAACCTCGTAGATCCCGTCCGACATGAGAAAGCCGCGGTCGAAGATGGAGACGGTCGCCTCCGCCTCGGGCAGCCAGTCGCCGTTGACATGGACGGTGCGGGTCATCGGGATCTCCTGTCGGGTATGCGGGCCCCAAGTCGTCGCGCAGACCGGCTGCGGCGTCAAGCGCCGCCGCGGTCAGGCAGCGCGTCCGGAGGAGGGGAAGACCAGAGGCTCCGTCTCCGGCCGGGTGTTGAGCATTGCGTAGAGCGAGGCGTCGTCGGTGGCGCCGTCAAGCTCCATCGTCCAGACACGGAAGAAATTGAGGTCATGTGCCCCGAACGAGGTGATCATCGCCACGTCGGCGGCATCGGCGCCGCGCACCATCGGCAGGCGTCCGATCCGGCGCGCGTTGTAGCGCGCGTCGAACGTATACCAGCGCCCACCGAGCCAGACCTCGAACCATGCGCAGAAATCGCCTGCCCCGGCCGGCGGCACGCCGATGTCGCCGAGATAGCCGCTGACATAGCGCGCCGGGATGTTGAGCGCGCGGCAAAGCGTGATCGCAAGATGGGCAAAATCGCGGCATACGCCGGTTTTTTCGATCCGGACCTCGGAGGCGGTCTTGTTCGCGCGGCCGAACTTGTAGCCGAAGGTCGTCTCGTTATGGACGTAATCGACCACGGCCTGCACCCGCGGCCAGCCCGGCGCGGTCCAGCCGAACTGCGCCCATGCGAAGGTGGAGATGTTGTCGCTGTCGCAATAGCGGCTGGGGATCAGGAACTGGAGCACGCGGTCGGGCAGGTCCGCGATCTCCTCCTGCCGGGCGTAGGGCTCGAACACGTCGGGCGTGCGCTCCATCTCCACCACGCAATCGGACCAGAGCCGGAGCGTCCCGCCCGGGGCCGTCAGGCGGGTGATGCGATTGCCGAAGCCGTCGAGATATTCGTGGGTCGCCACCTCCGGGTCGGTGCGCACGGCGTCGAGGCCGATCAGACGGCCCGTCGTGGTGCTGTGCACGTTGAGCGCCGCCAGAAGCGGCACCCGACCGACGCTGGAGATCACGATCTCGTATCCGAACCGCACGAACATGGCTGACCTCTCCTTTCGTCGGACCTGGACCTTGCAGCGGCGCGGATGAACGGCATTGTTTATCGCCGCGGCTGTGCAAGGGGTCCGTGTGTGTCCCACGCCGGACCCGTTCGCGCAAGCGCGGCGTTGCAATGGGAACGGGCCGGCGGCATACAACCGCTGCGCGCCACGAGGGGATCTGCCATGAACTATCTCGATTTCGAGAAACCGCTGTCGGAGATCGAAGGCAAGGCCGAGGAGCTGCGCGCGATGGCCCGGGGCAATGCCGAGATGGATGTCGGCAAGGAGGCAGCCGGGCTCGACGCGAAAGCCGCCTCGATGCTGCGCGACCTCTACAAAGGTCTGACGCCCTGGCAGAAATGCCTCGTGGCCCGGCATCCCGACCGGCCCCATTGCAAGGACTACGTGGAGGCGCTGTTCACCGAGTTCACGCCTCTGGCGGGAGACCGGAACTTCGCCGACGATCATGCGATCACGGGCGGGCTCGCGCGGCTCGACGACATGCCGGTGATGGTGATCGGGCATGAGAAGGGGCACGACACCCGAACGCGGATCGTGCATAATTTCGGCATGGCGCGGCCCGAGGGCTACCGCAAGGCGATCCGGCTGATGGAGATGGCGGACCGGTTCGGCATCCCCGTGGTGACGCTGGTGGACACCCCCGGCGCCTATCCCGGCAAGGGCGCAGAGGAACGCGGCCAGTCCGAGGCGATCGCGCGATCCACCGAGACATGCCTGCGGATCGGTGTGCCGCTCGTGTCTATGGTGATCGGCGAGGGCGGATCGGGCGGGGCGGTGGCATTTGCCACGGCGAACCGGCTCGGCATGCTGGAACATTCGATCTATTCGGTGATTTCGCCGGAGGGCTGCGCCTCGATCCTCTGGAAAGATCCCGAGAAGATGAAAGAGGCGGCGGAGGCGCTGCGGCTGACGGCGCAGGATCTGTCGAAGCTCGGGGTGATCGACCGGATCGTGGCGGAGCCGGTCGGCGGGGCACAGCGCGGCCGGGCGGAGACCATCGCAGCGGTGGGCGACGCGCTCCGCGCCATGCTGGGAGAGCTCGCGGGCAAGTCGCGCGACGCGCTGGTGAAGGACCGCCGGAAGAAGTTTCTCGGGATGGGCGCCAAGGGTCTGGCGGCATGAGCTTGCCGTGGATGTTGCTGGTGCTGGCGGGGCTGCTCGAATGCGGCTGGGCGGTGGGGTTGAAATATTCCGAAGGATTCTCGCGGCCGTTGCCGTCTGTCCTGACGGTGATCGGCACGGTGGCGAGTTTCTGGCTGCTGAGCGTGGCGATGCGGAGCCTGCCGCTCGGCACCGCATATGCGGTCTGGGTGGGGATCGGCACCGTCGGCACTGCGATCCTCGGCGTGATCCTGTTCGGCGAGGCGTTTGGCACCTTGCGGATTGTGGGGATCGGACTGGTGATCGCGGGGATCGTCGCGCTGCGGCTGGCGTGACGGGACGGCTGGCGGCGCGCGGGGGCAGCCGCCTCGGGTGGCATCGAGCCACCGCTCGGCGGCGCTGCCGCGGTCTGGTGGGGGGCGTGGCTTGGGTCCGGCTCAGGGTGAACTCGGGCTACGGTAGCCCGCCTCCGCCATCAGGCGGTCGGAGGCGCCTTCGATGTCGGATTCCAGACGCGCCATAAACGGATCGCGGGACAGACCGGCGGGCACCTCGGGCAGGAACTCCACCACGGCGAGGCCGGGTTTCCGAAGGATGCCGCGCTTGGGCCAGAAGAGGCCCACATTGGTCGCTGCCGGAATGCAGGGCTGGCCCAACTGGCTGTAGAGCGCTGCTGAGCCGATCTTGTAGGGCAGCATCGCCCCCGGCGCGACCCGTGTGCCCTGCGGGTAGATGATGAGCTGTCCCGGTTGCCGCGCGCCGGAGCTGACATCCTCCATCATCTGCGTGATCGCCGCCCCGCGCCGCCCCCGGTTGACCGGGACGCAGCCGATCCGCAGCGCGAACTGGCCAAGGATCGGGGCGAACATCAGCTCCCGCTTCATGATGAACTTGCCGTGCGGAACGGCGTCGAAGATCATGATGATGTCGAGGAACGACTGGTGCTTGGCGGCGATCAGCACCTCGGCATGGGGCGCCGCGCCGCGGACTTCCGTCCGCAGACCCGTCATCGCGCCCAGGCTGAAGAGCGTCCAGCGGCAGAAGGCCTTGCAGGCTGCCAGCGCCCCGTCCGGCGACAGGATCGCCCAAGGCAGGTAGAGGACGGCGAGGAGAGCCATCGCGGCATACATCTGGACGATGAAGAGCAGCGATAGGATCCACCGGACGGCAAGGCGCATCATCGGAGTTCCGTGTGCGCCAGATCAGGGCGCTTCGGTGGCGGTGACACGGCGGCGCCGTCTGGCTGGCGGGTGGGCGGTGGAACCGGACCAAAGGGGCATGTCACGCGGCGCTGCGGTCGTTCGCGCGCCATCACGGGTTTTGGCCGTCTCGTATCCATCCATGCGTTCCCTGGCCCCGGAGGGCGCCTGCGGACCCTGCCGATCCGTGCTTCCACGGCACGGGGCTATTCATCCTCGCGCGGATCAGCGGGCGGTTCAACCTCTCCTCTGGCGCGGCAAGCGCGATGAAAGCTTGGACAAGCGGGAGAGGGGCGGTATGGCTGACCGCACGGTCGGCGAGGATCGGCGGGACTGGACCGGACGAGGTGGTGGATGCGGCTCGATTGCCCGAAATGCGACGCGCAATACGAGGTCGGCGACGATGCGATCCCCGCCGCGGGGCGCGAGGTGCAGTGTTCGGCCTGCGGACACGGCTGGTTCCAGATGCCCGGTGCACGGGCCTCGGAGGCTCATCTCGCCGGATCCGTGATGGCACAGGCAGCACCCCGGATGGTCGGCCCCGAGGATGGGGACGAACCCGTGCAACCGCCCGAAGCGCGGGCTCCGGCGGTGGGCCCGGCAGGGGCCAGGCCCTTGGCGTCGGACGACGACCTTGACGACGCGGAGAATTCCGAGCGCCCGTTGCCCGTGCGCCCGCCGCTCGATGAGGGCCTGCTCGCGATCCTGCGCGAGGAGGCGGCGCGCGAAACGGCATTGCGGCGGCGGGAGAGCGCTTCGGGGATTGATGTGCAGACCGATCTTGGACTGTCGGAGATGGTGCCCTCTGCGGGAGCCTCGCGCGCGGTGCGGGAGCGGTTGGCGCGACTTCGTGCGCCGGGCAACGCAGAGGCCACTGCGGTTCCGTCGCCTCCGCCGACAGCTCCTCCTCCTCCAGCGGCGTCGACCGAACGGCCCGCGCCCGAGGCTCTGCTACCGGACATCGGAGACATCACCTCCTCCCTGCGGTCCAGCAGCGAGCATACGGACCATGGCAAGACGGAGGGGCTGGAGCGCCGCACGGGGCGCGGCTTCGCATCCGGGTTTCTGCTCGTGACGTCGATCGCCCTGTTGGGCGCGCTGCTCTACGGCGGGGCGCCGAAGATCGCGTCGCGTATTCCGGTCGCTCAGGCGGCGCTCGCAACCTATGTGGGCGGGGTCGACGGCCTCCGGGCGGGACTCGATCGCACGACGCGGCGGGTGGCCGGATGGATCCGGGACATGTCCGCGACGTCACGCTGAAACAGCCTTCCCGCGCCCTTGGCTCCCGGTATCAGAACAGATCGAGCAGACGCTTGAGATAGTCGCGCTCGCCTTCGGGACGGGTCTGTTCGCCCTCGCGGCGGCGGATCTCATCGAGGAGTGATTGCGCCTGACGGTTGGGATCCTCGCCCTGCAACAGGTTCCGGTCGGAGCCGATCCGCGCGCCGTCGCCCTGCTCACGGCCCAGCGGATCGCGGCCGGCCTGCGTGCCGTCGCGGCCCGAAGCGTCGCCCTGTTCGCTGTCGCCGGACTGCGCCTTGCGCTGGTCCTGCGCCATCGCCTCACCCAAGGAGCGCATGCCTTCGCGCATCGACTGCATCGCCTCGGCCTGACGGTCAAGCGCGCCGGGCAGGTCGCCGTCCTTCAGGGCGCGCCGCGCCTCCTCCATCGATTTTCCCGCCTGATCGAGCGCGCGCCGCCCGGCCTCGCCCTGCTCCGACCCCGCGCCGGGGAGGGGGCCCTGGCCCAGATTACCCAAACGGTTCTTCAAATCACCCTGTCGCCCCGCGAGGCCCTCACCACCATCCTGCTGGCCCTGCTGCTGGCCCTCACCCTGCTGCTGGCCCTGCCCTTGCTGGCCCGGCTGCTCTCCCTGACCCTGCTGACCCTGTTGGCCCTGCTGGCCGCCCGGATCCTGCAGCTCCCGGAAACTGTCGTCGGACAGATCCTGCTGGCCGCGCAGCGTTTCGCCCAGATCCTTCATCGCTTGCTGGCCCGGGCCGCCCTGACCTTGCGTCACCTGCAGGTTCTCCAGCAGATCCTTCAGCGCCTGCATCATCTGGGCGGCGTCGTCGGTGCGGCCTTCCTCCAGCGCCTTCTTGATCGCGTCCATCATCTTCTGGAGCTGGTCGCCGGACATCTGCATGCCCTGCTGTTCCTGCGCGGCCTTGCCGTCCGGGTCGCGCTTGGCCTCCTCGGCCAGCTGGCGGATGTAGTCGTCGGTGGCCTGGCGCAGCTCCTCCATCAGGCGGTCGATCTCGGACGGGTCAGCGCCGTCCTTGATCGCCTCGTCCAGCTGCGCCTGCGCCCGCTTCAGCCGCTCGCGCGCGCTGTCGAGATCGCCCTGCTCGATCATCAGCGCCACGGTCCAGAACGTCTCCGCCAGCGCATCCCTCTGTGCCAGGGTCAGCGTCGCGGCCTCCCGGTCCAGCGTCCGCATCGCCACGCGAAGCTGGAGATAGGCGCTTTGATTGCTGACGAGTCCCTCGGGGCGGTGCAGGATCGCCCGGAAAAGCTGCGCCGTGTCGGCGGCGTTGCTGCGCGACCAGAGGAGATTGCGGCGCAGCTCGATGATGGCAGCGGCGACCGGATCGAAGAACCGCTTGCCCGGCAGCACCATACGGATCGGCGCCGCGCTTCCCGTCTGGCTGGCCGCGTCGGTGGCCGAAAGCGAGACCATGACCGGCAGGTTGGCCAGCACCGATTTGGACAGATCGCCGCCCAGAACCTCATCAAACTTCGTCCGGCTGCCGGTGATGGGCAGCGGCAGATCGAGACTGACCGGGGCGATCGGCTCAGGGTCCACGGCAAGCCCGAAACGCCGGTCGACGGTGCCCAGATCGAGCGTGATCACCGCCTTGCCGCCGGTCACGCCATAATCGTCGGAGGCCGAGAACGGCATCTTGAGACTGCCGTCGGCCTGCCGCTTCACATCGCCTTTCGCGGTGATCGTAGGGGGCACGTCACGCAGAGCGGTGATATTCCACCGCCGCCCGCCCGGACCTTCGATGCCAATTTCCCCGCTTTGGGTGATGTCGAAATCCTGCACGGACTCCGTCCCATCGGGCTTGGAGGCGGCCCGCCCCGACACGCTTTCGGTGAGCGAAAGCCGCCCCGCCTCGCCGTAAAAGCGCAGTTGGACGCGGCTGCCGGTTGGCACCTCGAAGCCCGCGCGGTCGATGTCGTTGAGGTAGAGCGTGGGCTTTCCGGTATAGGGCGGCGGCTGGATCCAGCCTTCCCACGACGGGCCACCGATCAGCGCCGCCGCCGGACCGGGCCCGATGCCCGCGACCGAGCCGATGCGCCAGAGCGAGCCGAAGATCAGCGCCGTCACGAGAGCGGTCAGCGCCATGTACCGCACCCCGTAGCGGTCCCGCGACGCGAGCCTCAGGTCCGGTGCGACGGCGCGCGCCTGACCCACCCGGGCCGCCATGCGGTCGAGATGGGCGTTCCAGACCGCACGGCTTGCCGGATCGGCGGTTCCCACGGCCTGCGCGTCGCCCAGCGTGGCGATGGGCTGGCCCGGCAGCGTCGCGTCGAGCCGGACCAACGCATCGGTGCGGTTCGGTCGGCGAAACTGCCGCACACCGGCCCAGATCGCCAGCAGACCCGCAACGCCCAACGCCACCCGGACGGCCCGGTCCGGCACGAGATCCTGCACCCCGAACGCCAGCATCGCGAGCAACCCGATCAGCAGCGTCCAGAGCGGCCAGAAGGCGCGCACCAGACGCTCCGCCCAGAGCCCGGCGAGGGTCAGCCGGACCGGCTTGCGGAGGATCGCTGCAATGCGGGGGTCGAGGTCGCGCGCCATCGGGCCTGCCTGTTCCGGCCGCGGGGTCACAGCCACACCGGCATCGTATCGCGCGCGAGCATCTCTTCAATCGTTGGACGCGCCCTGATGACGGCGAATTGATCCCCTTTCACCAGAATCTCCGGAATCAACGGACGGGAATTGTATTCCGACGCCATCACCGCCCCGTAAGCCCCGGCCGAGCGGAACGCGACCAGCCCGCCTTCGCCCAAGGGCGGCAGGTCGCGGGCCTTTGCAAACGTATCGCCCGATTCGCAGACCGGACCGACCACGTCATAGGGTCGCCGCTCCGCCCCTGCGGCAGGTTCCTCCAGCGGGATGATGTCATGGTGCGCGCCATACATCGCGGGCCGGATCAGGTCATTCATCGCCGCGTCGAGGATGATGAAATCGCGGTCCTCGCCCGGCTTCAGCCAGATGACGCGCGCCACCAGAACGCCCGCATTGCCAGCGATCAGGCGGCCCGGCTCGATCTCCAGCTCGCAGCCGAGATCGCCGACGGTGCGCTGCACCATCGCGCCGTAATCCGCAGGCAGCGGCGGGGCCGCGTTGTCGCGGACGTAAGGGATGCCCAGCCCGCCGCCGAGGTCGAGCCTGCGGATGTCGTGGCCATCGCTCCGCAAGGCCGCCACGAGGTCCGCGAGCTTCCCATACGCCGCCTCGAACGGGGCAAGGTCGGTGAGCTGGCTGCCGATGTGCATGTCGACGCCGACCACCTCCAGCCCCGGCAGACGCGCGGCCTCGGCATAGACCTCACGTGCGCGGGCAAGCGGGATGCCGAACTTGTCGCCCCGGCGCCCGGTCGCGATCTTCTCATGCGTCCGGGCATCAACATCGGGGTTGACGCGGACGGTGATCGGAACGCGGGTGCCCATCGCGGTCGCGACCTCGGACAGGGCGCGAAGTTCGGGTTCGGATTCCACATTGACCTGTCGGATGCCGTTCTGGAGGACAAGGCGCATCTCCTCGCGTGTCTTGCCGACGCCGGAAAAGACGATCCGGTCGCCCGGCACCCCCGCCGCCCGCGCGCGCTGGTATTCGCCCGCCGACACCACATCCATGCCCGCACCGAGATCGCCGAGCGTCTTCAGGACCGCTACGTTGGACAGCGCCTTGACCGCGAAGCACACCAGATGGGGAAGCGGCGACAGCGCCTCGGTGAAGAGCCGGAAATGGCGGGTCAGCGTTGCGGTGGAATAGCAGTAGAACGGCGTTCCGACATGCGAGGCAATGTCCGAAAGGCGCACATCCTCGGCATGCAAATGACCGTCGCGGTAGAGAAAATGGTCCACGCAACGCTCCCCGGCCCGGTTCGCGTCAGGGCTACCATGCGGACACCCTAGCGCCAAGGGCCGGAGGCCGCGATCCGCCTACCGTGTGGTGACGCCGACCGCGGCCTCGCCCGACAGCACGAGCCCGGAGGGCGGCTTGGCCGGCGGCGGCGTCGGCGCGCCGTCCGCACCGCAGGCGGCGAGAAGCAGGATCGCGCCGAGGGCTGTCCAGGAGGTCCGCATCATGCCAGCAACCCTTTCCAGCGTGCGACCTCTGCCCGCACGCGGTCCGGCGCGGTGCCACCATGGGAGGTGCGGCTGCGGACCGAGTTCTCCACCCCCAGAACGGAGCGTATGTCCTCCGTGATGCCGGGGTGCCCGGTCTGCAAGTCGGCAAGGCTCAGGTCGGCCAGATCGCATCCCTTCGCCTCCGCCAGCGCCACGAGCGCGCCCGTCGCATGGTGTGCGTCGCGGAACGGCAGGTCCAGTGTCCTGACCAGCCAGTCCGCGAGATCGGTCGCGGTGGCGAAACCCGCCCCCGCCGCCGCGGCGAGCGTTGTGCGCTGCGCCGTCATGTCGCCCACCATCCCGGTCATCGCGGCCAGTCCCAGCATCAGCGTGTCGGCAGCGTCGAAGACCTGTTCCTTGTCTTCCTGCATATCCTTCGAATAGGCGAGCGGCAGCCCCTTCATGACCGTGAACAGCGCCACCGTCGCGCCAAGGATGCGCCCGAGCTTGGCGCGCAACAGCTCCGCCGCGTCCGGGTTCTTCTTTTGCGGCATGATCGACGACCCTGTCGTCCAGCGGTCCGACAGCTCAACGAAGCGGAACTGGGCCGAGGACCAGATCACCAGCTCCTCGGCAAAGCGGCTCAGATGCATGGCACAGATCGAACTGGCCGCCAGAAACTCCAGCGCGAAATCGCGGTCCGCGACCGAATCGAGCGAATTGGCCGTGGGGCGCGCAAAGCCCAGCGCCGTTGCCGTCATCTCCCGGTCGATCGGGAACGAGGTGCCCGCCAGTGCCGCCGCCCCGAGCGGACATTCGTTCATCCGGGCGCGCGCGTCGGCAAAGCGGTCGCGGTCGCGGGCGAACATCTCCACGTAAGCCATCATGTGATGGCCCCACGTCACCGGCTGCGCGGACTGGAGATGCGTGAAGCCCGGCATCGGCCAGTCCGCCCCCGCCTCCGCCTGCGCTACGAAGGCGCGCATCAGGGCGGTCAGCCCTTCGGTCGCCGCATCGCACTGGTCGCGGACCCAGAGCCGGAAATCCAGCGCCACCTGATCGTTGCGCGACCGCGCGGTGTGCAGCCTTCCCGCCGGTTCGCCCACGATCTCGCGCAGACGGGCCTCCACGTTCATGTGGATATCCTCCAGATCGGGGCGGAAGGCGAAATCGCCGGCCTCGATCTCTGACAACACCGTGAGCAGGCCTTTCCCGATCGCCTCCGCATCGCTAGGCGTGAGGATGCCCGCGGCGCCCAGCATTGCGGCATGGGCGCGCGAGCCCGCGATGTCCTGCGCGGCGAGCCTCCGGTCGAAGCCGATCGAGGCGTTGATCGCCTGCATGACCGCGTCGGGACCGGAGGCGAAACGGCCGCCCCACATGGCGTTGGCGGCGGGAGATGGCGTGTCGGACATGGCGCGGCCTTTGAAGGGAAAGAACATGCGGCGGATAATCGTGACGGCTCTCTATACGGCGCTGATCCTTGGTGCAAATCCGGGCCATGCCGATGTCGCGGCCGCCCGCGCCGCCGTGGCGGGGGAGATGCGCAAGCTGCAGATCCATGACGCGCCTGTTGCGGTCCCGGCGGAAAGCCTGCCGGACCGGGCCGACGCGCCCCGCAGTCTGGCGGAGTGGAAGGGCCAGTGGGTGCTGGTGAACTTCTGGGCCACCTGGTGCGCGCCCTGCCGCAAGGAGATGCCGGATCTGGCCAAGCTTGCGGCCACGGGCGATGTCGCGGTCGTCACCGTCGCCGTGGGGCGCAACCCGCCCGAGGCGATCGACCGCTTCATGACCGAGATCGGCGTCGACAATCTGCCGGTCCTGAAGGACGCCTCCTCGAGCCTGTCGCGTGGAATGGGCGTGCTGGGCCTGCCGCTGACCGTCCTGTTGAACCCCGAGGGTCAGGAGGTCGCCCGCCTGATCGGTGATGCCGCCTGGAACGGGGCGGACGCGCGGCGCGTGCTGGCGGCCTTCCGGGACTGAGCTATCGGTGAAAGTGGGTGGCCATGACCGCCTCCCGCCTGTGGCACCCGGCGAGGTGGTCGTTGATCAGCCCCGTCGCCTGCAGGAAGGCGTAGGTGATCGTCGGGCCGCAAAAACCGAAACCCGCCTGCTTGAGATCTTTCGACACCCGCACCGACAGCGCGGTTTGCGCCGGAACGTCGGCGGGTGTGGCGGGGGCGTTCTGGAGTGCCTCGTCGTTGACGTAGGACCAGAGCCGGTTGGCGAACCCCTCCCGCTCCTCGATGGCGATCCAGGCCCGGGCGGACCGGATCGCATTCTCGATCTTGCCGCGGTGACGCACGATGCCCGGATCGGCCAGCAGGCGCGCCACGTCCGCCTCGCCCCAGCCCGCGACGATCCCGGGCTCGAACCCCGCGAAGGCTGCACGGAACGCGTCACGCTTTCGCAGGATGGTGATCCACGACAATCCGGCCTGAAAACCGTCGAGCACCAACTTTTCCCAAAGCGCGCGGCTGTCGTGTTCCGGCACGCCCCATTCGTTGTCGTGATAGGCCACATAGAGCGGATCGGTCCCGCACCATGCGCAGCGCGTAAGTGTCATCGCATCCCTCCCGGCATATGCCGCGATTTTGTGTCAAAGGCCGGGGCTTTACCAGCGATTCACCTGGATGGGGCAGGATGGCGACAGGATCGGTCTGGCGGAGGTATTGGAATGGATCGCATGGCACGGGCGGACCTGCTTCCGGGTGACGAAAACCCCCTTGCCGCAGCCGTCGTGGCGCGGGACGCGGGCACCATCGCCATGGTGCGCCACGCGGTGGAGCATAACCGCCTCCGGCTTGCATGGCAGCCCGTTGTCGTGGCGGCGGACCCCGAACGGGTCGCGTTCCACGAAGGGTTGATCCGCGTCATGGACCCGTCAGGGCGCCCGATTCCGGCCCGCGATTTCATCCATGCGGTGGAGAATATGGAGCTTGGCCGCGTCGTCGACTGCGCGGCGCTTGAGGCGGGGCTGGCCGCCCTCGCGCGCCATCCCGATCTAAGGCTCTCGGTCAACATGTCGGCCCGCTCAGTGGGCTATCCGCGCTGGATCCGGATACTGAAGCGCGGCCTTGGCGCGCATCCCACGGCCGCGGAACGTCTGATCCTCGAGATCACGGAAAGCTCCGCCCTCACGGTGCCGGAACTCGTCATGTCCTTCATCGACGAATGGCAGGCCGAGGGGGTGCGCTTCGCGCTCGACGATTTCGGTGCGGGCTTCACGTCGTTCCGGTATCTGCAGGATTTCCTCTTCGACATCCTGAAGATCGGCGCGCCGTTCGGGCGCGACATCCATCGCGACCGGGACAACCAGACCATGATGCGGGCGCTGATCGCCGTGGGCCACCATCTGGAGATGCTGACCGTCGCGCAGGCGGTCGAGGCCCCGGCGGACGCGGAATGGCTGCAAACGGCCGGGATCGGGTGCATGCAGGGCTTTCTCTTTGGCGCGCCCACGGTCAAACCCGCATGGATGGGAGGTGCGCGCCGCAAGACGGCCTGAAACGCCACTTTTCCCCGGCGCTTGCGTTTCAAGGCCCCATTGCTTACCCAAAAGAGGTGAGCGGCGGGACCGATCCGATCCGCGAGAGGCCAGGGAGAGGACCAGACCATGACCGATGTCGTGATCGTTTCGGCAGCGCGCACCCCCGTGGGCAGCTTTTTGGGGGCTTTCGCCACCGTGCCCGCGCACGATCTCGGCCGGGCCGTGATCGAGGCGGTCGTGGACCGTGCCGGCGTCGACAAGGCGGAGGTCGAAGAGACGATCCTGGGCCAGGTCCTGACGGCGGGGCAGGGCCAGAACCCCGCGCGACAGGCGGCCGTCAATGCGGGTCTGCCGCTCGAGAGTCCGGCCTGGGGGATCAATCAGGTCTGCGGCTCGGGCCTGCGCGCGGTGGCGCTGGGCGCCCAGATCATCCAGCTCGGCGACGCGAAGATCGTCATCGCGGGCGGGCAGGAGAGCATGTCCCTGTCCCCCCACGTCGCGCACCTGCGGCAGGCGCACAAGATGGGCGACGCCACGCTGATCGACACGATGATCCGTGACGGTCTCTGGGACGCGTTCAACGGCTATCACATGGGCCAGACCGCCGAGAATGTCGCGAATCAATGGAAGATCGACCGCGCCCAGCAGGACGAATTCGCCGTCCGCAGCCAGAACAAGGCGGAGGCCGCTCAGAAGGCCGGACGGTTCGCGGACGAGATCGTGGCCTTCACGATCAAGGGCCGGAAGGGCGATGTCACGGTCGATCAGGATGAATATATCCGTCACGGCGCGACGCTGGAGGCGATGGCGAAACTGCGCCCCGCGTTTGCCAAGGACGGCACGGTGACGGCGGCCAACGCCTCGGGACTGAACGACGGCGCTGCGGCGGTTCTGCTGATGTCGGCAAAGGATGCCGAGGCGCGAGGGCTGGAGCCTCTGGCGCGCATCGTCTCCAGCGCAAGCGTCGGGTTGGATCCGTCGATCATGGGGGCCGGGCCGATCCACGCCAGCCGCAAGGCGCTGGAAAAGGCGGGTTGGACGGCGGCGGATCTCGACCTCATCGAGGCGAACGAGGCTTTCGCGGCGCAAGCCTGTGCGGTCAACAAGGACATGGGCTGGGATCCCGAGAAGGTGAACGTGAACGGTGGCGCCATCGCCATCGGGCATCCGATCGGCGCATCGGGCGCCCGCATCCTCAACACGCTGCTGTTCGAGATGAAGCGGCGCGACGCGAAGAAGGGTCTTGCCACCCTCTGCATCGGCGGCGGAATGGGTGTTGCGATGTGTCTTGAACGGCCCTGACCGGTCGAACCGAACGAACGCTTGGGAGGGCAAAGGATGACAAGAACCGCACTCGTTACAGGCGGCACGCGCGGCATCGGGGCCGCCATATCGGTCGCCCTGAAAGCCGCGGGCTACACGGTCGCCGCGAATTACGCGGGCAACGAGGAAGCGGCGGAAAAATTCACCGCCGACACCGGGATCGCCGCATGGAAATGGTCGGTCGCGGATTACGATGCCTGCGTGGCGGGGATCGGGGCCGTGGAGGCCGATCTCGGGCCGGTCGAAGTGCTCGTCAACAACGCGGGCATCACGCGAGACGGGATGTTCCACAAGATGACGCCGCAGATGTGGCGCGAGGTGATCGACACCAACCTTTCCGGCCTCTTCAACATGACCCATCCGGTCTGGGGCGGGATGCGGGAACGTAAATTCGGCCGGGTGATCAACATCTCCTCGATCAACGGTCAGAAGGGTCAGCCGGGGCAGGCGAACTATTCTGCGGCCAAGGCGGGCGATCTCGGCTTCACGAAGTCGCTGTCGCAGGAGGGCGCGCGCGCCGGAATCACGGTGAATGCGATCTGTCCGGGCTATATTGGCACGGAAATGGTGCGGGCCATCGACGAAAAGGTGCTCAAGGAGCGGATCATCCCGCAGATCCCGGTGGGCCGTCTGGGAGAGCCGGAGGAGATCGCGCGGATCGTGACCTTCCTCGCCTCCGACGAGGCGGGCTTCATCACCGGATCCACGATCTCCGCCAACGGCGGGCAATTCGTGGTCTGATCGGGCATAGCGCGGGCCGGACCCGGACGGGTCGGCCCGCTCATCCTGCGGTCAGTCGGCGAGGCGCGTGATCTCTTCCTTCAGGCGCATCTTCTGTTTCTTCAGGTCGGCGATCCTCAATCCGTCCGTGGCCGGACTGCGTTGTTCGCGTTCCACCATGTCCGAGATATGTTCATGCTTGCGGCGCAGTTCCTGCAGGTGAGAAGCGACGGTCATTCCTTGCCTCCTTGGGTTGTGTGCTCGTCTTCCGAGTGCACCACAAAAGCCGATTCGTGTCACGGAGTTCCGCGCCCGCCTTCGGACCCTACTGGCCGAGCGGGATCTCGTTGTCGGTCATCACCGTGCGGGCGATGAAGAGATCCGCGTCGCGCACCATCAGGCGGCGGGGAAAAAGCCCGATACCGCCTTCGAGGATGCTCATGTTTACGTCGATCTCGAACGTCACTATACCTTCACCGGACAGGAGTGCTGTGGCGAAGGCGATGACCGTCGGGTCGGTGGTGCGCAAAAGCTCTTTCACCAGATGGACATAGCGGGCAGCATCCAGCCTGTCGAGCGGGCAGACGGGCAGGGCGGAATGGCACCAGAGGGCGACAGCGTAAAACCGCAGGACCGGCTGGCGGACTGGCTCGGCCCCGACATGGCTTCGGTGAACGCGCTGATACGGGAGCGGATGGCGAGCCGTCACGCGCCACGGATCCCGGAGGTGACGGCGCATCTGGTGGACGCGGGCGGCAAACGGCTGCGTCCCATGCTGACGCTCGCCGCGGCGCGCATGTGTGGTTATGCGGGCCCCTATCATATCCACCTCGCAGCGACGGTGGAGTTTATTCACACCGCGACGCTGCTGCACGACGACGTGGTGGACGAAAGTGCGCGACGGCGGGGGCGTCCGACGGCGAATCTCCTCTGGGACAACAAGAGTTCGGTGCTGGTCGGCGACTATCTGTTCGCGCGCAGCTTCCAGTTGATGGTGGAGACGGGGTCGCTCCGCGTGCTCGACATCCTCGCCGACGCGGCGGCGACGATTGCCGAGGGCGAGGTGCTCCAGCTGACCGCCGCACAGAATCTTGCGACGACGGAGGAGATCTATCTTCAGGTCGTGCGGGGCAAGACGGCGGCGCTGTTCTCGGCCGCGACG
>JBBSVE010000015.1:0-32434 GCA_038233815.1 Rhodobacterales bacterium
CCCAGCGCCATCTCGTCGTTGCCGGAGATCACGCCCTGGATGTCGGGATTGGCCTGCATCAGGGACTGCATCTTGGTGTTGCCCTGCGTGCGGTCCCAGTTCGCCACCTCCTTGCCGACCTGCTTCAGGTCGGGATACTGGCTCAGCACCGTCTCATATCCGTTCGACCGCGTGGCCGCATTGTTGTCGGAGGGCGCGCCGAAAAGCTCGACGTAGTTGCCCTTCTCGCCCATCGCTTCGACCCACTGCTGCGCGCCCAGTGCCGCCCCCTGCGCGTTGTTGGACACGAGCTGCGCCTTGGCGAGCCCTTCCTTGTTGATCTCGGCATTGACGAGGATCACCGGAATGCCCGCATCGACCGCCTTCTGCACCGCTCCGATGGAGCCGTCCGCGTTCGCCGGATCGAGGATGATGGCTTTCGATTTGTTGGTGATCGCGGTGTCGATCAGGGTCGATTCCTTGTTCGTGTCACCGGTATGGGCGGCGACGACGGCGGTGTAGCCCATCCCCTCGGCGGTCTTCTTGGCGACCTCGCCTTCGGTGAACCAGTAGGGATTGGCCGGGTCGTTGACGATGATCGTCATCAGGCCCTTGTCCTGCGCGGATGCGACGCCCGCCAGAAGCGGTGCCAGTGCGATGCCTGCCAGAAGGGCGCGGCGGGTGGTTTTCAGCATGTCTCTCTCCCCTTGATTGAATGGTGCGCCGGTTGCCCGACGGTCTTGTCCCGCTCCGGTCAGCTTGGCGTGACCGGTGCGGGAGATGGCGGTGTCCCGCTGCCCGCGGGCGCCGTCTTGGCTCGACCGGAATACTGGATCGAATTGAGCAGTACGGCCAGCACGATCACCGCCCCGGTGAACACCGTCTGCCAGTAGGAGGATACGCCCACGATAACCAGCCCGTCCGACAGAAAGCCGATCACGAAGGCGCCCAGAAGCGTGCCCCGGACCGTGCCCCGCCCGCCGGTCAGCGCCGCACCGCCCACGACGACCGCGGCGATGGCCGTCAGCTCGTAGGTCGTGCCAGCCGTCGGTCCGGCGGAGGTGAGCTGCGACGACAGCACCAGCCCCGCAATCGCCGCACAGACGCCCGACAGGACATAGACCGTGATCGTGGTGAACGGGACCGGAACGCCCGAAAGCTCCGCCGCGCGCGCGTTGCCGCCCGTGGCATAGACCCAGCGACCGAACGCGCTCCGGCTCAGCATGACGCTGGCTGTCAGCGCCACGACGACGAGAATCACCACGCCGATGGGCACGTCGAAGAGGCGGTTGAAGCCGAGCCAGCGAAACCCGGTATTGCCAAGGTCCACGTCGCCAGAAAGGTTGTTGAAGGTCAGCCCGTTGGTCATCAAAAGCGCCACGCCCCGCGCGACATAAAGGACGCCCAGCGTCGCCACGAAGGCGGGCACCTTGAACCATGCGATCAGCGCACCGTTGATGAATCCCACGAATGCGCCCAGTGCGCAGGTCAGGATCACCACCACCCAGACCGGAGGATAGAGAATGACCCCCAGCGCATCGACCGTGACACCCTGCATGAGATATCCCGCGACCACCCCCGACAGCCCGAGCGTGGAGCCGACGGACAGGTCGATCCCGCCGGTCAGGATTACGACCAGCATCCCGACCGCCAGCAGCCCGAAGATCGCCACGTGGCTCGACATGGTGAGAAAGTTCGAAACGCTGAAATAGAACGGCGACAGCAGCGAGAACACGACGATGATCGCGATCAGCGCAAAGAACGCGCGGCCCTCCAGCAGCAGCCGCCCGATGTCGAACCCGCCGTCTTGTTTCACGCTCATCCCCGCCTCCTCAATGCGACACCGACTCGCCCGAGGCGGCCATGATCGCGTCTTTTGTCGCATCCGGCCCGAACTCGGCTGAGATCCGACCCCGCCGCATCACGACGATCCGGTGCGCGACGGAGAGACACTCGCCCACTTCGGAGGTGGAGAAGATCACCGCCAGCCCTTCGCGCGCCCGCTCCGCAAGAAGACGGAACACCTCCGCTTTCGCGCCGACGTCGATGCCGCGGCTCGGCTCGTCCAGCAGCAGGACGCGCGGATCGGTGGCCAGCATCTTGCCGATCACGACCTTCTGCTGATTGCCGCCAGAAAGCGAGCCGATGGCGGCGTCGCCCCCTGAGGTCTTAACGGTGACACGTTCGATCGACCGATCCACCAGCACCTTTTCTCGCGCGGGGGAGGTGAAGAGCCCGGTCACGAACGCGCCGATGCTGGCCAGCGACAGGTTCTCCCCCACGCTCATTGTCTGCACCAGCCCGTCACGCTGCCGGTCCTCCGGCACGAGGGCCAGCCCGGACGCGATCCGCTCTGCAATCGACAGGCGCGACACGTCGCGGCCAGCAAACAGCACCCGGCCGCCGTCGAGCCGCGTCCGGCCCGCGACCGCCTCCAGGAGTTCCGTCCGGCCCGCACCCATCAGCCCGTAGACGCAGACGATCTCCCCCTCCCGCACCGACAGCGACAGATGATCGACCGCGGCATGGCCCGACGGCTCCGTCACCACGGCATCCTCGATGGACAGCGCCACCGGACCCATGGCGTAGCCGGTGGGCGGGCGGCCCAGATCGAAATTCTCGCCCACCATGTTGCGCACGATCCATTCCAGATCGATCTCCGCCCGCGGTGCCTTTGCGGTCATCGCCCCATCGCGCAGAACCACGGCATGGTCGGTGATCTGGAGCGCCTCCTCCAGATGATGCGAAATATAGACAATGGAGACGCCCTTCGCGGTCAGGTCGCGGATAACCTTGAAGAGCACCTCCACCTCGGACGCCGAAAGCGCCGAGGTCGGCTCGTCCATGATCAGGATGCGGCTATTGACCGACAGCGCCCGCGCAATCTCCACAATCTGCTGCTGGCCGAGGCGCAGATCCTCCACCGGGGTCGCGGGGTCGATATCCTCCTCCAGATCGCGCATCAACGCCCGGGTGCGGCGCGCTTCTTCAGCGAAATCGACGCCGGTAAGGGTGCGGATCTCGCGTCCCATGAAAACATTGTCGCGCACCGACATGTTGGGCGCGAGGCTCAGTTCCTGATGGATGATGGAAATGCCCCGCGCGCTTGCGTCAGCAGCGGAGGCGAAACGCACCGGTGCGCCGTCGAGCAGGATCTGGCCGCTGGTCGGGATCACGACGCCCGACAGGATCTTCATCAGCGTCGACTTTCCGGCCCCGTTCTCGCCGAACAAGGTCGTCACCTCGCCCCGGCGGATGTCGAAATCCACGCCCTTGAGGGCATGGACCGAACCGTAGGACTTCGCGATATTGCGCGCCGAAAGCACGATGTGGCCCTCGACCCTCTGGGCGGGAGCCGCGTTCATTTGACGTCCAGCACGACCGGGGTGACAAGCCAAGCCTTCGGATTGATGAGGCGGAAGACGCCTACGACGCTCACCGTCTTGCCGGTCAGTGTGTCGCGATCCAGATCGTGCAAAACCTCGATCTTCATCTCATTGTTGAGCGCGGACCCCGCGTCCTGATACTCGATCTGGTTGGTGAATTGCCCAAAGCTCACGGTGCCCGTCGCATCGCGCAGTTCGGTTCCGTTGATCGCCGGACCGGACTGGATGCGGATCAGGGGGCCGTCGGCCAGACCATCCACCGCCACGGCGAAGAGGCTCGACTTGCGCTCGCCCACGGTGCCGGTGAAGGACACAGCGAACACCGGCCCGACGCCGCCCGGGGTGCCGTATTGCGCGATTGCCGCGTCCTTGTCCGCGGCGATGGCCTTGGCGAGGGTGACCGCATCCACGGCCTTTGCCACGATCGCGTCGCGAATTTTCGGATAGGTCTCCGCCCCGTAGGTCTCGGGCGAAAAGGCCGCCTGCCGTGCATCGAGGGCGGAGCCGATCCGTACGACCTTCGTGTCCCACGCCATCAGTGCCACGACGACAGCGAGCAGCGCCAGACCGCCGATGCGCCCAAGGCGGCGCGGCGCCCGACGCGCGCCCGCGTCGACGCCTGCGGGGTCCGAAACGCTCATGCGCGCCGCCCTGGGTGGGCAGTGGCGGTGCGCGCATGCGTAGGGCGATTCCGATCGTTCAGGTGGGTCAAGACGGCATCTCCATGTCGACGCACGACTGCGCAATGGCGCGTGACGCGCCGGAGAACCATCCTGTTGAGTGCCCGCTGGCCTGTCAATGCCCCGACCTTACCCGGTGCCGGCTCCTTGCCGTCACTTGGGTCCCCGGCACGCGCGCATTGCCTTGACAAACCGCCGCCGGGTCAGGACTCCTTGGCCCATGAAGGACAATCCCGGTCAAATCGGTCCAGCCTTAACGGTCTTCGCGTGACCGCAGCGCCGCGCGGCGACATCCTGATCGGGATCGACGCGGGCACGTCCGTCCTGAAGGCGGTAGCGTTTGATCTTCAGGGGTGCCAGATCGCCGCGTCGGCGGTGCCGAACCGCTACGACACCGGCGCGGACGGCGCGGTCACGCAGTCGATGGACCGGACCTGGGCCGACTGCGCCTGCGCCCTGCGCGACCTGGGCGACCGGGTGGAGGGGCTTGCCGCGCGGACGGCGGCGCTCTCCGTCACCGGCCAAGGCGACGGCACCTGGCTTGTCGGGGCGGGGGATCGGCCGGTCGGGGATGCGTGGCTCTGGCTCGATGCGCGCGCGGCCCCGACGGTGGACCGGCTGGTGCGCGGCCCGATGGAGCGGCGTCGGTTCGAGGCGACGGGCACCGGGCTCAACACCTGCCAGCAAGGCGCGCAGATGGCCCACATGGCGCGCACGACGCCCGCGCTGCTGGAGCGCGCGGAGGTCGCGCTCCATTGCAAGGACTGGCTCCACCTCAACCTCACCGGCGTCCGCGCGACCGATCCGTCGGAGGCGAGCTTCACCTTCGGCGATTTCCGCATCCGCGCCTATGACGATCAGGTAATCGAGGCGCTGGGTCTGGCGCGCCACCGCCACCTCCTGCCGCCGATCGTCGACGGCACCCACACGACCCATCCCCTGACCGACGCGGCGGCGCGAGAGACGGGACTGCGCGCGGGCACGCCGGTCAGCCTCGGGTTCGTGGACATGGTGATGACCGCACTCGGCGCGGGGGTGCAGACCGGTGCGGCGGGGGTGGCGTGCTCCACCATCGGGTCGACCGGGGTGCACATGCGCGCGGTCCGGGATTGCGACGTCATACTGAACGCGCAGGGCACCGGCTATGTCATCGCCCTGCCCCTTCCCGGCCTCGTGACGCAGGTGCAGACCAACATGGCCGCGACGTTGAACCTCGACTGGATGCTGCGGCTCGCGTCAGACATGACGGCGGAGGCGGGGGTCACGCTGTTCCATGCCGATCTGGTGGCGCGGATCGACGGCTGGATGGCACGCAGCGTGCCGGGATCTCTGGTATACCTGCCCTACATCTCCGATGCCGGTGAGCGCGGGCCCTTCGTCGATCCCCATGCCCGCGCGGGGTTTGTCGGGCTCACCGCCGGACACCGCTATCCCGACCTCGTGCGCGCGGTGGTCGAAGGGTTGGGCATGGCCGCGCGCGATTGCTACGCCGCGATGGGTGACATGCCGGGCGAGGTCCGTCTGACCGGCGGGGCGGCACGCTCCACAGCCCTGCGCACAGTTCTGGGGGCGGCCCTCGCGGCGCCCGTCAGCGTTTCCTCGCGTGCGGAGGCGGGGGCGGCCGGGGCCGCGATGATGGCCGCCGTCGCGATCGGCGCCTACGCCGACATGGACGCCTGTATCGCCGAGTGGGTGACGCCGCTTCTGGGCGCGCCGGAGCCGCCCGATGCCACGTTGACCGAGACCTATGACCGGCTCTTTGCGTCCTACGGTGCCGCCCGGCGGGCGCTGGTGCCGGTCTGGGCCGCAATGGCCGCATCCCGCGACGGCCATGAGGAGAGTGCGCCATGACTGAGATCAGAGAGGTCGATCTCTTCGTCATCGGCGGCGGCATCAACGGCGCCGGCATCGCACGGGACGCGGCCGGGCGCGGGCTGTCCGTGGTGCTCTGCGAAAAGGACGATCTGGCGGAGGGCACCTCGTCGCGCTCCGGCAAGCTGGTCCATGGCGGGTTGCGCTATCTCGAATATTACGAGTTCCGCCTTGTGCGGGAGGCGCTGATCGAGCGCGAGGTGCTGCTGTGCGCGGCCCCCCACATCATCTGGCCGATGCGCTTCGTGCTGCCCCATTCGCCGCAGGACCGACCGGCGTGGCTGGTGCGCCTCGGGCTCTTTCTCTACGACCATCTGGGCGGGCGGAAACGGCTGCCCGGCACCCGCGTTCTTGACCTGCGCCGCGCGCCGGAGGGTGCGCCGCTGCTTGACGCCTTCACCAAAGGGTTCGAATATTCCGACTGCTGGGTCGATGATGCGCGGCTCGTGGTGCTGAATGCCGTCGATGCGGCGGAACGCGGGGCGCTGGTCCTGACGCGCAGCCCCTGCACCTCCGCCCGGCGCGATGACGGGGCTTGGACCGTGACGGTGGACACGCCCGATGGCCCGCGTCTTTTCCGTGCGAAATGTCTGGTGAACGCGGCCGGGCCGTGGGTCACGGACGTGCTGACCCGCGTGGCGGGCACCAATTCGGCGCGCGGCGTGCGATTGGTCAAGGGCAGCCACATCATCGTGCCGAAGTTCTGGGACGGGCCGCACGCCTATCTTGTGCAGAACACCGACAAGCGGGTGATCTTCATCAACCCCTACGAGGGCGACAAGGCGCTGATCGGCACCACCGACATCCCGTGGGAGGGACGGGCGGAGGATGTCACCGCCTCCGACGCGGAGATCGACTATCTGCTGGCCGCGGTGAACCGCTATTTCAAGGAAAAGCTGCGCCGCGAAGATGTGGTGGAGACCTACTCCGGCGTCCGGCCGCTGTTCGACGATGGCAAGGGCAACCCGTCGGCCGTGACGCGCGACTATGTCTTCGACCTCGACCAGACCGGGGGCGCGCCGATGCTCAACATCTTCGGCGGCAAGATCACCACCTACCGCGAACTGGCGGAGCGGGGGCTCCACAAGCTGCGGGACGTGTTCCCCGAGATGGGCCCGGACTGGACCGACAGCGCCGCCCTGCCCGGCGGCGACATGCCGGATGCCGACTTCGATGCGTTCCGCGAGGCGCTGAAGGCGCGCTACCCCTGGATGCCGCAGGCGTTGCGGCATCATTACGGACGGGTCCACGGCACCCGCACAGCGATGATCGTGGGGGATGCGACGTCGCTCGCCGGGCTTGGGCGGCATTTCGGCGGCACGCTGTATGAGGCGGAGGTGCGCTATCTCGTGGCGCACGAATGGGCGCAGACGGCGCAGGATGTGCTCTGGCGGCGCACCAAGCATCGGCTTGCGATGACCCCGGAGAAGCGCGCGGCGTTTGGCGACTGGTTCGATGCGACGTTTGCCAAGGTGGCCCCGCAATGCCCCTGACCCTGGCCCTCAACACCAACCCGCTGGTCAACCGCTTTGCCGATCCAGACGAGCTGATCGACATGGTGGCGCGCGATCTGGCGATCCGCGATCTGCAACTGACGCATGAGTTCATCAATCCGTCCTGGCCCGCGCCCGTAGTACGGCGTCTGACCCGGCAGATGGGGACTGCGCTGGCGCGGACCGGGGTGCGCGTCACCTCCGGCATGACCGGGCCCTACGGGCGGCTCAATCACTTCGGCCACCCCGACC
Source organism: Rhodobacterales bacterium (assembly GCA_038233815.1). Classification (GTDB taxonomy): domain Bacteria; phylum Pseudomonadota; class Alphaproteobacteria; order Rhodobacterales; family Rhodobacteraceae; genus JBBSVE01. The sequence goes on from JBBSVE010000015.1 coordinate 7,663, forward strand.
GCGACGTGCGGCGCTACTATGTCGACTGGTTCAAGACGTTCGCCGACATCATCGCCGATCTCGGCGGCTTCAGCGTCGGCACGCAGTTCGCGATCTTCACCTACGCGGATTTCGACGATCCCGCCCGCCGCGAGGCATTGACGCAGATCGCCATCGACTGCTGGGCGGAGGTGGCCCTGCATGCCAAGGCTGCGGGCCTTACCCATGTCTTCTGGGAGCCGATGTCCGTGGGACGCGAGTTCGGCCCGACGATTACCGAAACTTTGGCCCTGCAGGCCCGCCTCACGGCCGCTGGAATGGCCGTGCCGATGTGGATGATGGCCGATATCGACCATGGCGACGTGACCAGCCCCGATTCCGCGGACACCGACCCCTACGCATGGGCCCGCGCGGTGCCGCGCCTGTCGCCAATCATCCACATCAAGCAATCGGCGATGGACAAGTCCGGCCACCGCCCCTTCACCGCGCGTCACAATGCGGACGGACGCGTCCAACCCGCGCCGCTCCTCGACGCGCTGCGGGAGGGGGGCGCGCGGGACAACGAGATCTGCCTCGAGCTCGGCTTCAAGGAGCGCGAGCCCGACGACCGCCGCGTGATCGCCGACATCGCCGAAAGCGTGGCCTTCTGGGCGCCCCATATCGACACCGGCGCGGGCGATCTGAACCGGTAGCGCGCCCCTTGCGGGCCGGGCCGGGCGCGCCTATACACCCGCAGTCCTGCCGCACCTCTTTTCATCCGGTGCAGCCTCTCGTGGTCGGGGGCGGCAGGTTTGCCCGACCTATGAAATGCACCCCTGACAGAACGGAAAACACCCATGCCCTTCTACGAGCATGTCATGATCGCGCGGCAAGATCTGTCCTCCGCGCAGGCCGAAGGCCTTGTCGAACATTTTTCCACGGTGCTCACCGACAACGGCGGTCACGTCGTCGATCACGAATACTGGGGCGTCAAGACGATGGCCTACAAGATCAACAAGAACCGCAAGGGGCACTACGCCTACCTGCGCACCGACGCGCCACCCTCGGCGATCCAGGAGATGGAGCGCCTGATGCGGCTCCATGACGACGTGATGCGCGTGCTCACGATCAAGGTCGATACGCACGCCGAAGGCCCGTCGGTCCAGATGCAGAAGCGCGACGAGCGTGACCGCGGCGACCGCGGCGACACGCCGGATCGTGGACCCCGCCCGGACCGTGGCGATGACCGTGGCCCGCGCCCGGACCGGGGCGACCGCCCCTCGTTCGGCGACCGGCGTTGATCTGACAGGACAGGACATATCATGGCAACCAAACCCTTCTTCCGCCGCCGCAAGGTCTGCCCCTTCTCGGGCGACAACGCACCGGCCATCGACTACAAGGACACGCGGCTCCTGCAGCGCTACATCTCGGAGCGTGGCAAGATCGTGCCGTCCCGGATCACCGCCGTATCCGCGATCAAGCAGCGTGAGCTTGCCCGCGCGATCAAGCGCGCGCGGTTCCTCGCCCTCCTCCCCTACGCCGTGAAATAAGGAGCAGCATCATGCAGGTCATCCTCCTTCAGCGCGTGGCTAAGCTCGGCCAAATGGGCGAGGTCGTGTCCGTCAAGGACGGCTACGCCCGCAACTTCCTTCTGCCGCAGGGCAAGGCGTTGCGCGCCAACGACAGCAACATCGCATCCTTCGAGGGGCGCAAGTCCCAGCTCGAGGCCGACAACCTCGAGACCAAGAAGGACGCAGACAAGATCGCGGCCAAGCTCGACGGCCAGATCTTCACGATCATCCGCTCTGCCTCCGACGCTGGCGCACTTTACGGCTCCGTCACGACTCGGGACGCGGCCGAAGTGGCCGATGCCGAGGGCTTCCGGGTGGATCGCGGTCAGGTCACGCTCGACCGGCCGATCAAGGAACTGGGGATGCACACCGTATCCGTGGTGCTTCACCCCGAGGTGACGGCGCGCATCACGCTCAACGTCGCGCGTTCCGTCGAGGAGGCCGAGCTTCAGGCCGCGGGCAAGTCGATCCAGGAAATCGCTGCGGAAGAAGAAGCTGCGAACCAGTTCGAGGTCTCCAACCTCTTCGACGAAATGGGTGCAGCCCAGGACGGCGAAGACCTCTGACAAACGAACGCGCGATGAGCGATCATCGCGCGTCCCTACCCCCCGCCTAATTCGCGGGCGCGGTCCCGGTGTCGTCGGCCTGTGGCGGCAGAACCGCTGGCGCAATCTGCATCGGCGCGGGCTTCAGATCACCGTCGCCACCGCCCGGCGCGGAGGGCTGGCCGCCCGACAACGCACTGTCGGCTTGAACCCGGTCGGTTCCAATGGGCTCGGGCGTAACGGTTCCGTCCGCCGATGCGATCCGCCAGACCGTGTTGCCCGCATCGTCCGCCACCAGACGCGCCCCGGTGCCGTCGATCCCGACGCCGACCGGACGACCCTTCGCGCCCGCGTCGGACACGAAGCCCGTCACCACGTCCACGGCCTTGCCCGAGGGCTTGCCATCCGCGAACGGCACATAGACCACCTTGTAGCCATGGTAGCTATCGCGGTTCCAGCTGCCATGCTCCCCCACGAACGCGCCGTCGGAATAGGCGCCCGGCAGTGCTGCACCCTTGGTGAACACCATCCCGAGCGGCGCCACATGGCTCGTCAGCGCGTAGTCGGGCGGGATCGCCTTTGCCACCATATCGGGACGCTGCGGATGCACGCGGACATCGACATGCTGGCCGTAATAGCTCCACGGCCAGCCATAGAACGCGCCGTCCTTCACCGATGTCATGTAATCCGGCACCAGATTCGGGCCAAGCTCGTCCCGTTCGTTGATGACGGCCCAGAGCGTTCCCGTGTCCGGCTCGAACTCCAGCCCGTTCGGGTTGCGCAGGCCGGAGGCATAGACCCTTGCTGCACCCGTCGCCCGGTCGATCGCCCAGATCGAGGCGCGCCCGCTTTCCGCTTCCAGCCCATTCTCCGTGATGTTGGAGTTGGACCCGACGCCCGCATAGAGCATCTTGCCGTCGGGGCTCAGCGCCAGGTCCTTGGTCCAGTGATGGTCGATCGGCCCCCCCGGCAGCGGCGTCAGAACCCGGCCCGCACCCGTGATCGACGTATCGCCCAACTTGTAGGGATAGGCGATGATGGCGTCGGTGTTGGCCACATAGAGCGTGTCGTCGATCCACGCGATCCCGAACGGCGAGTTGAGGTCGGTAAGAAGGTCGTAACGCCCATCCACCACCCCGTCGCGATCCGTGTCGCGCAACAGCGTCACGATGTTGCTTGGCTTGGCAGGACCGCTGGCGCTGCCATGGGCGATGGACATGATCCAGCCGCGAACCAGATCCTTCGGGCGGGAAACGGCCTCGAGGTTCGGCCCCCGCGACTGCACGACGATCACGTCGCCGTTGGGCAATGTATGGACCGTCCGGGGGCTGGAAAGGTCCCGCGCGTAGGCCGTGATCCGCAGTCCGTCGGGCACCGTCGGCGCCTCGCCGTCCTTCCAGCCTATCACCTTGGCCACCTTCACCGTCGGCATCAACGAATGGCTTGGTTCCGGCAGGACAGGGTTCGGGCCAAGCTGTGTGTCCGCGTCGAAGTCCGCAGCAAAGGCAGGGGCGCTGCCGATCAGCAAAGCCGCAGCTATAAGGGTCGGGTGCCTATACATCGTAGGATACTCCTCTGACAGCGCGGTAGGTCATCTCCCGTCCAAACCATGCGGTCACCAGAACGGCAATGACCGTGAGAACAGACAGGGTCAGCCCCCAAGGCACGACACCCACCCATCCGTCTGTCGCATGAACAAAATTGTTGAGCATCGCAAGAACCAGCGTCACCACCACGCCGATGATATAGGGCCACGCCAGCCGCGTCGCGCGTAAGGCCGGACGGAAGGCCACGTCGATCAGCACCAAGATGAACGCGAGGCCACCCAGCGAGACGCCAACGAACAGGAGCCATTCGGAGAAATGCTGCCACATGAGGTTTGAGGACCGCCAGTAGGCGATGTCCGTCAGAAGCGTCAGCAGGAAGCAAACGATGGGAAAGTGGTCCAGCATCGCATGAACAGGATGCCCCTTGATCGCCACGACAGACGGTGGATAGGCCGCGATCTCAGGGCGGGCATAGGTGACGGTATCCATGGTGTGGGACTTTCCTGAGGGGCCTCAGTAGATCCAACGTCACCCGCCGGAAAGGGTTCCGGCACCGGAGCGTCGGCGGGAGGGGCCCCCGCCGACAAACGCCTCACATCTCGTCGAGCGCCTCGATGGCGGCCTGCAGCTCGGCCTTGCCGATCTCGCGCTCGGTGACATCGGCCCCGGCGACGATATGGTCGACGACCTTGTCCTCGAAGATCGGCGCGCGCAGTTGCTGCTGCATCTGCGGGTTCTTCTGGACGAACTCGAAATACTGGCGTTCCTGACCCGGATACTGACGCGCTTGCGCCATCACCGCCTGCGTCATCTCCTGATCCGTAACAGTCACTTCAGCCTTGCGACCGACCTCCGCCAGCACGAGACCCAAGCGGACCCGACGCTCGGCGAGCTTCTTGTGCTCCTCCGTCGGCTCCACCGCATCGTGATTGTGGCCCTCGACCTCCGGGTTCTCCTCATGCCAGAGCTGGTGGGCGATCTGGTCGGCTTCCGCGTCAACCAGCGAGGGCGGCAGATCGAAAGCCACCATCTCATCCAACCGATCGAGAAGCGCGCGCTTCATCACGGCGCGGGCGGCACCCTTGTATTCCTCCTCCAGCCGCTCGGCGATCTGGGACTTCAGCGCCGCCAGATCGTCGGAGCCGAACTTCTTGGCCAGCTCGTCGTCGATCGCGGAGGCGGCGGGCGCCTTCACGGCCTTCACGGTGCAGGCAAACTCGGCGTCCTTCCCGGCGAGGTTCTTGGCCTGATAGGCGTCAGGAAAGGTCACCTTCACCGTCAGATCGTCCCCGACCTTGACGCCCACAAGCTGGTCCTCGAACCCCGGGATGAAGGAGTTCGACCCGATCACCAGCGGATAGTCCGACGCCTCGCCGCCCTCGAACGGCTCGCCGTCAACCGAGCCCTTGAAGTCGATCACCACTTGGTCGCCCGAGACGGATTCCGATCCGTCGTCGCGGTCCGCATAGGTCTTTGCACTGTCGGCGAGGTTGGTCAGCGCCTCGTCGATGGCGGCGTCGTCGGCCTTGACGATCAGCTTTTCCAGCTTGACCTGCGAGGCATCGACGTCCGGGATCGGCGGCAACGTCTCGTAGGTCATCTCGACCACCACGTCCTGCCCTTCGGCCCAATTCTCGCCGCCCACCATTTTCACGTCGGGCTGCATCGCGGGCCGGTCGCCCGAGGCTTCGAAATGGCTCTTCATCGCGCCGTCGATGGCTTCCTGCATCGCGTCGCCCATGATCCGCGGCCCGAACTGCTTTTTCAGCATCGCCATCGGAACCTTACCCTTGCGGAACCCCTTCATCTCCACGTCGGGCTGCGCCTCGGTGAGCTTCTGGCGAACGGCGGCGTCGAGATCGGCCGCGGGCACGGTGATCGTGTAGCCGCGCTTCAGGCCGTCGTTCAGGGTCTCGTTAACAGTCATTCCATGGTCCTTTATGTCTTTATCTGGTGCGGGTGGAGGGACTTGAACCCCCACGCCTCGCGGCGCCAGAACCTAAATCTGGTGCGTCTGCCAATTTCGCCACACCCGCAACGTTTCACTGCCGGCCAAGCGGCGCGTGGCCCGGCCGCGTGAAAATCCGCGCCCTTCTAGCGCAGGCCCGGCAGGGAAGCGAGGGGAAAATACGCGCGCGAGGGGCACCGGTTCGCGGTCCGCGCTTAACGAAATCTTGGCGGATCGGAGTGCCTGATGGCGGTGCATTCCGATGGAGACGGCTGATGATGGATCTTGCACTCGCCACGACCGAAGCGGCGGCAGGCCTTCCCGCGATTCCGGGGCTGGTGGCCGGGACGCAGGTGCTGTCCCTCGCCGGCACCCGTCCGGTGGAGGCATTGCGCCCCGGCGACCGGATCGTGACGCGCGCCGGGGCCCGCACGCTCCGCGCCGTGCGGGCGGAAGCGGTGCCTGCCGCGCGGATGATCCGCATCGGCGACGGCGCGCTTGGCGTCCGGCGGCCTGATGGCGCCGTGCTGGTGATGCCGGAGCAGTCGATCCTCGTGCGGGACTGGCGGGCGATGGCGCTGCGATGCCGCGCGCAGGCGATGTTCCCGGCGGAGAGGCTGGTGGACGGCGTCCATGTCCGGTGGGAGAGCGTCACCGACCTCTGCCGCTATCGGCTCGAGTTCGACGCCCCCGTGGTGATCTATGCGGGCGGGCTGGAGCTTGGGACGACCCCGTGAGCCGCGGGCATGCATGGCGGCGGCTCAGACCCCCATCGCGCGGAACACCCCCGGCAGCGCCTCGGGCAGATCCTCCGCGATCAGCCCGGGCCCAAAGCGGAGCGCCGCTTCGACATGGAGCCACGCCGCCGTCCCCGCCGCCTCGAACGCAGGCAACCCGCGCGCCAGAAGCCCCGTGATCAGCCCCGCGAGCACATCACCCGTTCCCGCCGTCGCGAGCCACGGGGCCGCCCGCCCGTAGGCCGCGCTATGGATAGCGCAACGTCCCGACGGATCGGCGATGACGGTATCCTCGCCCTTGAAGACGACCACACAACCCGCCCCCCGCGCCGCCTCTCGGGTGGCATCGCATTTGGAATAGATCGGTCCCTGCACGGCAGGCGCATCGAGGCGCGCCGCGATGTCCGGGAACAGCCGGGCAAACTCACCGCCATGGGGCGTCAGCACGCAGCCATCGTGGAGCCGGGCGAAAAGCGCCCTGTCGCCCGCCAGCGCGGTCAACCCGTCCGCGTCGATGACGGTCGCCCTCCGGGCCTCCAGCACCGTCGCCATCAGCCCCGCCGCCCGCTCCACCCCAAGCCCTGGACCGAGGCAGAGGGCGTTGATCCGGCGGTCCTCCAGCAACGCCGCCAGGCCCTCCGCATCCGCCACCCGCCGCAGCATCACCGCGTCGAGCCTCGCCGCATTCTCGATCAATGCAGCGGGCGGCGCACCCAGCGTCACCAGCCCCGCCCCGACCCGAAGCGCCGCCCGCGCCGCCATCCGCGCGGCCCCGCCCCGCCCGACGCCGCCCGACAGCACAAGCGCGTGGCCGCAGTTGTATTTGTTGCCGCCCGCTTGCTTGGCCAGTGCGGTCCCGTCGACGTCGATCAGCGTGCATCCGTCCGGGTCCGCCGCACCGTCGAGCCCGATCGGCGCGACCACAAGGGCACCGCAGAGCCTCGGCCCGTCACCTAGATAATGTCCCAACTTCGCACGGTGGAAGGTCACGGTCAGATCAGCGGCCAGCGCATCCCCGAACGTCCGCCCGCTGTCGGCGCAAAGCCCGCTCGGGATGTCGACCGCGACCCACCGGGCCCGACGCCCCGACTCCCGCAGCCCGCCGAGGCCCGCCACCGCCCGGTGCAACCCCGTCCCGAAGAGCGCGTCCACAACCAGATCCGCCGCCTCCACAGCCGCGTCGACACTCGCCCCATCGCCCCCCAAAGCTCCGACAGGCCCCAGCACGTTCCACGCGACATGATTGCGCGCCGCATCCGGTGGCAGGCGCGCGGCATCGCCCAGAAGAAACACCGATACCCTCCAGCCAGCCTCCTGAAGCAACCGTGCCACAACAAACCCGTCGCCGCCGTTGTTGCCCGGCCCGCACAGAACCACGGTCCGACCCGGGTCCGGCCACCGCGCAAGGATCGCCGCCACCACAGCGCACCCCGCCCGCTCCATCAGCCCGGCGCCCGTGACCTCCCCCCGCTCCATCGCCGCGGCCTCGACCGCCTGCATCTGCGCGCCGCTCAACAGGATCGCCATACCGCCCCCCAGTTTCCAAACCGCCCATCATTCGGGCATTTCGCCCAACTTATGCCCGTCAGCACCGCGATTGCGCGCCCGCCCGAACCCGACGCGACTTCACGGTTGTTCCTCCCCCGCCCGGAATGGTCACTTGCCGCACGCTGGACACATGCCCGGAGGGATCATCGGCCCATGAAGAAGATCGAGGCGATCATCAAGCCATTCAAGCTCGACGAGGTGAAGGAGGCGCTTCAGGAGGCTGGTATCCAGGGGCTGTCGGTGACCGAGGTCAAGGGATTCGGCCGCCAGAAGGGTCATACAGAGCTTTACCGCGGTGCCGAATATGTCGTCGACTTCCTGCCCAAGGTGAAAATCGAGCTGGTGCTCGCCGACACCATGGTCGACGCCGCGATCGAGGCCATCGTGGGTGCCGCGCGCACCGACAAGATCGGCGACGGAAAGATCTTCGTCTTGCCCGTCGAACAGGCGATCCGCATTCGCACCGGAGAGACCGGCGACGACGCGATCTGACATCCATGACCCCGCAACCCTACGCGCGGACCATCCGAGAATGAGGAACGAGACGCTATGAGCAAGGTCGATGACGCGATGGCCCTGATGAAGGCGGAGGAGGTCGAATATGTCGATATCCGCTTCACCGATCCCAAGGGCAAGCTGCAGCACGTGACACTGGTGAACGACCTCGTGGACGAGGAGTTCTGGGAGGAGGGCCTCATGTTCGACGGCTCCTCCATCGCGGGATGGAAGTCGATCGACCAGTCCGACATGAAGCTGATCCCGGATCCCGCATCGGTCTATATCGACCCGTTCTACGCCGAAAAGACGCTCTGCGTGCATTGCGTGGTGGTGGAGCCGGACACCAACGAGCCCTACTCCCGCGATCCCCGCTCGACGGCGGTGAAGGCCGAGGCCTATCTCAAGGCCTCCGGCATCGGTGACACATTCTACTGCGGGCCGGAGGCGGAGTTCTTTCTCTTCGACGACGTGCGCTATTCGGTGACGCCGCAGAAGGTCGCGTTCGAGATCGACGCCGAAGCCGCCGCCTGGAATACGGATGCGGAGTTCGAGGGTGGCAACATGGGCCACCGCGCGGGCCACAAGGGCGGCTATTTCCCGGTCAACCCGGTGGATGAGGCGCAAGATATCCGCGGCGAGATGCTCTCCACCATGAAACGGATGGGGATCAAGGTCGACAAGCACCACCACGAGGTCGCGACCTGCCAGCACGAGTTGGGCATGATCTTCGGCGGGCTGGTGGAGCAGGCCGACAATATCCAGAAATACAAATACGTGATCCACAACGTCGCCCATGCCTACGGCAAGACCGTGACCTTCATGCCCAAGCCCATGAAGGGCGACAATGGCTCGGGCATGCATGTCAACATGTCGATCTGGAAGGACGGGAAGCCCCTCTTCGCCGGCGACAAATATGCCGATCTGAGCCAGGAGGCGCTCTGGTTCATCGGCGGCATCCTGAAGCACGCCAAGGCCCTGAACGCCATCACCAACCCCACGACGAACAGCTACAAGCGGCTGATCCCCGGTTTCGAGGCGCCGGTTCTCCGCGCCTACTCCGCCCGCAACCGCTCCGGCTGCGTGCGGATTCCATGGACCGAAAGCCCCAAGGCCAAGCGGGTCGAGGCGCGCTTTCCCGATCCCGCAGCCAATCCCTATCTCGCCTTCTCGGCCCTCCTGATGGCCGGCCTCGACGGCATCCGCGGCAAGATGGACCCCGGCCCCGCGTCGGACAAGGATCTCTACGATCTTCCGCCTGAGGAGTTGGCCGCGATCCCAACCGTCTGCGGCTCGCTCCGCGAGGCCCTTCAGGAACTGGAGGCCGACCACGAGTTCCTGATCGCGGGCGACGTCTTCACCCGCGACCAGATCGAGGGCTATATGGCGCTGAAGTGGGAGGAGGTCTACGCCTTCGAACACACCCCCCACCCGATCGAATATCAGATGTATTACTCCTGCTGACCCCGATCCCCGACGCGCGCACCCGCCCCGCGCGCGTCCCCCTTTTTCTGTCCACAAATATCCCATGGGGGTCCGGGGGTGTGAAACCCCCGGCCTCGGCCACCCGAACCCCGCCCTACCGCTGCGGCACCCCCGGCAAGACACATAGCATCTCGTAAAGCAAATTCGCCCCGATCAACGCCGTATTACCGGAAGGATCGTAGGGCGGAGAGATCTCCACCAGATCCCCCCCCACCAGCGCAAGCCCCGCGCAGCCCCGCACGATCTCCAGCGCCTGCCATGTGGTGAGGCCGCCGATCTCCGCTGTGCCGGTGCCGGGCGCGAAGGCCGGATCGAGGCTGTCGATATCGTAGGACAGATAGACCGGCGCATCGCCGATGGTCGCACGGATCTCCGCCATCAGGGGGGTCAGGCTCTTGCCCCAGCAGGCCTCGGCCTGCACCACCGTCCAGCCCTGCCCGCGCGCCCACTCGAAATCGTCGGCGTGATAGCCGGTGCCGCGCAGGCCGATCTGGAACACCTTGTCGTTCTGCAGACACCCCTCCTCCCATGCGCGGCGGAACGGGCAGCCGTGCGCCGCCTCCTCGCCGAACATCTGCTCGTTGATGTCGGCGTGCGCGTCGACATGGATCAGCGCCACCGGGCCGTGACGCTCCCTCATCGCGCGCAGGATCGGCCATGTCAGCGTGTGGTCGCCGCCCAGCGTCAGCGGAACGGCACCATGCCCGAGGATTGCGCGGTAAGCCTCCGCGATGATCCCCACGCTCTTCTTCAGATCGAACGTGTTGATCGCCACGTCGCCGATATCGGCCAACTGCAGATGCTCGAACGGCGCCGCCCCGGTGGCCATGTTGTAGGGCCGCAGCATCGCGCTTTCCGCCCGGATCTGGCGCGGACCGAACCGCGCGCCGGGACGCATCGAGGTGCCGATATCCATCGGAATGCCCACAAAGCAGGCGTCGAGCCCCTCCGCCGTCTCCTGCACTGGCAGCCGCATCATCGTGGCGGGTCCACCGAAGCGCGGCATCTGGTTGCCGCCAAGCGGCTGGTTCAGCGAACGGTCCGGCATGTCATCCTCCTCTGCCAAGCCGCGATCCTCCCGCAGCAGGGCGGCCGGGGCAAGGGAGCCTTAGTCCCGGCCCGCCATGAAATCCCGGAATCCCTGCATCACCTCCGGCACCTGATCCGACAACAGAACCACCCGCGTATGGATCGCAAAAACCACCGCCCGAGTCTCCGGCAGCCGCACGAAGGTTTGGAGTTCGGAGCGGACATAGGTGTGGTCCACCGGGCGCGGGCGCGCTTCTCCCTCGCGCCGGGGCTGGTGCAGGGCCGGATCGTCGTAGCTCAGCGCATTGGCGCGAAACAGCGGACGGTCCGCGCGGACGCTGTCGAACATGCGCTGCACCGACGTGGCGATCCGCCCGTCATACTCCGCCACCGGCGTGTGGATCGCCGCAAGAGGCCGTCCGATCTTCTGCGCCAGCGTCCAGCTCGCCGGAAAGCACAGGATCGCGCCGGTCAGCCGATGCTCTGCGGCGTCGCGCTCGAGGATGCACAGATCCTCCTGCACCAGCCGCCCCAACGTCAGGAGCGGCGCCTCAGGATCGAGCGGCACCGACACCCCGTCCGGCCGCCGCACCGCAGAACACCCGACCTCGAACCCCGCCATCCCCGCCAGACGCTCCAGCGTCAGGGTCCAGAGCTCTGCCGCCGCCGGGACCGCCTCGGGCAGCAGGGCATGGACGCGGTCCGGGTCGGTGCCGATCAGCCGGTCACGCTCCGCCATCTGTGCGCCGTAAGCCTCGTCCACGCAGAGCCAGACGCCATCGGGCGCGGGCATGACGCCGGGCAGCCGCGAGGCGCCCGCGTGCATCCAGGGCGCAAAGGGGATCGTTCGCTGAAGGATCGGCATGGTCTCACGATAGTGCAGGCGAACCCGGCTGGGAAGGCACGTCATCACCTTGCCGTGCGGCCCGGGGCGGACTAAGCCCGTCTGGTCCAACCCGAAAGGCCCGCGATGATCCCGCGCTATTCCCGCCCCGACATGGTGGCGATCTGGTCGCCCGAGACGAAGTTCCGCATCTGGTTCGAGATCGAGGCCCATGCCAGCGACGCGCAGGCCACCCTCGGCACGATCCCCAAGGCCAATGCAGAGGCGCTCTGGCGCGCCAAAGACACCGCCTTCGACGTGGCCCGGATCGACGAGATAGAGGCCGTCACGAAGCACGACGTGATCGCCTTCCTTACCCATCTGGCGGAGATCGTGGGCGCGGACGAGGCGCGCTTCGTCCATCAGGGCATGACCTCTTCGGACGTGCTCGACACCACGCTGTCGGTGCAGCTTGCGCGCGCGTCGGACCTGCTGGTCGCAGGCCTCGACCGGGTTCTGGCGGCCCTGAAGGCCCGCGCGATGGAGCATAAGGACACCCCCCGGATCGGGCGCAGCCACGGCATCCACGCCGAACCCACGACGCTTGGCCTCACCTTCGCGCGGTTCCATGCGGAGATGGCGCGCAACCGCACCCGCCTCCTCGCCGCGCGGGCGGAGATCGCGACGGGCGCCATCTCCGGCGCGGTCGGCACGTTCGCCAACATCGACCCCGCCGTCGAGGCGCATGTCTGTGCCATGATGGGTCTCGAGCCGGAGCCGATCTCCACCCAGGTCATCCCGCGTGACCGGCACGCGATGTTCTTCGCGACCCTCGGCGTGATCGCGAGTTCGATCGAGAATGCAGCGACCGAGATCCGCCACATGCAGCGCACCGAGGTTCTGGAGGCGGAGGAGTTCTTCTCCCCCGGTCAGAAAGGCTCCTCCGCGATGCCGCACAAGCGCAATCCGGTTTTGTCGGAAAACCTCACCGGCCTCGCGCGGCTGGTCCGCATGGCGGTTGTCCCGGCGATGGAGAATGTGGCGCTCTGGCATGAGCGCGACATCTCGCATTCCTCGGTGGAGCGCGCGATCGGCCCCGATACGACGATCACGCTGGATTTCGCGCTGCACCGGCTGGCGGGGCTGGTCGAAAAGCTGGTGGTCTATCCCGACCGGATGCTGGCGAACCTCCACCGCCACAAGGGCCTCGTGATGAGCCAGCGTGTGCTTCTCGCACTCACGCAGGCGGGGGTAAGCCGCGAGGACGCCTACCGGCTGGTGCAGCGCAACGCGATGCGGGTATGGGAAGAGGGCGCCGATTTCGAGACCGAGCTTCTCGCCGATGGGGAAGTCACGGCCGCCCTGCCCCCGGACGAGATCCGCGCGGCCTTCGATCTGGGCTATCACCTGAAACATGTGGATACGATTTTCGCCCGCGTGTTTGGGGCCCGCGTGTTTGGGGACTGACGCGGGTCACGGCTAAAGGACTGTTAACCCGGCAGCGCCTAACCTCTCCCTCACGCAAGGGAATCGGGGGCATCATGGCGCAGCAACTGTCAAGACTGGCGCAGATCGGGGCAACACCCGCCCCGATGCCTGTGCAGGAGCGGGGCGTCGCGCGCACGCTCAGCCGGCGGCAGAAGGCAGCGGTGATCGTGCGGCTGATGCTGTCCGAAGGCTCTCCGCTGACGCTCTCCACGCTGCCCGAGCATATGCAGGCGTCGCTCGCCGAACAGATGGGCCACATGCGGCTTGTCGATCGCGGCACCCTCGACCAGGTGGTGGCGGAGTTTCTGGGCGAGCTCGAGGATGTCGGCCTGTCATTCCCCGGCGGGATCGAAGGCGCGCTCACGATGATGGACGGCCATATCAGCGAGACGGCGGCCAACCGCCTGCGCAGGCTCGCCGGCGCATCGTCCAAGATCGACCCGTGGGACCGGATGGTGGCGATGCCCGTGGACCGCCTGCTTCCGGTGATGGAGAGCGAGAGCGTGGAGATCGCGGCCGTGATGATCTCCAAGCTGCCCGCCGCCAAGGCCGCGGACCTTGTGGGCAAGCTGCCGGGGGAACGGGCGCGCCGGGTGGCCTACGCGGTATCGCTGACCGGCAACGTCGATCCCGAAACGGTGCGCCGGATCGGCCTCTCGCTCGCGGGGCAACTGGAACAGCAGGCACCGCGCGCCTTCGACACCGGCCCGGTGGAGCGGGTCGGCGCGATCCTCAACATCTCCGGGCGGAGCACGCGCGAATCGGTTCTGGCGGGGCTGGAGGAGGAGGATGCGGACTTCGCCGACAAGGTGCGCCGGGCGATCTTCACCTACGTCCACATTCCCGCGCGTCTGGCCGCACGCGATGTCTCCAAGGTGGTCCGGCTGGTGGAGCCCGCACTTCTCGTCGCGGCCCTTGCAGCGGGAGAGGCAAGCCCGGATACCCTCGCCGCCACCGAGTTCATCCTTTCGAACATGTCGCAGCGGATGGCACAGGGCCTGCGCGAGGACATGGAGACACTGGGCAAGGTCAAGACCGCCGACGCCGACGCGGCGATGGGCGCCGTGATAACCGCGATCCGCGACCTCGAGGCCTCGGGCGACCTGACCCTGATCGTGCCTGAGGAGTGAGGGCGCACTGGCGCCGTCCCCCATCCTGACCCCGCGCTTGTGATCGCGGGACCGGCGCTTTATGTCTTGCCGAGGCATGGCCCCGAGGGGCGGGGACGGGGCACGGATGGCCGAGACACACGAGGTCGAGCCGAGGAAGCGACGGCAGAGTGCCGCCCTGCGCCTGATGATCTCGGGTCTGCTGGCCCTGCCCTACCGCATCCGCGTGCCGCTTTGCGGGTGGGTGACGTCGCGCGTGATCGCCCGCATCGCGGGTTACGATGCCCGCATCCGTGACAATCTCGGCGCCGTCATGCCCGACCTGCCGGAGCGGGAAATCCGGCGTCTGGTTCGCGCCGTTCCCGACAACGTGGGCCGGATGCTGATCGAGCTCTATTCGGGGGCGGAGTTCGTGAAGCACGCAGCCTCACACCCGGTGGTCGGGCCGGGCGTCCCGGCACTGCAAGAAGCCCATCTCGCGCGCCGTCCGGTGGTGCTCGTCACCGGGCATCTGGGCAATTACGAGGCCCTGCGCGCCGCCCTTCTGGCGCAGGGCTTTGACGTGGGCGTGCTCTACCGACCGATGGCGGATCCGCAGTTCAACGACACCTACGTCGCCGCGATGGAGCAGATCGGCACCAAAAATTTCCCCCGCGGGCGGCAGGGTCTGGGCGCGATGATCCGCTTTCTGCGCAACGGCGGGATGCTCGGCCTGCTTATCGACCAGCACATGGCGCATGGCGCGGCGCTGACCTTCTTCGGGCGCACGGCACTCACCGCCTTGTCGGCGGCGGAGCTTGCGCTGAAATATGACGCGCTCGTCGTGCCGGTCTATGGCATCCGCCGACCCGATGGTCTGGAGTTCGACATTCTGGTGGAGGAGCCAATCCCCGCCGGCACGCCGGAGGCGATGACCCAGGCCCTGAACGACTCACTGGAACGGCAGGTTCGCGCGCACATGGATCAGTGGCTCTGGATCCACCGGCGCTGGAAGGGCGGTCAGGCGCTGGACGCGGCGAACGCCGCCGGACCCTAGCGCGCCATTGCGGCCGCAAGGACGGGTCCCGCATCATCGGCCTGGATCACAACCACGACGCCATCGCTGCCGGGCACCGGGGCGTCCATCCGCAACGGCTCTGCCCCCGACCATTCGCCGATCTGCTGCCACCCCGTCACCACGTTACGGTAGGTGATCGTGCGGCCCGCATTCTCTCCGCGCAGGATCGCCACCTGTTCGGCGGGCCGGAACCGCACCAATTGCACCCGCATCGGTCCCGTCAGCGTCCCGGTCGCGCGCGCCCGGATCGTCAGCACCGCCTTGGTCCGGCTCAGATCGAGAGCGACCGGGCTCGGGCTCGCCAGTTCATCGGCCACCGCCCGCTCCACCTCGGCCTTGCGGCTTCCGACCACCCGCGCGGTGCCGTCCACAATCATCTGGGGGGTGTAGATCATATTGTCATGCGCGGCGGTCGCATAGGCCCGCTGTCGCGCGGTGTAACGCGCGTCGGAAAACTTGTCCTTCCAGCCGAGATAGTCCCAGTAATCCACGTGAAGCGACAACGGGATCACCCGCGCATCGCCCGCCATGCGGCCCAGAATCTCGTCCGCCGCGGGGCAGGAGGAACAGCCCTGCGAGGTGTAGAGCTCGACCAGCACACCGCTCCGGCCCTCGGCGGCGACCGGGGCTGCGATGGCAACGGCAAGACCTGCCGCGGCGGCAGCCATGAAGGGTTGTCTCATCAATGCTCCGATCCTCGTTGAAAGGTAGGGTCTAACCCGGTCACGCGACGGAGCGCCAATCAAGCCTGTGCGAGCCTGCGTTACAACGCCGCGACCGGAGACTCTTTGCGGGCGAGCGGCTTATACGGGCGAGCCGCTTGCCCGGGCGGCATACAATGGTATACGGTCACGCGATGCTTGCGACGGCGGCATGCCTCGGGCATCACGAAGGCCTGACCTGCCACCGCTGCCCCCAGCCAAGGAGAGATGTTCCCATGACCGTCACCACAGGACATGACAGCACAAAGACCCGCCGCACGCTGGACGCGGGCGGTGCGAAGGTCGCTTACTACTCGATCCCCGCGGCCGAGGAGGCGGGACTGGGCGACTTGTCCCGTCTGCCCGCGGCGCTGAAGGTCGTGCTGGAGAACATGCTGCGCTTCGAGGACGGCAAGACCGTGACCGTTGACGACATTCGCGCCTTCGGGGAGTGGGCGCGCAGCGGCGGCAAGAACCCGCGCGAGATCGCTTATCGCCCCGCCCGCGTTCTGATGCAGGATTTCACCGGCGTGCCTGCCGTCGTGGACCTCGCGGCGATGCGCGACGGGATCATCGGGCTTGGCGGCAATGCGCAGCAGATCAACCCGCTGGCGCCCGTCGACCTCGTGATCGACCATTCCGTGATGATCGACGAATTCGGCACCCCGCGCGCATTCCAGGTCAATGTCGACCGGGAGTATGAGCGCAATATCGAGCGCTATACCTTCCTGAAATGGGGCCAGAAGGCGTTCGACAATTTCCGCGTCGTGCCGCCCGGCACAGGCATCTGCCATCAGGTCAACCTCGAATATCTGAGCCAGACGGTCTGGACCGACACCGACCGGAACGGCGACATGGTGGCCTATCCCGACACGCTGGTGGGCACAGACAGCCACACGACGATGGTCAACGGCCTCGCCGTTCTGGGCTGGGGCGTCGGCGGGATCGAGGCGGAGGCCGCGATGCTGGGCCAGCCCATCTCCATGCTGATCCCCGAGGTCGTGGGCTTTCGGCTGACCGGAGAGATGCGCGAGGGCACGACCGCCACCGACCTCGTGCTGCGCGTCGTGGCGATGCTCCGGAAACACGGCGTGGTGGGCAAGTTCGTGGAATTCTGGGGCGACGGGCTGGACCGTCTGCCGCTGCCCGACCGCGCCACCATCGCCAACATGGCACCCGAATATGGCGCAACCTGCGGTTTCTTCCCGGTCGACGGCGAGACCTTGCGCTACCTTCGGAACACCGGCCGCGACGAGGACCGTGTCGCGCTGGTGGAGGCCTATGCGAAAGCGCAGGGCATGTGGCGCGGGGCGGATTACGCGCCGGTCTATTCCTCGACGCTGGAGCTTGACATGGGGACCATCGTGCCCGCGATCTCCGGCCCCAAGCGGCCGCAGGATTTCGTGGCGCTGGACGAGTCCGCCAAGGTCTTTGGCGACTATATCCGGGGTCTGCGCAAGCTGCCCGACGCCCCGGCGGAGGAGAAGGACGAGATGCGGGATGAAGGCGGCATCCCTCAGCCCGCCCACGTTCCCGGCGACCGCAAGGGCTTTTCCAGCGCCTCCGTCGTGGGCGAGAGCTATGACCTGCACGACGGCTCGGTCGTTATCGCCGCGATCACGTCCTGCACCAACACATCCAACCCTTATGTAATGATCGGCGCGGGGCTGGTGGCGCGCAAGGCCCGCGCGCTGGGGTTGACGCGCAAACCGTGGGTCAAGACGTCGCTCGCGCCCGGCAGTCAGGTGGTGAGCGAGTATCTGGAAGCGGCGGGCCTGCAGGAAGATCTCGACGCCATCGGCTTCAACCTCGTGGGTTATGGCTGCACGACCTGCATCGGCAATTCGGGGCCGTTGCAACCCGAAGTGTCTGCGGCCGTGAACGAGGGCGATCTGGTAGCGACGGCGGTGCTTTCGGGCAACCGCAACTTCGAAGGCCGGATCAGCCCCGACGTGCGCGCGAACTACCTCGCCTCGCCGCCGCTGGTGGTGGCCTATGCCCTGGCGGGCGACATGAACATGGACCTCACGCGGGAGCCTCTGGGCAAAGGGACGGACGGGACGGACGTCTATCTCAAGGACATCTGGCCCACCAACGCCGAGATCGCGGAAATCGTGGAGGCAACCGTGACGCGCGAGGCGTTCCAGTCGAAATATGCCGACGTCTTCAAGGGCGACGAAAAGTGGCAAGCGGTCCAGACCCCGGACAGCGAGACCTACGACTGGCCGCCGACCTCCACCTACATCCAGAACCCGCCCTATTTCCGGGACATGGCGCGGGAGCCGGGCACGATCGCCGACATCGAGGGCGCGCGCGTTCTGGCCATGCTGGGCGACATGATCACGACCGACCACATCTCCCCCGCCGGATCGTTCAAGGAGGGCACGCCCGCCGGGAAATATCTGACGGAGCGGCAGGTGGCGCCGCGGGAGTTCAACTCCTATGGCTCGCGCCGCGGCAACCATGAGGTGATGATGCGCGGCACCTTCGCCAACATCCGGATCCGCAACGAGATGCTATCGGGCGTCGAGGGCGGCTACACGAAAGGCCCGGACGGCGCGCAGATGTCGATCTACGACGCCGCGATGGCCTACGCGGAGACGGAGACGCCGCTGGTGATCTTCGGCGGCGTCGAATACGGCGCAGGCTCCAGCCGCGACTGGGCCGCGAAGGGCACGGCGCTGCTGGGCGTCAAGGCCGTGATCGCGGAGAGCTTCGAGCGAATTCACCGGTCCAACCTCGTCGGCATGGGCGTGATCCCGTTCGAGTTCACAGGCGGCGACACCCGCAAGAGCCTCGGCCTGACGGGGGAGGAGACGGTGTCGATTTCGGGTCTGGCGGAGGGGCTGAAGCCGCTCTCCCTGGTGCCCTGCCGGATCACCCACAAGGACGGCGCCGTGATGGAGATCGAGTTGAAGTGCCGGATCGATACTGCCATCGAGATCGAATATGTCGAGAATGGCGGCGTGTTGAGCTACGTGCTGAGAGACCTTGCCAAGGCATCCTGACCTCCGGCCCTGGTAGATGGAAAAGACACCCTCCGGGGTGCCTTTTTTTGGTCGAGCCGGGGATCCATAGGCTCGCGTTAAGTTCTCGCTGCCATGATCGCGCGAGGCTTGACGTGACAGGACCGCGACATGCGAACCGAACCCTCCACCCCCCGACGAACCGCAATCGAGATGTCTTTGGCGCGCGCAAGTCCCCGGGGCAGTGATGTGCAAGGGCCGCCGTGGGGCCCGGCGCTGATCGGGATGACGGCCCTGATCTTCCTGCGGCTCCTTGGCTGAATCGGAATGGCTACTTCGCCGCCGTCTCCATCGCGGGCCGAAGCGTGCCCTCGATATCGCGTTTGGTGAGCGGCCCCGCGAAACGCAGGACCACACGCCCCTCGCCGTCGATCAAATAGGTCTCCGGCACCCCGTAGACGCCCCAGTCGAGCGCCATCGGTCCACCATCCGCCCCGATGGCCCGGTAGGGATTGCCCAGCTCCGCCAGATAGGCGGCGGCGTTATCCCCCGAGTCCTTGTAGTTGACGCCATAGATCGGCACCCCCTCGGCGGCGAGACCTTCGAGCACGCCATGCTCAGCCCGGCAGGGCGCGCACCAGCTGGCCCAGAAATTCAGGAGTTTCACACCCGGAGTCCGAAGCGCCGCGTTGTCGAAGGTCGGCAAGCCTGCCATCGCCGCCACCGCGACCGCCGGCGCCTCGCGGCCCACGATCGCCGACGGCAGGGCGTCGGGATCGCCCCGGTTCATACCGAAGACGAACAGCGTCGCAAGCCCCGCAAAAAGTACCGGCGGAAGGATCATCAGCACTCTAGCCATCGTGTCGCCTCTGTTGTGCCTCTACCGCCCGCAGCGCGCGGCGCACTGCCCGCCCCCGCCACCATGTAAGCAGGATCACGCCGCACAAAAGCACGATCGCGAGCCCGTAGGAGCCCAACACCTCGGGCGCATATTTGCCAAGATCGGGCATCACGCCATCCTCTCCCGCGCGATCAGCGCGGACAGGCGCCGGGCCCGCACCTCGGTCCGCGTGCGCGCAAGGACGAGCGCCAGAAAGGTCAGGATGAAGCCTGCGATGCAGACCATGAGCGGAAACCAGAACACGTTGGCTACATGGTCGGCCCGGTCCATCGACAAGCTCGCCCCCTGATGCAGACCCTGGTTCCAGAACAGCACTGCATACCGGCTCAGCACCGCAAAGACCGACCCCACCATGCACAGGACCGAGGTGAGATCCGCCGCCGTGTCAGGATCCTCCACCGCCGACCAGAGCGCGATGTAGCCCATATAGAACAGCGCGAGGATCAGGAACGAGGTCAGCCGCGGATCCCAGACCCACCATGTCCCCCACATCGGCTGCCCCCAAAGCGCGCCGGTCACGAGCGCAATGGCCGTGAACGTGAGGCCCACGGGTGCTGCCGCCCGCGCGGCCAGCGCCGAGACGTGATGCCGCCGCACCAGCCAGATCAGCGAGGCGACCAGCATCATTCCCCAGGCATTGATCGCCATCATCGCGGCGGGCACGTGGAGGTAGATGATCTTCACCGTCGATTTCTGCTGGTAGTCGTCCGGCGTGAAGAAAAAGCCCCATATCAGGCCGGTGACGACGCAAAGCGCCGCCGCGACCGCGATAGGCGGCAGCAGGCGCCCCGAAAGCGCCATGAATTTCTGCGGGTTGGCATATTCCCAAAGCGACATGCGGTTCTGCTAGACGTTCCATTCTCCGGCCACAAGCATACAGCAGATCCTTCACCGGAGGTTGATGCGGATTGCCGCAGCCGCGGCGAACGGCAAGAGCGCGCCGGCACCCAGCGTCACCCCCGTCATCAGCATCAGCGCCGTCGCCGCATCGCCGCCCGTGGCCCCGCGCCGGACCGCCTCCGCCCCGAAGATCAGCGTCGGCACATAGAGCGGCAGCACCAGAAGCGACAGCAACAGCCCGCCCCGTTTGAGCCCCACCGTCACCGCCGCCCCGAACGCGCCGATCACCGATAGCGCGGGCGTGCCAAGTGCGAGCGCCGCCAGAAGCCAGCCATAGCCCGGCGCGGGCAGGTTCAGAAGAAGCGCCATGACCGGTGCCGCCAGCGTCAGCGGCAGACCGGTCACGATCCAGTGCGCGAGCGCCTTGACGGCGACGACCCCCTCCATCGGCACCGGTGCGGTGGCCAGCAGATCGAGCGAGCCGTCCTCGGCATCGAGTGCGAAGATCCGGTCGAGGCTCAGGAGGCACGCGAGCAACGCGCCGACCCAGAGGATCCCGGGTGCGATCCGGGCCAGCAGCGCAGGCTCCGGCCCGACGCCCAGGGGCACGAGCACGGCAAGCAGCAGGAAGAACGCGAGCCCCAGACCGAACCCGCTGCCCGCGCGGAGCGCCAGACGGAGGTCGCGCAGGAAAAGCGCCGTCATTCGAATCCCTCCGCGCCGCCGAACGCCGCCGAGGGTCGCGCCTTGAACCGCCCGAGATCGAGGCTCCGCGCGCCGGACAGGGCGAGATCCGGGTGGGTCGCGATCACCGCCATGCCGCCTGCCGCGCGGTGCGCCTCCAGCACCGCCATCAGGCGCGAGACGGAACCCGTATCGAGCGACACCGTCGGCTCGTCCAGCAACCACAAGCCCCGCCCGGCAAGGATCAGCCGCGCCAGCCCGACGCGCCGCCGCTGCCCGGCGGAGAGGGTTCCGCCGCGCCGCTCGCCCAAGGCATCAAGGTCCATCGCGGACTTCGCGCGGTTCATGAGATTGGATCCGTAGATACCTGACCAGAATGACAGATTCTCGTCCACCGTCAGCACGGCTTTCACTCCGTCGGTGTGGGCCGCATAGGCCATTCCCTCCGCCGGGGCGTCGATGGTTCCCGACGTCGCCGGCTGCAATCCCGCCAGCGTGCGCAGCAGCGTCGTCTTGCCCACCCCGTTCGGTCCGCGCAGGATCAGCGCCTCCCCCGGTGCCACGACGAACCTCACACCCTCCAGCAGCGGCAGGCCGCCCCGCTGGATGGAAAGATCGGTGACGGTGAGGGTCATGCGCCCCGCCTAACGCAGTCGGGGCGGATTGTCACAGAGGGTTTGCGGGCCATGACTCTTAGATCGGGTCCACGTCGCCTGTCGCACGGGCTGCGTGGAATGCCGCCACGAAAGCGGCAAGCGACGCGGTGGCGATGGCGTCCCTAAGACCGGCCATAAGCTCCTGATAGTAATGCAGGTTGTGCCACGTCAGCAGCATGGAGCCGAGGATCTCGTCGGCGCGCACGACATGGTGGAGGTAGGCGCGGGAATAGCCCGAGCAGGCGGGGCAGCGGCACGCCTCGTCCAGCGGGCGGGGGTCGTCGCGGTGGCGCGCGTTCTTCAGATTGACCGCGCCACGCCGCGTGAAGGCCTGCCCGGTGCGCCCGGACCGCGAGGGCAGCACGCAGTCCATCATGTCGATACCGCGTTCCACTGCGCCCACGATATCATCAGGCTTGCCCACGCCCATGAGGTAGCGCGGGCGATCCGCGGGCAACATGTCGCAGGCATAGTCCAGCACGCCGAACATCGCCGCCTGCCCTTCGCCAACCGCGAGGCCCCCGACCGCGTATCCATCGAACCCGATCGCGCGCAAAGCTTCGGCGCTTTCGGCCCGCAGGGCTTGCGTCACGCCGCCCTGCTGGATGCCGAAGAGCGCGTGCCCCGGCCGGTCCCCAAACGCCTCGCGCGACCGCGCGGCCCAGCGCATGGAAAGCCGCATGCTCGCCGCCACGGCATCGTCGGTCGCGGGCAGCGCGGGACATTCGTCGAACGCCATCACGATGTCGGAGCCCAGAAGCCGCTGGATCTCCATGCTCCGTTCCGGCGTCAGCATGTGCCTCGAGCCGTCGATGTGGGAGGCGAAGCGCACACCCTCCTCCGTCAGTTTGCGGAGCTTGGAGAGGCTCATGACCTGAAATCCGCCCGAATCGGTCAGGATGGGCCGGTCCCAGTTCATGAACCGGTGGAGCCCGCCCAGCGTCGCGATCCGTTCCGCCGTGGGCCGCAACATCAGGTGGTAGGTGTTGCCCAGAAGGATGTCGGCGCCGGTCTCGCGCACCGATTCGGGGCGCATCGCCTTGACGGTGGCGGCGGTGCCCACGGGCATGAAGGCGGGGGTGCGGATCTGCCCCCGGGGGGTGGAGATGAGGCCTTGGCGCGCGTGGCCGTCGCGGGCCTCCACGGCGAACTGGAAGCTGTCCATCGGTCCTCCTGCCTCAGACGGCGCGCACCCGCCTCCCATCCCGGCTATTGCCTGCACCCCGCCGCCCGCGTCAATATCCAACGCCGACTCGGTCCCCGCAGGACCGGCACAAGGAGCCGCACATGATCCGCCTCGCCCTGCTCCTCCTGACGCTTGCCACGCCCGCGGCGGCCGAAACAGCACTGGCTGGCGTCGCCGCGAATTTCGCCACGACGGCAGAGACCCTGTCCGCCGCCTACGAGAAGCAGACCGGCGACCGAATCGAGGTCACGACCGGCTCGACCGGCAAGCTCTATGCCCAGATCGGATCGGGCGCGCCCTACGATCTGATGCTGTCGGCGGATCAGGCAACGCCGCTGAGGTTGCAGGGCGAGGGACACGGCGTCCCCGTCTCCTATGCCGAGGGTCGTCTGGCGCTCTGGGCACCCGATGCCTCGCCGGATGCCGACCCGAAGGCCGCGCTGACGCACGTGCGGCATGTCGCCATCGCAAACCCCGATCTCGCGCCCTACGGCAAGGCCACCGTCGCCGCGATCGAAGGGATGGGACTGACCGGCGCGCTTGAGAACCGGATCGTGACGGGGGAGAATGTCGGGCAGGCCTTCGCGCTCGTGAAAAGCCGTGCTGCCGAGGCGGGGTTCATCGCGGCATCGGCGCTCGGGCCGGACGACGGCGGGCTGCGCTGGATCGTGACGCCGGCGCTCTACCCGCAGATCCGGCAGGATGCGATCCTGCTGCGCCACGGGGCGGAGAACAGGGCTGCGCAGGGCTTCATGCTTTACCTCACGTCGGCCCCCGCGCAGGCGATCATCGAGGCCGCGGGCTACGGCATCCCCCGGTGAGCGCCCCGTGACGGCAGGTGACATTGCGGCCGCCCTCGCCCCCCTGAGGCTGTCGCTGGAGCTTGCCGGCGTCACCACCGTCTGCCTTTTGTTCCTCGCCACCCCCCTTGCCCTCTGGCTGTCGCGCACCCGCACCCGCGCCCGCCCGCTGGTGGAGGCGCTGACCGCCCTGCCGCTCGTGCTGCCGCCGACGGTTCTGGGATTCTACATCCTGCTCCTGTTCAGTCCGGCCTCTGCGTTCGGCGGCTTCTGGCTGCGCCTGACGGGGGACACGCTGACGTTTTCCTTCACCGGGCTCGTGCTCGCCTCGATCCTCTACTCTCTGCCCTTCGCCGTGCAACCGCTGCAAGCCGCGTTCGAGACGCAGGGCACCGCCCCGACGGAGGCCGCCGCGATGCTGCGCGCAGGCCCGTGGGACCGGTTCGCGAGCGTGACCCTCCCGCTGGCCCGGCGTGGCTACCTGACGGCGGCGGTGCTGACCTTCGCCCATACGCTGGGGGAGTTCGGCGTCGTGCTGATGGTCGGCGGCAACATTCCCGGCCGCACCAAGGTCATCTCCATCGCGATCTACGAGCAGGTGGAGACGATCCGCTACGCCGAGGCGCATCTGCTCTCGGGCATCCTGCTGGTCTTTTCCTTCGGCATGCTGGCGCTCGTCTATGCGGTCAACCGCACGG